>JAIOYO010000041.1 GCA_021741075.1 Flavobacteriales bacterium | reverse complement strand
ATACCGGTCGTCCAGCATTGATCATTTATGATGATCTATCGAAACAAGCGGTAGCTTACCGTGAGGTATCTCTTCTTTTGAGAAGACCTCCAGGTCGTGAGGCTTACCCAGGAGACGTTTTCTACCTACACAGCCGTCTTCTTGAGCGTGCTGCCAAGGTGATTAACGATGATGAGGTTGCTAAGAACATGAATGACCTTCCTCCTTCATTGGTAGGAAAAGTAAAAGGTGGTGGTTCGTTGACCGCGCTTCCAATTATCGAAACTCAAGCGGGTGACGTATCTGCCTATATCCCAACCAACGTAATTTCGATTACTGACGGTCAGATTTTCTTGGAGTCGAACTTGTTCAACTCAGGTGTTCGTCCAGCGATTAACGTAGGTATTTCGGTATCGCGTGTTGGTGGTTCGGCTCAGATCAAGTCGATGAAGAAAGTTGCTGGTACATTGAAATTGGACCAAGCACAGTACCGTGAGCTTGAGGCATTTGCCAAGTTCGGTTCTGACCTTGATGCTGCTACCATGAACGTACTTGAAAAAGGAAAGCGTAACGTGGAAATCTTGAAACAAGGACAATACGCTCCTGTTTCTGTTGAGAAGCAAGTTGCCATCATTTACCTTGGTTCAAAAGGTCTATTGAGAAAAGTTCCTGTAGAGAAAGTAAGAGCTTTTGAAACTGAGTTCTTGGATTACATGGATGCAAAACACCGTAATATCCTTGATGCGTTGAAAGCAGGTCAATTGACAGACGAAGTAACAGGAACACTTGAATCAGTTGCTGCCGACCTAGCTGGCAAATATTAATTGATCAATTAGCACATTAGCTAATTAGCTAATTATCGAATCGAATGGCCGGATTAAAAGAAGTACGCGAACGAATTACATCGATATCATCAACCAAGCAGATTACCTCTGCAATGAAGATGGTATCGGCTGCAAAATTGCGTAGAGCGCAAGATGCAATCACGAGAATGCGTCCGTATGCCAGCAAATTACAAGAGATTCTTGCCAACTTGAGCGCAAGCTTGGATTCATCAGAAGGTGGGGCTTATTCTATTGAGCGTCCGATTGAGAAAGTACTGATTGTAGCGGTTTCGTCTAATCGTGGTTTGTGCGGTGGTTTCAACTCAAACGTAAACAAGAAGGTGTTGAGCCTTGCAAATGGTGCCTATGCTGGAAAACAGATTGATGTTCTTTCCATCGGAAAGAAATCGGGCGAGTTTTTGAAGCGTAGAAATTTCAATGTGATTGAGCGCAACGATAGCGTGTATGACAATCTGACTTTTGATGTCATTTCGCCTATTGCGCAGAAGATCATGGATACCTTCGTAGAAGGAAAGTATGACCGTGTAGATGTGGTTTACAACCAGTTTAAAAATGCCGCTACACAGTTGTGCGTTGCAGAGCAGTTCTTGCCTGTTGCGCCACCCGAAGTGACAGAAAAAACGTCTTCTACCGATTACATCTTCGAACCTGCCAAAGCCGAGATTGTTGCCGATCTTATCCCACGCTCATTGAAAACGCAATTGTATGCGGCCACGCTTGATAGCCATGCTTCTGAGCACGGTGCGCGTATGACGGCCATGCACAAGGCAACAGACAATGCTTCGGACATCTTGAAAGCATTGAAACTGTCTTACAACAAGGCAAGACAAGCAGCTATTACTAACGAAATTCTCGAGATTGTTGGTGGAGCCGCTGCACTGGAAGAGGGATAATCAACATCAACCAAGAGTAACTAAAAAACGCCTGTCCGACTACGTTGGATGGGCGTTTCTTTTTTAGTCTATCCTAGTTGGCGCTTTAACCATACGGTTACGATAAGGTGAGCGGTTGTTTGAAGTATAGTAGCGGTCGGTTGTTTGATGGTAGCGGTCGGTTGTTTGATGAGTCTGTTCAGGGTCTGTTCAACGAACTGTGCGTGACCTAAAGACTGTGCACAAGATTTTCCGCGATGGCGCGCGTTTAGCTGAGCGCATAACGGGTGCCCGTACCTAGGTAGCAAGCAAGATTGAGATTAAGTAGAGATTGCTTCGTTCCTCGCAATGACGCACGCCACTATCTTAGCCGCATGAAACAACTTCTACCCCTTCTCCTACTCGTTACCTTTTCTTCCCAAGCCCAAAACCTCCTCCATTGCGGGGCGGACGAGATACGCATACAAACGCTTCAAGCCAATCCGAAGATTGCGCAGGCGGTGGTTGAGCGCGATGCAGAACTGGATGCTTTTACAATAGAATATGCCCTTCGACAGGCTCAGGGTTCGCCTAGAGGTGGACAGCTTTACACCATTCCAGTTGTCTTTCATGTCATCCATAAGTTTGGGAATGAGAACATCTCGCGCGAGCAGATTCTGGATGGACTTCGGATTTTGAATGAGACTTTTCGCAAAACAAGAGAAGATACGGCAGATATTCATCCCGACTTTAAACCCATACATGCCGATACAGAGATTGAATTTGCCTTGGCCACCAAAGACCCCGAAGGGAATTGCCACAGCGGTATCAACCGCATTGCATCCGACCTTACAAATAGTGGAGATCACCGCGTAAAGGACCTCGTTCATTGGAATCCGAGCATGTACCTGAACGTCTATGTCGTTTCCAACGCAGCTGGCCTTGCGGGCCATTGTGTGTGGCCTGCCGATGCAGATACCATTCCAGCTTGGGACGGGATTGTTATTGCGCATAGCTATGTTGGCACTATCGGAACATCAGACCTCACACGCTCCGTTGCCTTTGCACATGAGTGCGGCCACTACCTGAACCTGCACCACATTTGGGGCGGCAATAACGTTCCCAACTTCTATTACTTACCGGTTGGCCAGGCATCAAATTGTGGAGAAGATGATTTGGTTGATGATACTCCGAATACCATTGGTTGGAGTACTTGCAATCTCAATGCTGCTTCGTGCGGAAACGCACGAGATAACGTTCAGAATGCGATGGATTATTCCTACTGCAATATCATGTTCACCGAAGGGCAGAAGACACGGATGCGTGCGGCTTTGAATTCGCCCATTGCCAACCGACACAACCTTTGGACACCCGCCAACCTGATTGCCACGGGAGTTACACCGCAAGCTGGTCTTTGCGCTGCCGATTTTGAGGCCGACCAGACTTTCTTCTGCGGTCCCAACGGAGGAGCTGTCACATTTACAAACACCTCTTATCATGGAGAGACTGATTCGGTGTATTGGGAATTTCCGGGAGGCGATTCGCCTTTTTCGCTGATGGAGGAACCCATTGTGGTTTACTACCAACCAGGCAGTTTTGATGTGTCGCTTACGGTCTATTCCAATGGCAATTCGGCCACGGTAACCAAAGAAAATTACATCACTTTACTTTCCGATTCATCTTGGTCTTATCCGTTTTCAGATTCATTTGAAAACAATCCATTAAGCATCAATAATAAATGGCACGCAAACGCTGCCAGCGAAGACAGTTTTTGGGCCGAAAATCAGCTAGCTGCAAGCAGTGGCACTCAATCGTTGCTTGTCAACAATTGGTTGGTTAACAGACTGACCATTAATGAGCTCTACGGCCCACCCATCGACCTTAGTGGTGCTACGCAAATGAAGCTTGCTTTCAAATATGCGTATGCCGCTTCGGAGTTGGCCGCTACAGGCTCAAAACTGCTGGTTCAAGTATCGCGCAATTGCGAAACCAATTGGTCAACGCGGTTAAGTTTAACAGGTGCCGGTTTAGAAACAGCCGATCCGCAAACGGCTCCTTTCGTTCCCACAGAATTACAGTGGAATCAAGAAGTCGTAAACATTCCCTCTACGTACTTAGAAGATGGTTTTCGGTTTCGTTTTTCGTTCACATCTAACGGAAACAACCGACTGTTTTTAGATGATATCAACATTGATTTGACTGCCGGAATAGAGGATTCGTGGTTAACTGCTTCCCACATTTCTATTTATCCAAATCCAACTTCAGAATTGCTTAACGTAAACTTTACCTTGCCTAAAGCTGCTGATGTTGCATTTTCCATCGTTGATGTGCTAGGTAAGACCTTAATCTCAACTCCTGAGAAAGATTTTACTTTAGGAACAAATACAGTTCAATTGGATGTAAACGAACTCGCATCTGGGGTTTATTTTCTTCGTCTTGAATCAGGCAACAACCAATCGACAAAAAGATTCATCATCTTTTAATGCCTATTGGAATTGCAGGTTCGTATTTTTGTTTCAAATAAACTAAACATGAAAAAACATCTACTCTACACAACATTAACCGTTATTGCCGCAATCTCATCTACTTGTTTAGCGCTTGCACAAACGGCTGGAGGTCCAAATCCTGTAATTACCGAGATTATGTATAACTCTCCAGAATCAGGCAATGATTCGCTTGAATTCGTTGAAGTGTACAACCCAGGTTTAAATGCCATTGGAATGGATGGGTTCTTTTTCGCCTCTGGTTTTTCGTTCACCTTTCCTTCTGACTTTGTGTTGGGAGCAGGCGAATACGTCATTATTGCTGGAGACTCTGTAATCTTTGAAGCTGCTTTTGGCGTTGAGGCATTGCAGTGGGACGGAGCTACAACACAGTTGAGCAACAACGGAGAAGGTATTTCGCTCAGACATCCTAGTCTTGGTTTGATTGACACCGTAGGATATGACGACATTGCCCCTTGGCCAACGTCTGCTAACGGACAAGGCTACTCTTTGGTACTTTGTGATCCTTCTACAGATAATAACGTGGGTACAAACTGGTCTGTTTCGCAAAACAACACCGGAGTAATTGTAAATTCAGTAGCTGTTTATGCTGACCCAGCACAAGCCGCTGTTTGCTCTACCGTTGGAATTGCAGACGATAACGTAATTACCACGCTTCTTTACCCAAACCCAACCGAGGGTGAGTTCAGAATGCAATACGCTGCAACTGAAAAAGCTGGGGCATTTGACGTGTTCAACAGTGCAGGGCAGTTGGTTTATAGCCAAGTAATCCCTGCTGGTTCAACTTCGATTATTGTGGATTCGAAATTGCAAAGTGGTTTGTACCTCATCCGCTTCATGGCAGGAGATAAAACAGAACAACATCGATTGATTATTCAATAATCATTCGTAGTTAGAAATGGAAAAAGGCAGCCAAGAGCTGCCTTTTTTGTGCTTTCAACTTTTATTCTCGGAACAGACTATAATGGAATGGCCTTTGTTCAAACCTTATCTTTGGACGAACGCGTTTGCCTACTGTGAGAAAACTCCTCTTTTTTCTTGGAATAACGTTGGCCATCGGCCTTTTCGCATCCTATCAGGGCAAGCGTATGGCGCACCAAATTGAGCAGCACAGCGCGGAGGAAATTCAAGCGGATATCCTTGCGTTAGATGCGTCTATTCAGGCACAATTAAACGAGATTAACGAAAGTGACATCAGTCTTCAAAGCCTGTGTGGTAAGTGGGAGAAAAAAGGAGTCGGATTTGTTATTTACAATGATAAACAAGTGGCCGATTGGACCACCAGCGGCATTCCATTTGATGTGGAATTTGACAGCCGCCAACCACCCAAACAGGGAATAATAAACCTTAAGAATTCTTGGTATCTGAGCCGATCCATTCAAAATGGCGAGCAGCTTTTGGTGGCTTATGCCCTGCTCCGTACCAACTACGATTTTGAAAACCGATACATTTCCAATCGGTGGAGCCCAAGCGTTCGCGCTGACTCGCGGTTCACGTTCACAAACTTAGATTCCGAAAATCCAATACAATTAACGGATGGTCCTAGTCAAATCGGATTGCGGTTTGTTCCCAACGCTGTTAGAGCAGACATCTCGTGGAACTCTTTTGCTTGGCTCATATTTCTTCTTCTATTACTTCTAACCCTATGGCATGTTGGCAATTGGTTAGATGAAGTCACTTCTCCTCGTATTGGTACTGTGGCATTCGTTTTAATCTCAGCTTTTGCCCGCATACTGATGCTTTGGATCCAATTGCCGCAAGGAGTTTATAATCTCGAACTATTTGGCCCAACGCAGCACGCTACTTCCATTTTTATTCCATCGCTGGGAGATTTCATTCTCCATTTAGCATTTCTATTGCTAATGGCGCTGCGGCTTTCCCGAATACATTTTCGGCTAACCAATGTTTGGTTACAGAAAGTAGTTGCTGTTGGAATTCCGGTTTTACTGATAGTCCCCGTTCACTATTTATTCGAAATTCTTGTTGTCAATTCCTCCTTTTCGCTCAACTTAAACAGTCCCTTTTCGCTTGACCGATACAGCTTTATCGGTCTCTTCGCTAGCTTCCTTATTCTCCTCAATTACCATATCATTTTCCGAGCCTTGTTCAATTTGTTGGATGCAGGGCAGCAGACGTTAAAAGGAATATTCATTCCAATGACACTATCCGTCTTGGTGGTTGTTCTTGTTTTAGGTGCTAACCAACACGCTATTATTCTTTCAATTGCAACAGGAGTTGTATTGTCGTTTTTGATGCTCACGCTAAACTGGACAAAAGATAAGATTGGCATTTACCGCCACGCGCCAAGTGTGTTGGCATTCTCTATTCTGGCAAGTGTGATGTTTATTGGCGAGAACACCATAAACGAACATGAGCTAAGAATCGGAATGGCTCGTAAGATTGACCAGCAGCAAGACCCCATTACCGAATATCTTTTTGGCGACCTAGCCACTGAAATAAGGACAAATAGGAAGTTACGGTTGAGTTTGACAAGTGCACCGGTTGATGCAGAAAGTGCGTTGCAAGTGCTTCACGATAAACTAGGCTACGACCATTGGAATCGCTATCTCGGAATTGTAGATGTATTCACAAACGAAGGTGGTCTGCTGGTTTCTGACCGTGAATTGACTGGACCTAACTACTTTGAACTTCAAACCGAATACGACAAATCTCGGCCAACTATATCAGACGGATTGAGATATGTTGGAGATTGGAATACGGAAGGCGGCTACTTGGCCAGAATTGAACTGGAAGGCAAGCGAAACCAAAAGAATTTGGTGGTTTTCGTTCGGCTCATTCCCGAAAAAACAGATGATATTCTTGGCTTTACCGACCTCTTTGTTTCTGAAGAAATAAGTACAGCCAAAGCATTTGAGGGTTATTCATACGCCCGCTATCAAAATGGCGAGTTACAAGAGAAACATGGCGATTTTGCATACAGCCTTTCTGACCATGTTTACAATGAATTTGACCAAAAGAATTGCTTCTTTGAGAAGGATAAGTATAGCCATTTGGTATCGCGGCCGCAAGAAGGAACGGTTGTTTTAGTAAGTCAAAAATCTGTGGGCATAGTGGGCTATCTGACCACCTTTTCCTACTTGTTTTTTCTCTACCTCATTTGCTCCATTCTAGCATCACTTATAAGCGGACAACTGGTTGCGGGAATATGGGGTAAAAAGAGTTTTAGCAACCGAATAAACCTAGCAATGAGCGCAGTTTCGTTCATTTCGCTCTTGCTTATTGGCCTACTTACGGTGTATTATGTAATTCGTGAGTACAATGGCCGAAACGAGGAGATGATTTCCGAAAAATCGAAATCCGTTCTCATAGAATTGGAACATAAGCTACGCGATAGGCAATCGTTTGACGAAGAAGACAAGCCGATGCTTTCGGCATTGCTTGCCAAATTTTCAAAGGTGTTTTTTACCGATATCAACCTCTATCATTTGGATGGAAGATTACTTGCCACCTCTAGACCTAGATTATTTGATGAAGGACTGATGGCCGAAGTCATTGACCCAAGTGCATACACCCAAATGCGCTTCGAACAGAAATCGAGTTTTATTCAGGAGGAAACCATTGGCAACCTAAGTTACCTCACCGCTTATGTTCCATTCAGGAATGAAAAACGGGAAGTGGTGGCATTTATGAGCCTGCCTTACTTTGCACGGCAATATGGACTGCAACAAGAGATTTTCTCCCTACTGGCCGCCCTAACCAACATCTACGTTTTCCTCATTCTAATTTCGGTGATGTTGGCATTATTCGTTTCTAATCGTATTACGGAACCACTTCGTTTTATTCGGGAGGGTCTCAAAAATTTGAAATTAGATGAGGCTAACCGAGCCATAGAATGGAACAGCAAAGATGAAATTGGCGAGTTGGTAGAAGAATACAATCGAACGTTGAATGAGTTGGTAAGAAGTGCCGAATTGCTTGCCAAATCGGAACGAGAAAGTGCCTGGCGCGAAATGGCAAAACAGGTGGCGCATGAGATTAAAAATCCGCTTACTCCTATGAAGTTGAGCATTCAAATGCTTCAACGAAGTAAGAACGATGGTGTAGAGGATTTAAGTGAACGAATTGATAAAGTCACGGCTACATTGATTGAGCAAATTGATACCCTTTCAAACATTGCCTCTGAGTTTTCTTCGTTTGCCCAAATGCCTAAATCGAACATAGAAAAGGTCGATTTAAAACAGCTTTTAGAACGTGTGGCAGAGCTTTACCGCAACTCCGAAGCCGAGATTGAACTGAATTTGCAGGTTGATTCGAATGCAACGATTCAAGCAGATAAAGAGCAGCTGCTGCGTGTGTTCAATAACCTTATCAAGAACGGGATTCAAGCGGTACAAGACGACATTAAACCAAAAATTACGGTTTCGCTTACGCGTGAAAACGACCATTGGATTGCTTCCGTAAGGGACAATGGTTCAGGAATTTCGGAAGACCTTCGAGACAGAATTTTTGTACCCAATTTCACTACCAAATCATCAGGCATGGGATTGGGCCTTGCGATGGTCAAGAATATCGTTGAATCTGCTAATGGCAAAATCTGGTTCGAATCTGAACCCGACAACGGCACCGTTTTCTACACTTCTTTTCCTTCGATTTGAGGCAGTTTGGTTTTGGCACTTACCAAATAAACGCCAATGCAAATGAGCACCGCGGATAGCACCTTTATCCAATCCAAATGGTCTTTTCCTAATGAAATGGCAAAGGCCGAAGCAATGATTGGCTGCAAATAAATGTAGGTGCTTACTACAGATGGGCTTACGTATTTCAGCGCGCTGATATTGAACAGATAAGCGAAAAAACTGAGTCCGATAACCACAAAAAGTGTTGCCCATATTACGTGGGGTGGAAATGTGCTCCATTCAATCTGATTAAACTCGCCATACCCAAACGGAAGCACCATAAATAATCCGAACAGAAACACCCATTTGATGACCGTTACTGGATGGTACTTCTTCATTATGGGAGAAATTAGCACGAGATAAATTCCGTAGGATGACGCATTTACGAACACAAGCATATCGCCTAAAAACGTATTAGAACTGAACGAAAGTTCCTTTCCCATTACTAGAATCATGAACGTTCCAATCATTCCAATAACGATACCGATTGCTTTCTTAGGCGTAATCCGCTCCTTAATGATGAAAGCCGCCATTATTAACACCAAGATTGGTGTAGAAATCATAATGACAGAGGCATTGATGGGATGCGTGAGGCTCAGCCCTTTAAAGAACATGAGCTGATTAATGACGATGCCAAAAAGCGCGCACAAAACCAGTTTGGGTAGGTCTTTTGGGTCAATCTTTTCTTTTATAAACAGACCAACCAGCCAAAAAAGAAAGGTAGCACCTAAGCACCTAAGCATTACAAATCCGAATGGTTTAATGTATTCGGGCATAGCCATTTTAGCAATGGTATAATTGGCACCATACAACAGCTGTGCGCCAATAAGCATAAGATGGGCAAGCAGTTGCTTATTCATTCAGTGCAGCCTTGGCGGCTTCAATAGTTTTTTGAGCGTTACCCACAAAAATCTCATCACCTATCCAAATAAACGGTCGTTTTAAAAACGTGTATTCCTCCAAAATGTATTTGCGGTAGTCGGCTTCGGTCAGGTTCATTTCATTCAATCCCATAGAACGGAACTTCTGCGCCCGCTTGCTGAAGAGCGCCTCGTATGAACCAATCCTTTCTTTGGCGGCATCCAATTCCTTCACAGAAATGTTCTCTGCCTTGATGTCCTGCATTTCAAAACCTTTCTCCTTCAACTCCAATTCTTTGATGATGCGTTGACAAGTATCGCAGGTAGAAAGGTGATGGATTTTGTGCATTGGTTGGAATTTGGCGCGAAGGTAATGCGCTCGAATTCGGTATGCCAATTACGTAAAGGGAGGATTACAAAAACTGCTAATAATCATACTTACATCTATTTCGGAAACAACAAAGGCGCGGAAATCTGTGCCTTTACCTAAATAGAATATGGATTTAGAGCTTACTGTACCACCAATTTTTTCAGGCTGCGGCCTTGCCCGTTATCGACTTGAATGAGGTAAATGCCAGTACTTGGTAACTGCTCCTTACTCACATCGAAGCGATGATTTCCGAAAGAAAGCGTTCCAGCATGAACCGTTGAAATGAGCTTTCCTGTTACATCGCAAATTGAAACGTTGTAGTTGCCAGCATTCACCACTTCTAAATTGATCTGGGCCTGCTCGGTCATCGGGTTTGGACTCACTCTGAAGGCAAAATCGCTTTGTGAATCTACAACCCCAAGCGGACCAGAGATCTGAATATCATCGATATAGATGTTGTTTCCCTCACCACTTGTGCCACGGAACTTAATGAGTACGTGCTCATCATTGGCAAACGTAGAAAGATTGACATCTACCTGCTCCCAATCTGATGTGCTAGAAGGTGTGAATGGAGAGCCTTGTGTGCCACTGACGGTTGCCAAAGAGCTTCCGTTTTTTGTATAGCGCAACGACCAGTTTTCGCCACAATCTCTAGAAATATAAATACGAAGCTGATCCGATTTTCCTGAACGTTCTTTGTACGACAAACGGAAATAAATGCGCGGATTGTTCATCCCTGTCAAATCAACCGAAGGAAGCTGAAATTCATCTTCGCTGCCCAGTGGATTTCCGCTGAAGTTATTGAGTACAATGGCGCTGTTGCCTGTAAAAGCTGTTGCTGTTTCTTGCCATGTGTTTCCTTGTCCGTCACTCAAAATAAGATAGTCTTCATTCGTTTCTTCAAAACCTTCAAAACCAATCCAACCAGTAGTTACAGCCGTGCCCGAAATAACGGTTACGTAATCGGTGATGGTGTGCGAATCAGCGCCTGTGGCATTGCTCACATTCAGCGTTATCGAATAAACGCCCGGTGTGTTGTAAACTACTGTAGGATTGGCGCTAGACGAAGTGTTTGGAGTAGCCCCAGTAAGGGCCCAATCGTAACTACTTGGCACACCATTGAAGGTGTTGTCGGTAAGTGTGATGTTGTCGCCAGCACAAACCACGCGTTTAGTGGCATAGAAATCGGCAATCGGAGCGCAAAGTGTTTCGCCCAAAAGAACGCCCGTTGCCGTGAGGTTGCTGCCCGAATGTATTGCAGAACGTGTTCCTGAAAGAACTCCGTCAAATCGTGATTTCTGATCAAGCGTGTACATGTTTTGGCATGCTCCGTAAGAGTAGTCCATGTAGTTTTCTACCTGATCCGGAAGGTCAGGACTATCGTTGGTACAGGTGTTAACGCCCAACGGACAATTACTTGGTGTGGCTTCGGCTTGAGGAGGTGTGTCATCACAAGCATCGTCAAAAAAGCCACCATCACATCCTCCCTGAAACGTATGAAAAAGCCCAAGCCAATGCCCTGCTTCGTGTGTCAATGTGCGGCCTGCGCTATTGTTGGAAGCTCCTGTACCAATACTTCCGACATAGTCTGCTCTTACAACCACCCCATCAGATGCAGCACCGCCAAATCCTGGAAATTGCGCATATCCTAAAATGGTTCCTGCCTCGCCATCGTTATCGATGGTTGCAACTACCCACACATTAAAATACTTGGTGCTGTTCCAATAACTCACAGCTTTTACACCATTATCGTCAGAAGCGTTGAACGTTTTTGGAGACCACACGCGCACTACTCCATCGGTACAGTTTCCTTGCGGATCGAGTTTGGCTAATCGGAACTCAATATTTGGATTGGCGGCAACAGCCTCAAATTCGGGACGTGTGTTGGCGGCATCTGCGTTTGTACGACTAAAATCCTCATTCAAGATGCGCATTTGATCTTGAATTTGAGCCATGCTGATGTTCTCGCTTCCTCCTTGATGGATGATGTGGAATACCGTTGGAATAATGCGTGGTCCGCCACTTCCACGTTCAAAATCGCCAACCAAACGTTGGTGCTTCGCTTCCAATGCTTGCTCTTTAACCTGCAAAATGGCATTCATTCCAGAAGGGTCTTTGGCCAGCATTTTCTCTAAATGCTGGTCGAAACCGCAATGTGCATTCTGTGCTTGTGTGGTGAATATTGAAGCTACAATGGCAGCAACAACTAGAATTGAATTCTTCATAAGTTGATTTTGTATAGAAACAAATATAGGGTTGATGACTCCTTGCTTTTGTAACTCGGATTACGCTAGCGCTTTCTTCAAATCATCGATTAAGTCTTCAGCATCCTCAATTCCAATACTCAAACGGATTAGAGAATCTACCACACCAGTTTTTTCTCTCTCCTCTTTTGGGATTGAAGCATGGGTCATACTTGCTGGGTGTCCAAGAAGCGATTCCACACCTCCAAGGCTTTCAGCTAGAGAGAAAAGATGTGTTCCGGAAAGCACTTTGGTTGCTGCCGCGATGGTGTTTTCCTTAAGCGTGAAAGACACCATTCCACCAAAACCACTCATTTGCTTTTTTGCAACCTCATGATTCGGATGAGACTCAAATCCTGGCCAGTAAACCTTATCCACTTTTGGATGATTTTTGAGGAAATGGGCAATTTCTTTTCCGTTGATGCAATGCTGCTTCATTCGAATAGAAAGTGTTTTCAATCCTCTCAGCACCAAAAAACTATCCATTGGTCCGCAAACGGCACCGCTGCTATTCTGAATGAAATACATGCGTTCTGAAAGCGCTTTGTCTTTTACAACCAACGCACCCATCACCACATCTGAGTGTCCTCCCAAATATTTGGTTACAGAATGCATCACAATATCGGCCCCAAGAGACAATGGCTGCTGCAAGGCTGGCGTGGCAAACGTATTGTCAACGGCTAAAAGTGCTCCTGCACCTTTCGCAATCTTAGACATCGCTTCTATATCAATAATGTTCATCATTGGATTGGTGGGAGTTTCTACCCAAATGAGTTTGGTATTGGCGTTTACTTTCGCTTTCACCGATTCCAAATCGCCCATTGGTACGAAATGGAATTTCACCCCAAATCCCTCATAGATTTTGGTAAAGAGGCGGTAGGTACCTCCATACAAATCGTTGGTGCTGATGACTTCATCTCCCGGTTTCAGCATTTTTATCACGCAATCAATAGCCGCCATTCCGCTACCGAAACAAGCACCATACTTCCCATTTTCGAGTTCGGCAATGGCGTTTTCCAACGCATTTCTGGTTGGATTTCCTGTTCGAGAATACTCGTATCCTTTATGATCGCCAGGCGCTGCCTGCACATAAGTTGATGTCTGATAAATCGGAGTCATGATGGCTCCTGTTGTTGAGTCTGGTTCTACACCTGCGTGTACTGCTTTGGTTCCGAATTTCATTTCATTTCAATTTAACCCCAAAACTACTTTTCTGCTCCGAAAAGTTCCCCTTTGGGGGATTGAGGGGGCTGGCAAATGTATAGGAATGTTTATACTAGCTTCATCTTCTAAAAGACCAATACATGGCAGACACAAAAGATGGCTTCATTCGCTTAGAACCGCTGAGATTTTCAGAAGAGGAAACATTGAGCCGCTCTAAAGAATTCTATGAATTCATGGACAAACGCAGGTCGTTGCGTGTGTTTTCTGACAAACCTGTTCCGAAGGAGGTTATTGAGAATATTATCAAAACCGCTTCTACCGCTCCATCAGGTGCGCATCAGCAGCCTTGGACTTTCTGTGCGGTGAGTTCTGCAGACATCAAATCGAAAATCCGCGAAGCGGCCGAAAAAGAGGAATACGAGAACTACCACGGGCGCATGAGCGAACGTTGGCTCAAAGACCTAGAGCCTTTTGGAACGGACCATATCAAGCCTTTCTTGGAAATTGCGCCATGGCTCATTATTGTGATGAAGCGTTCGTATGAGATAGTTGATGGCGAAAAGAAAAACAACTACTACGCAACGGAAAGTGTCGGTCTGGCAACGGGTTTTCTATTGGCAGCCATCCATAATGCTGGTTTGGTGGCGTTGACGCACACACCAAGTCCGATGAATTTTCTCGCTAAAGTGTTAGAGCGTCCGGAAAACGAAAAACCCTTTCTGCTTATTCCGGTCGGTCATCCAGCAGCAAACGCTCAAGTTCCTAAGTTGGAGCGAAAAACGTTGGAGGAGGTGGCGGTTTTTTATTGACCTAACGTCACCCTGCACGTGTGTCAGGGTCTAAAAAGATGCTGGCAATCTCGCGCATGGGGTGGTCATTCAAGAAAGAGCTTGGTCCTCTCTTGTTTGGGTTACGCCAAAACAAACAGGGCGCTGATAAATCAACGCCCTGTTTTCATTGTAACTCGTTCATGGCTCAATGAGCAACAATCAAAGGTTTTACAACCATTCCTTTTTCAGAAAGCACTCGAACATTGTAGTGTCCGACTGGAATTCCTGAAAGGTTGATTTCTACACGATCTAGCAGTTCTACAACGTCAGATAAAACCAATTGGCCAATGCTGTTGTAGAGTTCAATGGTGTTTTCCAAATCAGGATTAAGTCCAGTTATCCAAACGGAGTTTTGAACTGGATTCGGGTACAACTTCAGGTCAGCGTATTCGACTTCCCCCACTGAAATATTGGGGTTCGTTAAACAATCGTCTGTATTTATCCAATCTGGCTTACCATAGAAATCGGATTCAACGAAAGTGGCATCATTACCGAAATACCAAAACTGACATGGTTCGTCAGTATTGTTTGTAAGCATCTCAAGAACAACAATCGGAAGCCTATATGCTGCTTGGAAACCCGTATTATCGGTAATCGCCTCGGGTGCCATCGTTGGAAATAGGACCCGTCCCTCCCAAATCAAATCTCCATCCGTTACCCATTTCGGACAAGTGACATAGCCATCAGCAACGCGATTTCCTGCCATTCGCAGATTCGGAGCCAAATTTGTTGACTCACCGAAACCGATTCCGTTCATGGATCCCGTAAAAGCCGCTGTGTCTGAATCTACCCAGCTGTAAAAAATGTGCGAACCTGATTCAGTGCGAGAAACCTGAGTATGGTTGTCCATTGAAATAGGAATCCCTATTCCAAAATCTCCTCTGAACGTGTAGACCGGAGATACTTTATGCATGCTCCAAGTATTTCCGCCATCGGCTGTAGTAATATCAACCGCTAATTTGGCGAGGTTCGGCTGGAACGAATAATCTGGAGTGGGGTTTGCAGCTGTAGAAGCAGACCCTATTACCACGAACATGTGCGGAGCTCCATTGGCATCAACTGTTATGTCAAAGTCGTAGGCGCAGGTTGGTATGCCTGAAGAGAGCGGATCTCCGTTAATATCTACCCAAAGTGCCTTCAATTCATCTTCTAAGGTTCCAGGGCTCAGGAAATTCACATTACTAAGGTCAACCTCCATTGGGTCACTCCAAGTTGCTCCGCCATCGCTACTCTTCAGAAATATCGGATTGTAAGTAAACTCATGGCCAACTTCAAGGTCTCCCACCAAAGCAATCCAACCCGTCATTCCATCGGGCGAGAAAGCAATGTTCGGTGCTTCCATGTGCGGAGTACCATCAAAATCCAAATCATGCTCCATGTATTTTCGAACATGAAGAACCCAATCAACGTCTTCTGTAATTGAGTTGTATGTGCCCTTGTAAATCTGCACTGAGTCTTGAACAGTTGACCCATCGTACATCATCTCAGTCATCCAAAACTCACCCGGAAGGCCCTCACATAACCCTCCAACATTGTAGGTTGGGTCTGGGTCAAACACGTAGTGTTCTGTGCTAGTCACGGGACTACTTGCGGCAACATCGCTGACACCAGCCACTATGCCAACCCAACCTGGCGTTGGGAATCTGTTTGTAGGTGCCGTCCAAACCAACTTATTATTGAATGGGTTGACATCTGTCCCGAAAAAAGTCGCCATCGGGAAGCGTGCATAATTGGTGTAAGCCGTTTGTAAAGCTCCAATATCCGTAGTGAATGTGGCTCCGCCATCGGTTGAAAGGTCGTACCGAAGCTTGCCATTCTCTGTACCGCCTCCTCCATAAATGGTAACATCTTGCTGATGAATGAACAGGACAGAATTACTCTCGTGATGCACCGCCACTTGATTTTGTTGCAGCCGTAATATGGTCTCTGCATTTGAAGCTCTACCTATTTGAACAGGATTTACCTGCGCTACGATAATGTTCGGCAGAACAATAAGCGTAAGAAATGATGTTTTTAGTAATCGTTTCATGTGTTCAATTAATTCATTGGTTTACTGTGCTAATTACGGAAGAGCGATTGAAAATTGTCCTGACGAGACTCAGGTTTAAAACACTAAAATCTCAGAAAACTAGTGCCTGTTCTTCGCCTCTATCCAACGGCTCATGAACTCGGTGCTGCGCATGCTGTGATGCATAAGCATAGAACCAGTGAAATTCTGCTGGCGATGGTTTTCCAAATTGGCTTGCAATGCTGCGATTCTTTGGATGAATTCTGTTCCTAATTTCTCCTTCGGATAGATCTGGTTAATGATGTCGAAACCATTCTGCTGCGCGATTTCCCAAGCAGGTTTATCAGTGTAAAGGTCTACCGCAGCTTGAGCAAAATCTTCTGGCGAATCAGCAATTGTTCCGCTCCAAGACAAATTACCGTGCATGGCTTCGGCACCAATAGAGGTAGTGACGCTGGGCGTGCCGCACTGCAAGGCTTCTACCAATTTGCCTTTTAGCCCGGCACCAAATCGAAGTGGCGCTAAAAGGACTTTCGCCTTGCCAATCACTTCCAAAGCATCTTCGGCTCTTCCTTTAATGAGAAAACCGTCTTTATCGGAATGCAACTGCCGATGTTTATCCTGCGTGTAGGCTCCGTAAACGTGCATTTCGGCTTCGGGAAGCTGTTTTCTAATGAACGGCCAAATGGCAGTTTTGAGGTGCTGCACCGCATCCCAATTGGGTGGATGCAGGAAATTACCGATGGTAACGAAGTGCTGTCTTTTTTCGAAACCAAACCAACCAGCCCCACCCCTGACCCCTCCCCGAAGGGAAGGGGAATTCGCTAAGTCTTGATCTAAAATCTGTGCAGAGTCTTCCTCGAAGTGCCCGTTCTCCCCCTTGGGGGGAGTTAGAGGGGGCCGTTGAGGGGGTAGCATAAACGGCAAATAATGCAGCAACGCTTCATCCACCTTAAAAACCGCTTTCAGCAACTCCATTTCGTACTCAGAAATGATGAGCGAAAGATCGCAACGGTAAATGCTCGCAATCTCGCGTTTGGCGTGCTCGTTCAATAAATCAGAAGTGGAAAATGCTCGGTTTTCCTTCAATGCTTGATGCCGCGCATGGCGCAGGCAATGCAGGTCTTCGGTATCGAGAATGCGAATGGCATTCGGACAATTATGCGCCACGCGCCAACCAAACTGTTCTTCGGTCATAAAGCGGTCGAAGAGCACCATTTGAGGATTCAATTCCCGAACAAATTCATCAAAAGAAGAACAGTTCATCTTTACCGAAACCTGCTTTACGCCAATGTCCGAAAGATTAACCGCAAACTCACTTTCGGCCGCTGCACTGGCAAAGGTGATGTCCCAACTTTGCTCTTGAAACAGCTCCATCAACTGCAACATCCGACTGCCCGCAGCCGAAGAGTTCGGTTCGGGAAAAACGGTGCCGATGATGAGGAGTTGGTGGTGCTTCATTAGCGAGATTCAAACCTAGGAAATATTGATGGCAGCGTGTCGTATCAAAAAGAGAATCGATAAATTCGAGTTAACGAAAAGCGATTTAATCAAAAAACATTCACCCCTTTAACTGCTTACTATGCCACTCGAAATCAACCTCAATTTTGATTTTAGCGAAGCTCAAAAGGCCGACATTCATGCTGCACTTGATGCCCTAATTGCGGCTTTTAACGAGCCTCCTACTCCTTACGTAAACCTTACCCGAAAAGAGCGCAAGCGCATACCATCTATTCACAAGGCGCGCATGCCCTATGTGAGCAAAACGATTAAGGATATGCTGCCAATTTTCCCTGACCTTCAAAGTCCGAGCATTCCGTTGGAGAGAGCAACCAGGCTGTTGCAGCTCATGCTTTTTATGCAGAGTATTGAGCCTAAGTTGGCCGAAATTCAGGATCATGTAACCGACATGGGCATAAATGCCGAATTTCTAGTGTATAAGAGCATGACCGATAGTTACAACACAGCCAAGCAGCACGAAGGCCGCATGCCCGGTGCAGATGTGCTGCTCGAAGCCTTGGCTCCCCTATTTGCCAAGCCCCAAAACCCTTGATTTCTTAAGATTTCGCAGGAAAAGCATTCCCCAAATAGGCTTCTCATTGTCCTTTTTTACATCAGTATTGTCCTATAGTTGATGAACATTGTCCTATTGTAGACCAGCATTGTCCTTCTAATGAAGAGCATTGTCCTTTTGAAGAACGACATTGTCCTTCTAATGATGAGCATTGTCCTTATTTACATCATCATTGTCCTATAGAAGCACATAATTGTACTATTTTTAATGAAAATTTATTCATTAAACAAACAGGAAACCATGAAAATACTAGAAGGGCCAGAGGCCGATGACGTAATTGGGCTAGGTCCCGGACGCAACACACGGGTTAGAAAAGGGCTCATACAACTGAAGGTTGGTCAGGTACTCATTATCGAAAAAGACAAGGACTGGATTACCAAACTACCTCCGTACCGAACCATCCGCAATTTTGCAAAAAGCTCGGGGCGCAAGTTCGAATACGGCCGCACGGTTGATGGCGTGGGCTGGTTTGCAAGGAGGTTGGAGGATTGAGGGGGGGTACTTGAGAGATTTAACCCGATGGAATAAAGAACGCGAGATGGCGTTTCAGAAATAGAATCGGTAAATTTGAGTTCGGTAAAAGAGATAGACATGAAAACCGCATTCCAGTTAGACATCACCTTCGATCAGATTCTTGATTTGGTAAAAAAATTACCCAAAAAGGAAAAGCTGAAGCTGTCTGCGGAGTTGGAAAAGGACACCGTCAGCACAAAACTCACGTCCTTGCTGAAAACGTTCCAAACGGACGAAGTTTCGGAAGAAACGATTTTGGAAGAAACCGAAGCCGTAAGGCAGCAAATCCATGGCAGGAAAACCACTTAGGGTCATTTTCGACACCAATGTTTGGGTCAGTATTCTGATTGGCAAACAATCCGCTTCCATCGTCTCATCTCTTTCATCAGGTTCGATTACACTCATCTTTACAGACCAACTGATTGAAGAAATCCGTTTGGTCACTTCGCGAAAAAAGTTGAAGAAGTATTTTCCGAAGAAAAGCGTTGACGAGCTTATTCTTTTGATGGAAACCATCGGAGAAAACGTGAAGATTGCCCCTACCTATTTTGAAAGCCGCGACCCGAAAGACAATTTCCTGTTAGACCTCATTGCCTTTTCAAAGGCTGATTTTCTGGTGACTGGCTATAAAGACCTTCAAATTCTCAATCCATTCAAAACAGCAAAGATTCTTTCGCTTGCCGACTTTCAGAAGGAGCTGGAAGGAAAAGATTGATTGTGCTACTGTTCGGGAAAAACGGTGCAGAGGATGAGGAGCTGCTTTTGCATGAATGGCTCAAACCTATTGAATAATATCTTCGTTCATCATCAAAATCCAATCGCATGAAAACCGTTTACCTCTCCTTTCTTGGCATTGTCGGTATCGGCTTTGCCGCATTCTTCTTCATTACCATGGGCCCAGTATTTTTTGCCGACCCAGATATTGTTGCTGCCATTAAAGCAGGGTTCGTAAATCCCTATTCTTCTGGCTTTGCTACCGATGCCGTTTGCTGCTGGCTTGTGCTGGCGGCTTGGGTCATTTACGAGAAGTTCGATAAAGGCATCAAGCACGGTTGGATTGCTTTATTGATTGGAATTGTACCAGGCGTTGCCACTGCTTTTGCGCTTTATTTGGTTATGCGGATGAGGCAGGTGGAGACACAAAGCAATTGAAAGCTCGGTGTTTTCATTTGACTAAATCCTCCTAGAAGTCCCAAATTACCTCAGTCCCACCAGCCAGTATTTCCAAATAGGGCTCATTTAACCCTCATTTGTAGCTCATTTTTATCCTTATTTGAGCTACAAGTTGCTTTCAGATGAGCCACAACAACATTTCCGCCTTCAAACGCGTTTTTATGGAGCAATTTGAATTTGCCGTGAACACCTACTTTTAGCCACGAAATGAGCCTCGAAGAAGTCCGTAATTACATCAATACCGTTAGGCGCGAGTTTGCCAACAAACCGCTGAGCAAATCCGACCTGAACGAAAACCCCATGGAGCAATTTGCCACATGGATGGAAGAAGCTGTAAACGCACAAATATTGGATCCGTATGCCATGTGTTTAAGCACGGTAAACTCGGCCGGAAGGCCATCCTCGCGCATTGTGTATTGGCGCGATGTGAGCGAAAATGGCTTTGTGCTTTACACCAACTACAATAGCCGCAAAGGCATTGAGATTGCGGCCAATCCGTACGTGGCGCTCAACTTTCATTGGTCGGAATTAGACCGACAAATTCGCATTGAAGGGCCGATAAAGAAAGTTTCGCAAGAAAATTCGGATGCGTATTGGGCCACGCGTCCGCGCGAAAGCCGCATTGGTGCGTGGGCATCAGCACAAAGCAGCATTGTTTCTAAACCTGATCAATTGCCTAACTCGGTAAAAGAACTGGAAGAAAAATACAAAGACGTAGAAATTCCGCGCCCTGCACATTGGGGGGGTTATGTGGTTGTTCCCGAGAGATTGGAGTTTTGGCAAGGCCGCCCAAGCCGCTTGCACGACCGCTTCGTTTACATCAAAAACGGTGATGGTTGGGTAATGGAGCAATTGTCTCCGTAGTTCAGCAAGAGTGTCTCCCTGAATTTATTTCAGGGTCTAAAGAGATGCTGAAACAAGTTCAGCATGACGCATGCTATCTTTACATCATGTCTAGGCTCATTTTCGACACTAAAGAGAACAACAATCGTAGGCGGCAAGAAGAATTCTTGGCTTTGTCTCCTGCCCAACGCGTTCAGGTTTTCCTAAAAATGGTGGGCGAGTTTTCCAAGTTTGGAACAAACGCTAAACCACAAGACAAAGGAAACTTCGTTCTTACAAAATCGGAAGATGGAGTTTGACGATAAGGTTCAAACCTTCATTGAACTGGCAAACAAGCATGATGTAAAAATGCTGATGGTTGGTGGTGGTGCAGTTAATTTTCATGGTTACCAACGACATTCAACAGATGTTGATTTCTGGATTGATATTCAGCAAGAGAATCTTGACCGTTTGAAGCTCGTTCTAAACGAAATGGGCTATGTTTTTAATGATTTTCCTGAAGAGGTGAAACAGGCAGAACAGAACATTTCCATCAAGCTATCTCCCATTCAGGAAATTGAACTCATTACACGTTTTAACCCTGGAAAAACATTTGATCAGGCATTTGCCAATGCGGAAATAACCACGATTAACTCGCTCGAAATTGCCAAGTATCGCGTGCTTGCATATGAAGATCTCATCAGCAGTAAAATCAAATCAAGCAGGCCGAAAGACCTGTTGGATATTCAACAACTGAAGATGCTGCGCGAGGATAAATGATGAAACGAAAAAGGAGAAAACGTACTAGACATTTTCTCCTTTATCGTTTTTCTTTCACCGATTTCAGAAATCCATCTCGGCCTTTACCTCCGCAATGGCGGCAAGCAAAGCTTTCACATCTTCTGTTGAAATACGCCCAATGTTTCCAATACGGAAGCAATCTGCCTTGGTAAGTTTACCCGGATAGATGGCAAAACCGCGTTCGTTCAGCTTTTCGTAGAAAGCATTGAAATCGAAGTTTTTGTGTTCAGGATGGTTGAACGTAGTAATGATGTAGCCCTGTTTTTCGGCTGGCAGGTATTCGGTAAAACCCATCTTGCGCATGCCGCCAACCAAGGTCTGGTAGTTATGCTGATAACGCGCTGAGCGGCCTTCCACTCCACCTTCTTCATACAATTCTTTGATGGCCTGATGGTAGGCCAGTAATGAATGCGTTGGCGGAGTGAAACGGAACTGTCCGTTGTTCTCCAAGCCTTTCCATTGAGCATACAGGTCAAGACTGAGTGAACGGGCGCGGCCTTCGCATTCCTTCAATCCGCCTTGACTGACCAATGTGAAACTAAAACCCGGAACACCTTCAATGCACTTGTTGCTACTCGAAACAAGAAAATCGATGTGGCACTCAGCCAGATCAACTGGCACGGCTCCAAAACTGCTCATGGCATCCACCATGTAGCGTTTTCCGTGTTTCTTGATGACCGTTCCGTATTCTTTTATCGGGTTGAAAATGCCCGTGGTCGTTTCGCAATGCACCACAACCACGTGGGTTACGCTTGGGTTTTTGGCGAGAAATTCGTCCAACTCCTGAACAGATGGCGCCTGGTCTTCATCGTAAGTCAAGGCATCATATCGAATACCCTGAACCTTCGCCATTTTGGAAATGCGTTCTCCATACGCACCATTCACCAACACCAAAAGATGTCCATCCTTCGCTAAGGCGGAAGAGATCATGCTTTCCATGCCAAACGTTCCAGAACCTTGCATAATCACACATTCGTAGCCTTTTGCTTGGCTTACATTTCCGAGTTCGAGCAGTTGGTTGCGTATCTCTTTTACGAGGTTGATGAACTCAAAATCGCGCGAGCCGAGATCGCGAAGCATGGCCTGTTTCACGGTCATAGAAGTGGTCAATGGACCAGGGGTAAAAAGTAGTTTGTCTTTCAAAGTGATACTAATTATGAATGATGCAAATAAGTTGAACCACAGAGGGCACAAAGAGAGGCACAGAGTTCTCGGAGAACGATTTTCTCCCCTTGGGGGAGATGCCGCAGGCAGAGGGGCTTTTTCATCGGTTAAGCAACAGTTTTCTGCGTTCGAAATAGATGATCGCGAAGATGGTGAAAACCACCCCAACGATGCTGAGCGCGTAACAAGCGTAGGTGAAAAATGTGAGCCAATCCATCTCGCTAACGAAGAAGTCTTTGTAAAAGAGCACAGCCACGCTGCCAAGATACCCGAAGGCATCGGCCAAATAGATGAGGAAGCCTGCGTTGCTTGGGTATTTGAAGGCTGCAATCAACCGCTCAAAAAGGATACAATTGAATGGGATGTAACCCATATAAGCACCAAAACCCGTGAGCATGATCCAAGGTATGGGGCCAATGAAATCATGATGGAAAAGCCAGGTGCTAGCACCAACTGCGGCACAGCCCAATCCGATAATGATGTGATTGATGGTGAGCGCCAACATGTTATTCCGAATAAACATGACGAAGGCCAACATCAGCAACACGCCAATGGTCACTGGAATTTCTGTGGTGGTGAAAATAGCTGGGGTGTCTCCAAAGCCTAATTGGCCAAGAATTTCCGCCATGAAATTGTCGCGGAAATCGCGGAAGGCGGTGAGCATGATATAAACGATGATGAGCGAAGTCAATCCCCAAGCGAACTGCTTGAAGAACGCTTTTCGTTGAGCGCCTGTCATTGGTTCGCGTTTGGTTCGCAATTCCTCATCTTCAACCGATGGGTTGGGTAGGAGCGAGAGCATTCCCACAAAAAACAGTAACGGTACAGCGAAGATGGCACCAACTGTTACAGGCATCCAGAAATCAGAAACACCTTCAATCAGAAGCCATTTTCCCACGCTTTTCACAAAGCCAGAAGCAAATATGAAACTGGCGCACAGTCCAGCGCCCATCAGTTCTGTAAAGCGTCTTCCTTCCAAAAAACTGAATACCAAGCCCCACACCATTCCCAACGGAATTCCATTAAGGAAGAGGAAAATGAATTTGAATTTGACAGGAACGGCAGCAAAGCCGAGCAAGGCCAATTCGGCAATGCCAATCAATACGAGAATGGCAAGGCCGCGTTTGTTTCGCCCCATCTCAGAAACCACTTTTATTCCAATGAATTTGGAAAGTGTATAGCCCAAAACCTGTGCAATGACAATGGCGGATTTGAAGGACAATCCCCACATGTCATCCACCCCATCAAAGCTTGCCGCAGAGAACGGTTTGCGAAAGGCATACATGCATGAATAGGTAGAAAATGCCGCCACAATGGCGTAAAGCGAAAGGACAAATCCGTTTGAATTTGCCAGCCATTTGGTGATGCTGCTTCCGAAGTTTTTCAAGTTGCCAAGTTCAGAATTGCGGTGTTTGGCAACATTGCGGAATTGTTAAGGATTAGATTTCGTAGCCATCTTTGGTCAAACCGACCTCAGACCATTCGCCATCGATAAGGATGACGCAACTGTCATACCCTACATTTAAAAGCAACTCGGCAGCTGTTTCAAACTCGCCTAAAATCTCGTCTGGGGTGTGACCATCGCTGTTAATCTGTACGGGGATGTTCAGCTTAAACGCCTCGTCCAAAACCCACTTGCTCGGATAGGTGTCGTTTGCCTTTTTCTTGTAAAGTCCGCGCGTGTTCACCTCCATAATGGCATCGGTCTTGGAAATGGCTTCCAAGGTTTGCATCACCTCATCGCGGTACCACTTTTCATCTTCCGAGAAAAAATGCTCCTTCAGATTCTGCATTTTGATCTTATCCAGATGCCCAATTATTTCCGGACAATCTTCAATCAGCATTTCGCGGGTCAGTTCGTAATATCGTCTGACGGCAGCTTCCACATTTCCATCAAAGATCTCGAAAAGGCCTTTTTTGAATGATTCCAAGGTTCCGTCAATTTCCCAGCCCTTTCCTCCTGTGAATGAATCTACGAAATGAATAGAACCAATGGCGTAATCCAATCCTGCGGTTTGCAGGAAATCGGCCGTAGGCCCCATCTTATCCGGAATGTAATCGACCTCTAGGCCTAGTAGAATCTCAATTCGACCCTCGTACTTCTTCTGAAGCCGATAGATCTCATCCACATAGCCTTCAAGGTCTTCAATTTTCATGGCCCATTTACAATCAAAAAAGGGAATTGGAGCATGCGAAGAGAAGCCGTAAGTGGGCATTCCTAACGCTAGGGCTTTTCTGATGTAATCCTCTGGGGTGTTGGTTCCGTCACAATAATTGGTGTGACTGTGGTAATTCGTCCAGGACATAGCTAAAAATAAACTGAATAACGGGTAAACTGATAAATAATCAACTGATAAAGGGCTAAATGTGAATTTCTATATCTACGATTATCATTTCAATGGATTGCTGGCAGTTTTGATAGAAGCAAAAAGAATAGCATTCAACTCTCCACATTCTTTAGAAATGAGTTCAATTACAGACGAACTAGCGATTTTGGTCAACTGCATTATTCTAAGATTGACAGACGTTTCACGCAATTCCTTCTGACAAAGTTTCATTTTATGAATGAAGTCCTTCCGAGATTCGGCAGCTTGTGCCTCGGCATAAATCAATGCGGGGGCGCTTCCTGAACGTAAAATCTGTCCACCGAAATAGCGGGCTTCTTTGCTTTCCGACAACTTTCTAATAAGTTCAATGATGCTCACGGAAAAGTTTATCAAGCGTTCTTGTAAATCGTATTTCCCGTTGACAGACATGAATTATGTAGGAAAGATAAATTGTTTTCAGTTTGGCGAGCAATTTTTCTGTTTCTCCGTTGGATATTCATCTGTTTTTCAGATGATCATGGGCCATTTTCCTGTAAATGTTCATGTCGGGTAATGGCACGTCAATTTCCTTGGCCTTTTCGTCCCAATATCGCATGCGGATAATGGTTTTGAACAACGGCAATTTCTCGAACGCTAATGCTTCCGAAGCATTCATTTTTCCTCCTTGATATTCGAGTGTTTTCTTGGAAGCTTCAGATAGGTTGTCGTAATAATCGACATCGGAAAAACACAAGTACCGCTTGGCGGCTACATGGCTTTGAACGAGATTGGTTATCTTCTCAGAAAAGCCTATTACTCGGAGGAAGTCTGCACCTAGCTTTTCATGTTCCATCACACCATAACCACCCATGTTTGGTTTTTCTCCGTTCATTTCGCAGAGATGACCAATATCGTGGAAAAGTGCAGCAAGAATGACTTCATTATCGAAACCTTCCTTTTCGGCCAATTGTGCAGCCTGACAGGCATGTTCGAGTTGAGAAATGGGCTCACCGATGTAATCGGCATTCCCATGTTTGGCAAAAAGCTCAAAGACTTCTACTACTGCAGTTTCGATACAGACGTTAGGCATTCTCCAATTTGAGCTTCTCAATAAGATAGCCTTTCAAATGGCCAACCGTTGGAAGAAGACCATCGTTATCTAAACGGTCGAGCTCAGCTTTTGTATGCGAGCCATTTGTAACTCCCAAGCTGAACAAGCATTTAGCATTTCGGCCTTCTGCTAGGTCAACAGGTGTATCTCCAATCTTCACCACTTTTTTCGGGTCGGTGATTCCGAACTGCTTCATAGCCTTATGAATCATGAACGGATGCGGACGACCCTTCGCCACCTCGTCCGAAGTAATGGACATATCTATGAATGAATCTCCAGTTGAAACGTAATTCTCATCCAAGCCTTCGTCCCAACCCAGGTTTTCTAGAATGATATCTGTTACTTCTCTGTAGAAACCGGTGTTAAGCACCACTTTCACACCATTTTTGCGCAACCAATTGATTACCTCAACTGCTCCTTCCGTTGGATGCTGCTTTGTATTCTCATAGTGCGCTTCCAAAAGGTCTTTAAATGTGTAAAATGATTCTTCTACTTTGTCTTCAAGGTCGGGATGGTTTTCTCCAAGTTTCTTCCTCCAAAATGTTTGAAAGACGGCAATCTTAGACCAGCCCATCATGGCGTTAATCTGCGGACGGGTTACATTCAATCCATTCTGTACACAAGCTTCAAGAAAACAATCCTCAATTTCGCCATTGTCCACCATGGTGGTTCCGGCCATATCAAAGACAACAAGAGAAATTTTATCAGATAACATGCTTTTAAATTTTGTGCGAAAATACCGCGAATCATATAAACAAGCGGTGCTTTGCGATTAAGTTTGAATTAAACACAAAAAATGCGGCCCCATTCAAAGGGCCGCATCTCCAAATCGTGTTCAATCGACCTTACTTTACTACAAAACGTTGCGAAGAAATGTTAGCCCCCATTTCAATTTTCATCAGGTAAATTCCTGAAGAAAGTTTCTCGGAAACGGCATATTGACCTGCATTGATCACTTGGAAGTTATTCATCAACTGCCCGGTTGCGCTATAGATCGAAACCTTCGCGGCTGTTTCCATCTCTGGGAATTCGAGCATGAAGTTTCCATCGTTCGGATTTGGATAAAGCTTCGCAATTGTTGTGATGATCTCTTCTTTGATGTCAACGGTGATGCAAGTTCCTGCCACGCCTGGATCGGCATAGACCTGAAGGGAATTGATCATGAAGCCCGCATCCGTTGAAGATGCGCTCCAGTTCGCTCCATCCGCATTATCAGAAGCTAGATCGCAAAGCGTGAGAGAATATCCATCGCCATCCGTTTGAGCATACCATCCATCATCAAAGTTCACGCTGTCTACCGTTACATTGTATCTGGCCGCTATGACCAATTCTTCCCCACTGTTGCTTAGTGCACCACTCGTCCACTGCAAAGCAGGAATACCGAAATTGTTCTCAAAAGCGACAGAGTCTTCTGCAATGATCAGATAACCGCCAGCAGAAATGGTGGCTCCTGCAAGGAAGGTATATTCAATTCCATCTTTAAATGAATAACCTTCAAGGTTCAGTGGATTGTTCAGGTCAGGATTGTAAAGCTCTACGAACTCCAAACTGTCGGTGTTTTCCTCTGGTGGATTGTACATGATCTCTGAAATGACCACAACTCCTTGAGCGCAAAGCTGTCCCGCATGCACAAATAACCGTTGACCTTCCGACATCCGTACTTGGTGAGTACACAATAGATTTAAACCCAGACCCTGCTGATTACAGAGATGCTCCACTTTTGGTGGATATAGGTGTAACAGCTCTAGATCACTTA
>JAIOYO010000040.1 GCA_021741075.1 Flavobacteriales bacterium | reverse complement strand
TATCAGATAGCCCTTTGGCGTGCGGTATTCGCTTTCCTTCAGAAGTGTCCAATAATTGAGTAGGCAACTTATCAGGATCGTGATAGGAATAAGCGTCTCGATCAGGTCAGCATTCACATTGATCTTGTCGAGAGCTGCTAGGGCAAGTGTTATGCTATGACCAACGGTAAATGCAGTAACAAGAGCTGCAATTTTACGCAGATCCTTTATGGTGTATAAAAGGCAGAAAGAAACTATGAAATATAGATGGTCCAGCCCTTCCGGATCCAGAATATGTTCAATACCAAGTTGAATGTAATGTAGCATTACTTGAGTTCAATTTTTACTCTTGGATTAGTCAAGCTTAACAGATAATGCTTGTCCAAATGCAGTATGTCGTTTTTTTGTTTTTCGGATGCTTCACACAATACTGTATTGGTTAAGAACACCTCTTTGGTTAGGTCTAATGGGGCATCTGTGCTCATCTGAAGCACCAACGCCAGTCGGTTTGTCGAAAAAGAAACGGCATTAATTCTTAGCTCAATCTTTTTACCCCTCTGTTCAAAATAATAGTGGCTGGTAAGGTATTGCTGCAATGCCTTTGTGCCATCGCTATCAACGGTAGAAAAGTCGACTTCCTGCAAGCCGTGCAATTCTTGCATTTGTGCGGTAATATCATCCAAAAAGATGCGAGACTGCAAGTCTATTACACCTTTAGAGTTGATGTCCAATTTGCTAAAGGACATTTTTAAGGGATGCGCCAAGTAGTTGGTGTCCGATCCTGAGAATAAGAATACACAAGCTAAGATTACCAGTCGCATACTGTTAGTAGGTGATTAATGAAAAGCTAGTTGCCAACATGCTCATCTTCTGTTTGCTCTTCAAGGTATTTGGCAATGTTTGGTCGGAAGTAGTTTTCTCCTTTCATCACCTTGCCGTCTTCGCGGTAAATAGGCTTGCCATCAGCGTCTAATTTGCTCATGTTGCTCCGGTGTATTTCATCAAAGATGTCGGCAATGCGATGCTGCAATCCGTGCTTGCAGATGGTACCGTATAATATGTACATCATATCGCCCAGCGCATCGGCTATTTCTACGATGTCGCCATTCTTGGCCGCTTCCAAGTATTCCTCGTTCTCCTCGTGCATCAATCGATGGCGTAGCAAGTAACTGTCTTCGCCAAGTTCAGCTTCCGGTCTGTCGTTGTTGCCAATGCCAAATACCCGATGGAATTCATGTACCGCTGCAATCTTTTCGTTCAGAGAATGTTCTTTACTCATGTTTCAATAATAAATGAATACGCTTTTAAAGTTTTGATCGCCTTTGCGTTCTACCTTTTCGGTAAGATTGAGGGTTGCATCATATAGGTAGTCCGTCCGCTCCGTTACCGTACCTGTGGTGTCGGTAAATTGAACGGAATTAATCACCCCATTCTGCGAATTGTACACGCGCCTTCCCATTAATTTATGCTCAGATGTATAGAAAGATACCCGATTTTGTCCTGTACTGAAATAGTCAAACTGCCGATACGAAAGCAAGGAATCCATTGCGTTGTAAGCATAGATACGATACAATTTCCCGTCATCCTGATAGTATCTATATTCAAAATACCTATCTAGCTCCGCTCCGCGGAAGTACGATTCTAGGTGGCGTTTTTCTTGGGCGTAATCAATATGCACAGCACTGTCATTTGGACCAAAAACAATCCGTTCAAGACTGTCTGTTTCATTGTAATGCCATGTCTGAATCCGTGAGTCCTCGTTCGGATACTGTTCCGAAATAACGATGATACGCCCATGTTCAAACTGTTGCCGAATCGTCTTAATCAGTTTCAAACTCTCACTATAATAGTCTGAAATTTGCAGCGAATCTCCCTGCTGTTCAAACGCTACATAGCCCTTTGGAGAATCGTTTAGGTATCTGTATTCTCTACAAAGCTCACCTTGAGTTCCTTCTTTTTCGCACGGCACAAGTCCATCTGTAGAACAGGCAGCAAAGACAATAATCGCAAGGCCGTAAAGCAGTTTTTTCATTCGGAGGCGTGAAAGTAGGAATATCACCATTTGGTTAAGGTCATCTTTATGTCAAGGTAATCAAACTCGAAAGATTAAATTTGAGCACCCTATTCAATTAATACCATGAAGAAAATATTTACCCTATTGATGATTTCGGCCATCGGGTTGTCTCAACCAAATGCACAAACTGTAGTTCGAGGACCTTACTTACAGTTTCCAACTTCAAGTAGCATGAAAGTGATGTGGCGAACGGATGCAGCAACTCCCAGCCGAGTGTACTACGGTACAAGTTTAGCCACGGTAATGGACAATCAGGTTGATATTCCCGCATCGGTAGTGGACCATAATGTGAATATTACTGGACTTGGCCCGTACACAGAGTATTACTATGCCGTGGGTGATGGAAGTTCTGTTCTAGCTGGAGCGGATATGAACCATCGCTTCAAAACCTCACCTGAAATCGGAACGATACAACCCATAAACATTTGGGCTATTGGCGACTTTGGAAAAGGAAATACCAAACAAGTAGCTGTTAAAGATGCCTATTTGAATCGTATTGGTGATGATATGCCCGATATGTGGTTATGGTTGGGTGATAATGCTTACCCAGATGGAACGGATGCGGAGTACACTGAAACCGTCTTCGAACCAACATACGGCTACCCAGAAGTTTTGACCCGCGTCCCTTTCTTGGCAACACCCGGAAATCATGATTATGGATCAGTAACGAGTATAGTGCCAGGTTCCGACCCTTTAACACACGATGGCCCTTATTACGATGTCATAGATGTACCAACCAATGGAGAGATAGGTGGTGTGCCTTCTGGTAATGAGTTGTATTATTCTTTCGATTATGGGAACGTTCATTTTATGTCGTTAAACTCAGAGATAGGCAATCCGCTAAATGAAATGTGGGATTGGACGGGTGTTAGTCCAATCTTTTCATTTGATGGTTCTCCATTTATCGATTGGATGCATGCAGACCTACAGGCCAATGACAAACCATGGGTAGTTGCTTTCATTCATCAACCACCGCATACAGATGGGTCGCACGAGTCAGGAACGTTTTACGAAGTATATATGAAGGCAGTTCGAGAAAACATTAGCCCTATACTTGAAAGCTATGGTGTTGACTTACTGATTGCTGGTCACAGTCATGTTTACGAACGTTCTTATCTGGTGAATGGGTTCTATGGCGTAGCAAATGATTTCAACCCTAGCCAACATTTGGTTAATGGCTCTAGCGGTAAGCTTTCAGAAGGGACGCCTTACGTTAAGTACAAGGACGGCCCGAATCAGAACTTTGGTACAATGTATATAGTGCAAGGTAATTCTGGTAGCTCGGAATCTGATGCTGGGCTAGAACACCCAGTTATGTACTACGGCCATGGATGCGATACCTGTGTGGGCTCTACCATGCTGTACATTCATGGAGACACTTTATCCGGAGAATACTTGACCAAAGACGGTGAGATTTTGGATGAATGGACCATCATTAAGCAATCGGACCCTAATAGTAGCGTAGAGGATGGCACAGCATTTCCTGTTTCTGGAATTGATGTTTATCCCAACCCGTTCAATTCTGAGGCAATGGTACAGTTTGAGGTCTACCAAGATCTTTGGGCAAATGTGGAGCTCATTGACGTAAAAGGCCGAATCATACACGAGTTCTTTAAAGGAAAAATGTCCCCAGGTACGAAAAAGTATGCGGTAAACGCCTCAGAGCTTGGATTGGTAAAAGGCGCGTACTTAATTCGTGTGATAACGGATAAACGGCCGGCAGTGGCACGCATTATTAAGGTTGAGTAATACATGAATCGAATTCTTACGATTGCTGCGTTCTTGCTGGTAAACACAGCTTGGGCGCAGCAATTTCATTTTAGTGGTACTATTAGCGGAATGGCCGATGAGAATCTTCGGGTCACATTGCCCGAAGATTATTTCGGCAATACCTGGAAAGAGGAAATTCCAGTTTCCAAGTCAACATTTTCCAAGAATGTCACCATTCCAACGTCAGGTTGGATGAAGCTCAATTACCACGGAAAAGACCGCAGTATTTTTGTTTGGAAGAATGCTACTTCTCTCACTATCGATTTTGAGGCAGACTTTCTGGATGATAATCAAGGTGTGAAATTCGGTGGTGACGATGCTGCTATTCATGCTTTTGCCACCCAAATCAATGAGAAGTTCGGCTCCAAGCTAGTGGTAGAATGGTTGAACGGACAGGCAACCGCGGCAAGTAACATTGATGGAATGGAGATGGAGATTTTTGCCTTGCGGAATGATGTCATCCATTCATTAGAAAAAGCAAAGTCGGACTTACCTGCCAATTTCATCAAAGCGTACAAAAACCACATCACTTACTATTATTACCTGTCGTTGTTCAAGTTTTCTGAAGTGAAAACCATCAGTAGCAATATCCCTAAAGCAACCGAGATTCCTAAGGTTCTCATAGAAGGATTGGATTGGGAAAGGATGAATACAAGCTCCGAACTGGATAGTAAATTCTTCCGCGAACTGCTTCTACAGTTTGTCAATTACAAGGCGTTGGAGTCGTACGACTTCATGAAGTTTTCCGACCGTCAAGCCGTTGTTCAAGAAGCATTCAATTTGGCCCGAGAAAACTTGAAAGGCGAATCGCTTCAGTACTTCCTCACCAAAACTTTGCTTGCCAATTCCGCAAATGTGCAGCCTTCACTCTTGCGGCAAATGCATGATTTTCTCGCAGGAACTGAATCATCAGAAGTGTTCGTGAAACTGGTGGCAGATAGTTTGGGAGATAGACTTCAGGCAAAAGATAATCAAGTGCAACTTGCCCTAACAGATGCGCAGCCTGCCAAAGACGAAATTGATGTTGAACTTCAAGGTCTGGATGGAAAAATGTTCAAGCTTTCTGAACTGAAAGGCAAGGTGGTCTATTTGGACATTTGGGCCAGTTGGTGCGGCCCGTGCCGTAAAGAGTTCCCAGCATCAAAAGCGCTGAAAGCCAACCTTTCCAAGAAGGAAGCCAAGAGCATTGAATTCCTTTACATCTCCATCGACAATACCGAAACGGTATGGAAACTCGCCATCGAAGAATTAGGGATCGAAGGTGTGCATGGTCTGTCTAAAGGCGGTTGGGGTTCGGAAGCCACTTCCAAATTCGGTGTAAACAGCATTCCACGCTACCTAATTTTTGATAAGAATGGCAAAGTGGTTGATGGTAATGCGCCTCGTCCAAGCGACCCTCGCCTGTTGGAAATCCTACAGAAGTTGGCCGCACAATAAATACATCCGTCAGGCTAAGCCCCTCCTTTGGAGGGGTTGGGGAGGTCATTTTACCTCAATATTCTCGCCCAACCAATTTTTACCTACTAGGAGTTTGTGCTCTTTTTCGGTGAGGTCGGCAAGCACGCAGTTCACCTTGCGATATTCCCATTTGGTAGTGAGATTAATGCCAATTTCAAGTTCGGTCGTGTAAAGCTGTTGCCCGTTCCAATCAACCAAACCAGTAACCTTCGAGTTAACGGTTCTGCCTTCATCATTTTCGTTTTTCAGCTTAAAACTGATTTGTTTGGTTATGTTTTTTTCCTTCGGGAATGATGCATTCATCACTGCAATGCTTGATGCATTGATAACGGTGTATTCAGAAGTTGAATCCAATTCCGCTTTCCAGAAAACATTTGACTCCTTCACTTGCAACGTTTCGTGTGAAGAAAGCGTGATTTTTTGTGCCTTTATAGCGAATGGAACACAAAGAATTGCTAGGAGAATGAGAATGTTTTTCATCGGAATCGAAAATTATTTCGACAAAAATAGCAACCGCAGACAACCTCACAGAAACGCTCACGTCTGTAAGGCAGACATTCCACTTTTTCCCGAGGGAGTTAAGCCGCGAGATCACTCGATCAAACACTTAGCTCCCTTTCCTTTTGGACATAATTCTAGCAACAGAATGTCGTTCTTGTCAACATCAATAGATGAACTTCTTAGGGCACATTTTTCTTTCTCCAGATGATGATGAAATCCTGTTAGGGAATTTCATTGCTGATTCTGTAAAAGGAAATCCTGAGAAATTTTATGCTGGAAAAATTGCACAAGGCATTCGGTTTCATCGGGCAATTGATCAATTCACCGACAATCATCCGTTGGTGAAGCAAGGAGTTGAACGCTTTCGGCAAACACAAGCGCGTTATGCTGCAGTGGTCATTGATGTAATCTATGATCACATCTTAGCTAGCAATTGGAATGAATTTCATGAAGAGGAATTGAATTTATTGACTCAATCCGTTTATCAACGATTGGAGTTGCAAAAGGCACATTTTCCTATTCATGTCAAACAGTTTTTCCCGTACATGAAAACGCAGAATTGGCTATACAATTATCAGTTTGAATGGGGCGTTCTGAAATCACTCGAAGGTTTGGATAGGCGCTCTGCCCATCAAACGCAAATGCATTTAGCATTGGATGTTTACAAAGAGTCAGAGGCTAAATTCATAGCCGAATTCAGAGAATTCATTTCAGATGCCCAGAAAATGTCCGAGAATTATTTTTCTGGCTGAAGCGAAGTAGTCGGAATAAGACTTACACCTTTATAATAATAGCCTAGAATCTGGCTGTATGAATATCCAATTTCTGCCATTTTCATGGCGCCTTGCTGACATAATCCTACACCATGTCCATAACCACGTCCTGCAAATTCAACATTTCCATCCCTTACCTGTAAGTCGAAATAAGTAGAGCGCAACTGAAGAAGTCTTCGCATTTGCGCTGTTTCAACCGAATCTGCGTTCAGTGTAAAATACTTTTTACGGTTCGGCTGTTTGAAACTCCAATCTGCGCTCTCTGCTAAATTGGTGCTAAATCCCAATTGCGTAACGAATTCATTTACAGGCATGGATTTGTGCCAAACGGCACTTCTGCTGCCGGTGCAAAACGTATCTTCAACCGAAGTCAAATACGAGCGTGCTTCTCGCCAAACATCTTCCGAATTAGCAGTTTGACCACCACAATTAGCATGAAATGCGCTCAGAATAAGATTATTATTTTGATCAACCATCACCAAACCACTCGTTGCAGATGTGGCTTTCATTACTTCGTTGGTTGCTGGTTTCAGACCAGAGTAAACCTGGCAATGCTCGTGGTCGCATAAATCGTAACCATCTACAACATGTCTAACTAAGTTTCTGGTAGCGTAGGTCCTACAAATAATGCTTTGAATCTTGTAGTATTCTTCATCTGCACCATATCCAACTTCCGATTGCACCACACGCGCCACGTATCTCTCAATGCTTACATGGTTCACCAGTTTCAAAGCACCATCAGAAACCGAAATTGTTAGGCGGTCAAAATAGGAATGGTCCCGCTTGTCGGCATTAAATCGTAGATGAAAATTCGGGGAATTACCTACTCCGACCATCCTCACTGAGGAAACTATATCGTTAAGACCATAAGCCGATTTAACCAAAAGACGTTCACTTGCAATTGCTACAGAAATGGCATCATCAGATTTGAAAACATAAATCGTGTCTTCTTTCTCATTTATCAAAACGTATTTACCATCGGTTGGCGAGAATAGAACCGTAGAAACATTGGTTCTCTCCAGTAATCTGACTGTAATGTCTTGTGCGAAAACCGAAATTGTTTGAAAATACACGATTGATAACACCAGAATTTGACATCTCATTAACGACCTAAATGAAATTAGATTTTCATGTTTGTAAACTGATTCAAACTCGTCTTTCTTTCCCTTGACCATTCCTTAAAAACCGATATTTTTGGAAGCTTGTATGAATTGCCGAAAATAACCCGAAAAACGGGTAAATCCATGGTGTTAAAAGCACGATTTCTTTTCTCAGTATTGTTGTTTTTTATTGCCTTTCAAGGAGTTGCGCAAGTAAGTTTTGAAAGTCAGGAAGAACTTGAAAAAGCCGCAAATAGTTTTTTTGATGCAGCCGAGTACGATAAAGCGAAGCCTCTTTTCTCGCAATTATTAAGTAAGGATGCGCTAAATCCAGATTACAATTACCGTTTTGGAGTTTGTATTCTATTTACTGAGGCCGACCCACTAAAACCACTTCCTTACATTGAGGGCGGTGCAAGTACCAAAGGAGTTAATGCGGAAGCACACTATTTCTTAGGCAAGGCATTTCAATTTAATTATCGATTTGACGATGCCATCAAATCGTATGAAAAAGGCAAATCTGTAGGCTTGAGCAAGCCAAATATTGATTTAGACCGGTGCATTGAAGAATGTAGAAATGGTAAGATTCTTTACAACCCAGCTATCGATTTTCAGCCTGCAATGGATAAGGATGTGATTGAGAATGAGTTCTATCGACCGTATGATTTTAGGAAGTTGAAAGGCAAGGTGATTCCGATGCCGCCAGATTTCAAAACCAAATACGATGAAAAGAATCTTGTAGGTACAGTTATCTATACTCCAACTAACAGTCAAACGCTCATTTACGCCAGTTATGGTGAGGATGGTGCAAATGCAAAAGACCTCTATCAGGTAAACCGGTTGCCAAATGGGGAGTTGGCTTTGCCGCTTCGTTTGCCAAATACAATCAACACAAAATATGATGAAGATTACGCCTTTTACGATGAAGAATCGCAGATACTTTTCTTCGCTTCAAAGGGACATAACTCTATGGGTGGTTACGATGTGTTTAGCTCGAAATACAACGCCAACAACAGCACGTGGTCAACTCCGCTGAACTTACAATATCCAATCAATTCGCCTTATGACGATTTCCTCTACGTCAGTGACCCTGAGGGGCAAGAGGCGTTTTTCTCTACTAACAGAAATGTAGAAGCGGGCAAACTACGTGTGATGAAAACACTGCTTCACAACCCTCAACAAGTGGAGGTTTCTGTACTTGAAGGAACATTTATTGATAAAACTGACTCGGTATACAATTACGCGGCATTAACCGTCATTGACCCAATTACAAATGAAGTTGTAGGAAAATACCGCAGTCATAAGGTGACTGGTAAATACTTACTCATTCTTCCACCGCAGAATGATTACACCATGGATGTAGGCCCACGAGAGGCGAATGGATTCAAATTTGACCTGGATGTCCCACAACACGATGCTGTAAATCCACTTCAGCAAGCAATTGTATATGAGGCGACTGGTGCAAATGGAACCATAACGGTGACTAACTACTTTGATGCAACGGGAAATTCAGACACGGTAAAAGTGGCCGAAAGTCGTTCGCTTAAGGAAATTGAGGAACGAATGGTAGCCATGCCTGATCCAACTGAATTGTTGGCTGTTAAATCTCAGGTTGACATCAAAAAGAAAGACTCAGAACAGAATGCGTTAGCCAACGCTGAAAAAACAAACCAGGAGGCCACGAAAAATGCCGAAGAATTGGCTCAGAAGGAAAAGCAAGCTGCTGAAGAAGCTGCTAAGCAAGAGGAATTAGCAAAAGTTGCGCAAGCGCGAGTAGATTCCATTCGCGAAGCGGAAAAACAAGCGTTGGCACTAGTCGAAAAAGAAGCCTCTTTAAAAGCGGAGCAAGCTGAAAGAGCTAAGCTGGAAGCCGAAGCGCTGGCATTGAAAGAAAAACAAGCTGCGGATGAAAAAGTAAAGCTAGAGGAATTAGCAAAAGCTGAGAAAGTTAGGTTAGATTCTATTCGTGAAGCAAAAAATCAGGCATTAGCGTTGGTCGAAAAAGAAGCAGCGGTCAAAGCAGAACAAGCGTTGAAAGCGGAACTTGAGGCCGCCAAGCAAGCTGAGGAATTAGCTTTGAAAGAGAAACAACTTACTGAAGAGGCCGTCAAGGCAGAAACGGTAGTATTTAAAGAGCAGGAAGAAGCAGAAAAAGCAATAGTTCAGGCTGAATTGGCCAAGACTGAGAAAGCTAAGGCAGACTCTAATCAACAAGTCGAAACGCAAGCGCTGGCTAAAGCGAACAAAAAAGCGGAAGAATTGGCCCTGGAAGAAAAGGAAGCTGCTGATGAGGCAGCGAGGTTAGCTCAATTGGCTAAGACTGAACAAGCACTATTGGATTCTATTCGCGCAGCCGAGCAACAGGCACTAGCATCTGCAGAGAAAGAGGCTACTGAATTAGCGCTTCAAGAAGAATTTAAGCAAGCTGAACAGGCAGCGTTGAAGGAAAAGCTGGCGTTAGAGAAAGCTGAAAAACAATTGGATTCAACAAAAGCAGAACAAGCCAAAGAATTGGATTTTGTTGCTCAGGCAAAAGAGAATTTTAAAAGAGATAGCATCCGTCAAGTAGAGGAATTTGAGAAGCTGCAAGCATCCCATTTGGAGGCAAGAGTAAAGCGAGATTCCGTTAATAAAGCCATCGAATTGGCTAAATTGAAAGAAGCAGAAGAGCAGGTCAGGAAAGATAGTATTGCTGCTGCCGAGGAAGTTATGGAGCAAGAACGGCTAGCGCAACTCGAACAACTAAAAGAACGTCAAGACCTTCTAACGCAAATTAAGGCTGCCGAAGTAAAGGCGCAGCTGGCCAAATTAAAAGCTGAGGAGGAGAATTCGAAACTTCAACTCGAAACAGAAAAGACGGTCGAAGAAGTAATTGAAGCTACTTTAGAAACAACACCAACGGCAAAGACAGAGGATAATCCGGTTGTTAAGCCTGAAGTTGCGGAACCTGCTCCATTGGAAATTGCGGAAGTGGAGGAAGTCAAATCGGAGTTGGTAGAAGCTGTTGCGCCTACCACTAAGCCAATGCCAGAAGTGAAATTGGCGGTAGATACACCAACAACCGAAGTTGTGATGGAACTGGATGAAACAGAAGTTCTTTCTGAGTCAGAACTTTTCTTGCAAACAATTGCCAAGTTAGAAGCACAGAAGCGAGAGCAGCAACAACTTGTAGATGAGGAAAATAGCACAAAGAAAAGAGAGCAGGAGCAACAAAAAATAGCTTTGGCCGAGACTAGGCTGGCAGCAGATACGAGTGCTGTGAGGACACAAACGGTTGGAAATGTTGATTTGTCTAGCAGTACCGAAATTGAATTAGCTGATACTTCTGACATAGAAACGATGTCCGTTGCGCTTAAAAGCGATGCAAACCCACAAGAATACTTAGTAGCTTTAGCTGAAATAGAAAAAAAGATAGCTAAGGATGCTAGGGCAAACGCCAGCAAGTCGTATGAGTTGAAAGAGTTGCCTTCGAAACCCGAAGTCAATCGAAATGCCGACCCTGTTTTAGAAGCTAAAATTGAAGCCGACCGTCAAGCACTGGCAGAGCATCAGAAGATTGCTGTAGAAAAGGAAAAGGCGCTAAAAGAAAAGATGCAACGCGATAAAGCTGAAGTTGAATTATTTGACCAGGCATCTGCAAAAGAGTTGGCTGTTGTTGAAAAAGAAATCGTTCAAAACCTAGAAGAACCAATTGCGAAAATAGAGCAGCCAAACAATTCAGACTTTAAATTAGAGCCAATTGAAGAGGTTAAAGAGTTGGTCGCGCCAACAGAGGTAACTATCATTTCAGGGGAACAACCAGAACCAGTTGTGGAGACAACAAAAAAGAGCGAAGTGGATCAAGAGGTGCTAGATGCACTTGCTGAGTTTGATAGAATTCTTGCGGGAACTGAATCACCTGAAAATGCTGCCGAAAATGCAAAAGTTGAATTAAGCGAAGAGGCGACAGTAGAAGTTTTAGAGATTAAAACAGAAGAGCCAGAGGTTTCAATTGCATCGGAACCTGCAGTCATGGATACTGTGATTGACAGCAAGCCTCAACTAATAGAAAAAGAAGAAATTATTGAAGTAGCTGTGGTTGAAGAGATTCAACCATTGAATGAGCCTGAAGAAGTTGATTTGGAGATTGCAGAAATGCAAGTGGAAGAGATTAAGCAAGAATTGGATAAACCGAAGCAAGCTTCAACCGGAACCGTAGGCACAATTCCTTTCTTAACCGCAGCAAAACGCAATTATTCAACGGAGAAACCTTCTTTTAATAAAATCGAGGATGTTTCTATGCGAAGAATGGTTCAGCGTATGCGAGCAGAGGACGTAGGTCGAATGGCGGTACTAAAGAACATGAAGAATGAATGGGTTGACGCTGGTAAAACCTCGGAATCTTTAAAAGATATCAAATCAAATACAAGGAATAAGGACGTACTTGAAACGGTTGCAGCAGCTCCATCACGTGAAGAATACATTAGACCTCCGTTTGACAAAAACTCATTGAGAAAACGACAGGACGTTTATTACAAACTTGAGTTTACTATAACCACTGCCGGGGTTTCGCAAGCCGTATCGGAAGCAATGACTCCAGAACAAGCGATTTCGTTTGCAATGCCTGAGTTTGAGGTTCAGACGAGTTATTACCAAACGTTAGCCGATGCAACTTCCGACTTCAAAGAGTATCAGAGACGTGGTTTTAATTCGGTTCGGATTATTCCATACCTAAAAAATGAACAAGTAACGCTATCTGACGTTTCAGATATTCCGTTTGTCGATTAAGATTCTTGTTTCGTCTTTGAAAGTCTTATCTTCATCCGCAGTTAAAAAACCATGAGATTCGATTCACTTGCAAACCTAGACCTAGAAGTTGAGTTCCAACAGGAGCTTGACGAATTGGTGCAGTCACCAAAAGCGCTGGTCATTCATAATGACGATTACAACTCATTTGATTTTGTAATTGAAACGTTAATTGAATATTGCGGGCATGAGCCACTGCAAGCTGAGCAGTGTACATTCATTATTCATTACAGCGGCAAATGTGCTGTGAAAACGGATGTATTCAGCAAGTTGCAGCCAGTTTGGGCTCGCATTATCAGCCTCGGACTTACCGCGACCATCGAAGACATTCCAAAGATTGCCAAATGATTACTGGAGTAGTCATTGCACTTCTTCTTCTTGGCATACTACTGCTTCTTCTCGAAATAATTTTTGTTCCTGGAACCACGATTGTTGGTGTTGGAGGAATTATTTTGCTTGCCATTGGAATTTATTTGGCTTATGATATTTTAGGTTCCACGGCAGGTCACCTTGCTTTAGCATCTAGTGTGTTTGCAGTGTTTCTTTCACTCATCGTATTATTGAAGGGAAAAACGTGGCAACGAATGGCGCTAGATACAACCGTTGAAGGAAAAGGTGTAGAACAGCTAGAAAAGTTGGTAGCAGTTGGCGATAGAGGCAAAACAATTAGTAGATTGAACCCAGTTGGCAAAGCCCTGTTAGGCAAGAAGATTCTTGAAGTTTCGACTACCGGAGGTTTTGTCGGTGAAAATGAAACCATCGAAGTTGTGAAGGTGGAACAGAACAGTATTAAAGTTAAAACCGTTTAAAAAGACCATTATGGCATTACCCATTTTAATTGCATTAGTTGTTTTCTCCGTAGTCATTTTGTGGCTCTTTTTCTATTACGTTCCGCTCGGATTGTGGATTACCGCTATTTTTTCGGGTGTGCCAATTGGCATTGGAGCCTTAATTGGAATGCGATTGAGAAAAGTACCGCCAACAGTTATCGTAAACGCCATGATTAGTGCCACCAAGGCTGGACTGACCATCAACCGCGATGCACTTGAAGCCCACTACTTGGCTGGAGGAAGCGTGCAGAACGTGACGTTTGCGCTTATTTCTGCAGATAAGGCAAACATTGCCTTAGATTTTAAAATGGCAACGGCCATTGACCTTGCAGGGCGAGATGTATTGCAAGCTGTGCAGATGTCGGTAAACCCAAAGGTGATTGATACGCCACCAGTAACGGCAGTGGCAAAGGATGGTATTCAGCTGATTGCGAAAGCCAGAATCACGGTTCGCGCCAACATTTCCCAATTGGTGGGTGGTGCTGGAGAAGATACCATACTTGCCCGTGTTGGTGAGGGAGTAGTTTCCTCCATCGGTTCGGCTGCATCGCACAAGGCCGTTTTGGAAAATCCAGATTCTATCTCAAAAGTTGTTCTCGCAAGAGGACTGGATTCAGGAACGGCATTTGAAATTCTATCCATTGATATTGCGGATGTGGATATAGGCAAGAACATAGGTGCCGAATTGCAAATGGATCAAGCGGAAGCGGATAAGAATATCGCGCAAGCAAAAGCGGAGGAAAGAAGAGCAATGGCTGTGGCCGTTGAGCAAGAAATGAAGGCCAAAGCGCAAGAGGCACGTGCAAAAGTTATCGAGGCAGAGGTTCAGATACCACAGGCCATGGCAGAGGCTTTCCGAAGTGGAAATCTAGGCATCATGGACTACTACAAATTCGACAACATTAAGGCTGATACGGAGATGAGAAGTTCAATTGCGAAACCAGGTTCTAAAGGAGCTTCAAACAACCCGAATAAGTAGAAACCTGATTGCATAAAAAAGGAAAGGCGAGGTGATTTCACCTCGCCTTTCCTTTTTTAGTATGTTTCTGATTACTTAATCAGTACGCCCGTAGCCTCGAAGGTAATTGCCAATTCTGGCTCCGTAATGGCATCAATCTCCTCCTGAGTTGCGTTGGCATCTTCGGCCAAATGCTTCAAGAAATCAACATCAATAGTGTCATACATCGCCACGCCTTTCATGGTCATAGTTCTGCCTGCAGCATCCAACGGAACGAAGAATTCGTAATCCTTAAACGATACTCGCATCGATTCTCCATTGCCCATATCCACCTTCATCCAGCAGCCTTTTTTTTGACAGCATTCTTGAATGGTTCCTTCTACGATGAACTCATTGGTTGAACTATCACTCATCAAACCTGCAACCTGCGCAGGACTAATGGTTTCAGTATATTCAAATTCTTCTCCGAACCAACCGATGTTTGTGGCAGTGGAGTCTGTGGCGTCAGTTGTGGCATCGGAGCTTTGTCCGCCACAGGCGGCAAGTAGGAAAATAGATACAACCGGAATTAAGTATTTCATGTTTTGTGTTTTTTGATTTTCGGTGGCAAAAATAGGATTCTGTGTGCTACTGAAACCACCGAGGTTTTCAAAACCTCGGTGGTCTGGAAAGACTTTATCTGCAACTCACCCCCGAACCGTACACAGAGTTTCCCCTCTCTTTTGGAAGTGATGGGGTGGCCCAACTTGTCGGGTCGGGGGTGAGTTGAACGAAAAAGCGTTTAAAACCTGCATTTCGGACACCTCCGTTTCGAACATCTGTTAGGTCTTGGCAACCTCTCGGAGTGACGAGCACAACTCAACTTCATTATCTTGCGCCATATCCTTAAAAAATGACAGCAATCAAGTCACCATCGCTTCTTCAATCATTCATTCCGCTTATTTTCCTTGTTGCCTTGCTCGGCACAAACGTGGCGTTTTATGGCGATAATTCGTTGGGCGGTGCCAACCAGATGGCTCTGCTACTTTCAGCTGGCGTGGCCGCCATTGTGGCCATGATTAATGGTCAGAAGTGGGAAGATTTGTTTGATGGCGTTGTGCTAAGCATAACAAGTGCCCTGCCTGCTCTTATTATCCTTTTAATGATTGGAGCATTGGCAGGTACGTGGCTTATAAGTGGCGTTGTTCCAGCAATGATCTATTACGGATTGGAAGTGCTGAATCCAACCATATTTCTGTTTGCCACTTGCATCGTCTGTTCCATTGTGTCTGTTGCAACCGGTAGCTCTTGGACAACTGTTGCCACCGTTGGTGTGGCGTTGATGGGAATTGGAAGAATTCTTGGTTTTAGTGATGGAATGATTGCTGGCGCTATTATTTCAGGAGCATATTTCGGAGATAAGATGTCGCCACTATCCGACACAACCAATCTTGCACCAGCTATGGCTGGAACGGATTTAATCACTCACATCAAACACATGATGTGGACTACTTTTCCGTCCATCACTATCACCATTTTAATATTTCTAGTGCTTGGTTTTACCTCTGGATCTGGTGCGAACCTGGAAGGGGTTGAAGCGCTTCAAACAGCAATTGCATCCAAATTCAATATCAGCCTGTGGTTGTTTCTCGTTCCAATTGCCGTTATAGGATTGATTGTAAAGAAAGTTCCAGCCGTTCCAGCCTTGCTTGTAGGTTCAATTTTAGGAGGCGTTTTCGCCATCATTTTCCAGCCTGATGTAATCTTAGGTTTAGCAGCAGAAGGTGCTAGCTATTCAAAAGCTTCCTATATGGCTGTTGTTGATGCTATGACCACAGATGTTTCGATAAAATCTGGCAATGCAGTGGCCGATGAACTTCTAAGTTCGGGAGGAATGAACGGAATGCTCGGCACCATTTGGCTCATCATCTGCGCCATGACCTTTGGAGGAATCATGGAGGCAAGCGGCATGTTGGAGCGCATTGCGCAGTCAATCTTACATTTAGCCAAGACTACAGGTTCTCTTATAGCATCTACAGCAGGAACGTGCCTGGTTTTTAACGTTACGGCTTCAGATCAGTATCTGGCCATTGTTGTTCCCGGAAGAATGTTTGCGAAGGAATATGAGAAACGCGGACTTGCTCCCGAAAATTTAAGCAGAACATTAGAGGATAGCGGAACCGTTACATCCGCCTTGGTTCCTTGGAATACCTGCGGAGCTTATCATGCAGGCGTGTTGGGCGTGGCAACGGGAACCTACCTGCCATTCGCATTTTTTAACATCATCAGTCCGTTAATGACCATGCTATTTGGTTATATGGGTTGGAAAGTGAATGACCTCAAAAAGCCTGAGGCTGAATAAACTCAGCAGGGAACTGTGATTTTAAGATTGAAATAACAGACGGTGTCATCCAATTCTTGAAACGAGAATCCAAGTTCGTTTCCTGATTTCTTCTTCATATCAATCAGTCCCAAACCAGCACCGCCTTTAGTAGAAAATTTAACTACGGTCTGCTTCATAATCACGCCATAGAGGAATTTGATTTCTTCTTCATTCAGACTATTGATTTTTTTGATTTTATCCTCTAAAACCGCTCGTTCACCATTGGCAACTAAATTCCCAATGTGGATGGTAATATTTTCTCTTTCCTTTCCTACTATGAAAAGTGGTTCAAACTCGTAATCACTTCCGTTTGCTTGGTATGAGTGTAACTGTAAATTCTGTAATGTTTCGATTGCAATGTTGACGATTTTTCGCTTTTTCTGACGGTCAACCTCCAACGCATCCAAAATGTCTTCAATTATTGGAAGCGTCTCCAATAGAATCTGCTTGTCAACTTCTCCTTCAAATTCATAAAGGATGGCAGCATCACCAATCAGCGCGTATTTATCAATTCCTAGAGACATTCCATAAATGAATTCCGAATCTAAGTATTTAGCTTAACAAGCCAAAGCGTTCGACTATTATAACTTACTCATCCTTCGGTTTATTACGTTTTCACCAGACTGCAATGTGAAAATGTAAATTCCCGAGGCAAGTTGACTTGGTACGTTCACTTCTAAATAGTGGAGGCCGTTTGGCATTTGCCCAAAGGCTTTCGTTAGCACAATTTTTCCCGAAACATCGGTTAGTTTAACGTGTATGTTTTCCCTTTCAAACAAGTTGAATTGTACTACAAACTTTTCGACAAACGGATTCGGATATGCACTTACAATAACTGGTTCATTCATCTGCTCATAGATTCCAACGTTTGAGTTAGGATTGAAAACCGGAGCCAAAGGAGGATAAACACCTGCTGGTGCTTCAGTGCTAGCCTGTGTCAAGTGGTTATCGCCATCGTTGGTTTTCCAACCAGCGCCCCACGATGAAGTGTATGTTGGTGAAGTGATACTGCTTACATAATACCAATCAGATTGTGCAGCATCTTCGGTGAGATCCAACACGAGATAACCCTTCTGTGCAAGGTCCGCGAATTTGATGTGCGGGTTGACAGCCTGAATGAGGGCCACTCCGAAGTTGACAGGACTGCTTGTGGTTGAAATACTCGTAACCACGAATTCAACTCCAACACTTCCTGCGCCCGTGCTTGCAACGTAATTGTCACCCGGGAGGTCATTGGCCCAAGAAGTGTGAATGTCTCCCGTCAGCACAACCATGTTGTCAATGTTGTTTGAGGTGAGGTGGTCATAAAGGCTATCGCGCTCTGCAGGGTAACCATCCCATTGGTCATCGTTGACCGGAATTCCGAAAGCAGTCAGGGGAGCAACCATTACCTGTTGGCCTAGCAATTTCCACTTGGAAGTGGAGCTGCTCAGATTGTCATACAGCCACTGGCGCTGCTCATAGCCAAGCAGATTCCGTTCGTTGTCGTTTCCAGCTCCTTGCTCATCGCGATTATAAAGCCTAGTGTCAAGCATGTTCAGGTCGGCAAGGTCACCGAAGTTAAAATCGCGGTATTCGCGCTCAGGGTCGTTGGGGTCTGGTTGGCGGATGGGCAGCCATTCCATGTTGGCCTGAATTCCGTATGCCTTCCGATCAACCCAAAATCCTTCGGCCCCTTCGGTGTGGTTTTCTGCTCCGTCCGAATAGGAATTGTTGGCCGTTTCATGGTCATCCCAAACGCAGATGAACGGATACTGTTGGTGAGCATCGCGCAGGTCAGGGTCGAGCCGATAATGTGAGTAACGCGTGCGGTAATCGCTCAGGGAGATAATCTCATTGGCCGGTTCTACCAATCGGTCAGGCATTCCGGCAGAGAGGCCTCCGGTGGCATATTCGTAAATATAATCCCCTAAGTGCAGAATGCAATCCATGTCATTCCGGTTCACCATTTCGCGGTAAGCGTGATAGTAGCCATTTTCATAACTCTGGCATGAAACTACCCCGAAACGCAGATGGTCAACACCGCCTGTCGGAGCAGTGCGTGTCCTACCAATCAGAGAATGGTCTCCATTGTACTCGAAATCATAGTAATACCACGAATCGGAGGAAAGGCCCGTGACATCAACCTTCACCGTCCAATCATCGGTTGAATCTGTAGTGGCCGTTCCGCTGGCAACCACATTTGTAAAAAGCGTATCTGTGGCCATTCTCCAGTTCACATCAACGGGGTCGGTACTGTTCAGCGTAATCCGTGTCCAAATGATCACTGCATCCGAAAGTGGATCTCCTGAAGCAACACCGTGATAGAATGGCTCTAACCCAGGTTCAAGACTGTTTCTCGAATAATGATTAGGATTCACTTCTTCCTGTGCGAAAGCAGACAAGGAAATGAGAGTGAGGCAAGAAAGGAGAATTGACTTCATGTGGAGTTTTTGTGTGTCCAAATTTAATTTAAAAGCACGATCGTGGCATAGACTTACCTGTTCAACTCTGTTTCTGAACATAATCCTTAAGTTGTTGTTAACACATACTACCAAAAAACCATAAAAATGAGCAAGCCAGAAATCGCACAAAAAGCACCATACGTTGAAAATCTTGAACCTGGCATTTATGCTTGGTGTGCCTGCGGAAAAAGCAGCAAGCAACCTTACTGCGATGGCTCGCACAAGGGAAGCGAATTCTCGCCCGTTATTGAAAAACTAACCGAATCCAAAAAAGTAGCATGGTGCGGTTGCAAGCAAACGAGCGGAAAGCCGTATTGTGACGGAACGCACCGCAATTTGTGAATCTACGAACATGAGGTAACTCACTCTCGTCAGCATCTCTTATCTCTCTGTCTCTTTACCAAAAAATGGACGGCCTCTGATGATTTCCCATCAGAGGCCGTTTTGTGCAAACCCGTAAGCCAGATCCTGTTTTAGCCTACCATTTATCTATGCAACCTACCCATCAGGAAAGGGCGAGCCACCCTTAAATCCTGACCTATTTGGTCTTGCAGCCCGCAAGGTTTGTCCCATCTCAATATTACTATTGAGACGCGTGAGCTCTTACCTCACATTTTCACCCTTACCCCGATAAATCGGGACGGTCATTTTCTGTGACACTTGCTGTTGCCAAGGAATTCCTCCCCTAACACCCGTGCTTGCGAACGGTGCGGTGCTCTGCGCTGTCTGGACTTTCCTCCCTCGAAAGAGCGGTAGGCCGATTTGCGCCACAAAGTTAATTTATTGGGCGTGCCCCCAAGCTACGCAAGGGGTCGGGTCGTTCGCTATATCTTTTTTGCCCAAAAGCAAAAAAGGATGCCGCTTCCACCCCTCACGCGGCCCCATCTGCAAACCCTGCTTTCGTTAGCGTCCTAGCTCGTGAACAACCCAGCTCAATGAAGTCGAACAACCGTAGCCCCAACCCCGTACTTATGGAAAGCGCCATCTTCGAAAGGAAGATTGTATTCAGTCAATTCCTTTCTAATTGCCTCCTTCAAGCGGCCCGTTCCAACGCCATGAATAAATGTAATCTGAACATACTTATGCGTCAGCGCATGATTCAACCGCTGCTCAAAATGATGCATTTGCGTCAAAAATTTTTCGTGGTCGGGCATGTCCGAAGGATCTGTTCCCAAAATTGCTTCCAAATGCAAATCAACCTCTTCTTCTAGCGTTGGGAGAGAAGGTTTTTCGACTTGTTTAAAGTTTCTCGTTGGCTGAAAAGTTGGTGCTACAACCACTTTTTCATTCTCAATCGGAATGGCGAGTGCAGGATTTTCAATGCCTTCATAAAGCAGATAATTCCCCGTTCTTACGAATCGGGTTGCTTTAATCTTCAGCGAACACGAAATAGGTTTTCTGTTCTCATAACCAGTAGTTCCAAAGAAAAGGACATCCACGTTCAAATTGCCCACCGAACCTACGTCCTGCCTTCGTAAAGATTGCACAAGTTTTTCCGAGTTAGGAACAATTTCACTATGAAAGAGGCTGAACCATTCTTCATTCTCCTTTGCTGCTACATTAATTAAAAGGTGATAATTCGAATTATTTACGAATAATAAATCCAGATCTCCGGTTTCTGGTTTTTCACGGTTGGCTGAAACAAATGCCAGTGCTAACTCTGGCAGCTGCTCCGCCTTGGTGCCTTTAACCATTGGTATTAGAGTGGTTTTCGGCTTTACAATTTGCGGATCAACAACTACTGGCCGCTCAGCAACTCGGTCTCTTTCTGCTGGAACAAGCTTGCTAATCGGATGTGGGAATGTTAAACCCCATTCATCTTCTACAAGTGCTGTTTTTGCATCAATAAATTTGATAATAATCCCCTGTCCAACATCATCTAAGAAACGTACTTTTTCTCCAATCTCAAGCATTCGTCAAAAATAGACAGGATGAAATTTAACCTTCTGAATAGAGTTGAACTCTATGGTAGGAAAAGGCAACTTAATTAGATTCACAGCTTTGAAAATGGTTCGCAGCCATTTTTTCTTGGTTCTAATTTGTGTCAGATCCACGTCAAGCGAAAGATAAAATTGACGGTGGCGAATGAGTTTCGGAAGTTCGTTTCCATCGTCATCAAAAGCTGGATTCTCAGTTCCGCCAATCATCCCATCGCCACCGAAGCCAATCGCCACGTTTATCCAACGCGGAAATTTGCTATCTTCTCTGAGAAACGAATGGATGTTGGCGGATAGCCAAAACGTGTGTCCGTTGTAATCTTTTAGCATTTGCGATGCAAATCCATCGCCTAGCAGATTTGGTCTGTACTGAGCATAACGCGATGGATGAAATGACATTTTTGGTGTAATCCGTTGTTCGTTCCAAGCTAATTCTTGTAAGATTACGGCAAACGAACCTGCAGTATTGACCGTGAAATCGCTGAGTGAGAATCCATAAGCTGCTGAAAAACCGTCCAAAACCTCAATTCCTGCCATGTAGAAACTTCCCATAAAACCGCCTGCCCAAATGCTAGTTTCGCGATTGAAACCGGCCCACCGCATAAGGTCAATGTAATAGTAGCCAACTGCGTAACACGTAAAAAAATGGCCCGCCTTGTCCATTTGCATCCACTCGCGGCTATCGTCAAATGTTTGAAATTTAGAGCGTGGTTCGTGTGCATACCAAAGTTCGTTCAATCCAGTAATGGAGCCAGCAGCTAGGGCCACGGTTCCACCTCCAAGACCCCAAGCACGTGGTTTGTTGATGGTGTCAGAATAGGTTTTCCAGTTGAGGTGAGTGGCCTGCGAATATCCTTGGCTAGCCGTCAAACTAAAAAGCAACAGAATCAGGAGTCTATTTCGCATTTGGTAAAGGTAGATTTTGAAACGATTCAGCTTCAAATTCAATTTTGGCATTGTCTTGGTATATGAACCCTCAAATTGTTAATCAATACCTGGAAATCATGAAAAAGCTCACACTACTTTTTGCCGGCATTTTCGCATTTGCAAACTCTGGAATGGCACGCGGAAATCATTATTCAACAGTTAACAGCTACGCTGATGCCTTCGTTTTTGACGAGATGGGAATTACGTTTTCTGTTTATCCTGATGGAGAATTTGATTTCTATTTACCTGGCAATCAACAGTCAACAACGGTAAGTAATGGCTATGTGAACGTGACCTTCAATTCGGGTTACGATTACAGCCCATACGTTCAGTACGATGATTTTGGAGCTGTAATTCAGGTTGAAAACGTGCCAGTTTGGTACGACTACTATGGTCGAGTAAACCAAATTGGCGATGTACGCATCAGCTATCGCGATCAGCGTGTTTGTCAAGTTGGGGGGCTGTATGTTCATTACAACAGCTACGGACATTATGCGTATCACACAGGCTTCATCAACACATGGAATCCATATTTCGTGTACCGTCCGTTCTATGCATGTTTTGCGCGTCCAGTTGTAAATCTTTGCTTCGTAAGACTAACTCCTTACCGACAATACTACACACCCGTTCGTTACACTTACTACAGACCTTATGTGCATAACGTTCGTCCTTGCTACGCAACCATCGGGCACACGTATCGCCCAAGTGGTTACGGACAGGCACACCACAGATACACGCAAACTGCTGGAAGAGGAGAAATGGCTTTCAGTAGAAGCAGAAGAACGATAACAACTGCTGATGCAAGTCCGAAGCCATTAACAACAGGCCGTGAATCGCTTAGTAACAGTCGTTCTGATGCAGGTTCAAGGTATTCACATTCCGAAATTGGTTCAAGGTCTGCCACTGGTGCGAGCAATGTGCGCCAAAGCAATCCAACAAGTGTTTCGAGCAGAACAGCTCCATCAAGCAGCGATGTTCGAAGACCAGTTACTTCGCAGCCAAGAACGGTTCAATCGGCCCCTGCACGAACAAACTCAAGCACCAGGGTTGCGCCTTCGACCAGTTCAAGCCGACCAGCGATTACAACTCAGACGCGAAGTAATGCAAGTTCTGGAGCTGTTTCTCGACCAAGTACTTCGACAAGTACACGTCAGGCAGCACCTTCAAGAGGTTCGGTTTCTACTGCGCCTTCTAACAGCAGAACTTCACCTGCAAGAATACAACCTAGTTCTAGTTCAAGAGGCGCAGTTTCAAAACCAGCCGCTAGTTCCCCCTCTAGGGTAACGAGTTCGCAGCCGAGCCGAAGCTCGGTTCAGACACCAAGTAGAAGTGCGGCTCCGCCCCAAACTAGAAGCGGTGCTCTTTCAAGTTCGAAAAGCAAGGGAACTGTATCTAAAAGCAGTTCGGCTAGCAGAGGAAATTAAGAGGAAGGTGTGTGGTAATGCAACGGGCGTTCGATTAGGTCGAACGCCCGTTTATTATATCTCAATGATAATTCCGAAAGAAGGTAGAACCGTTCCCGTGGTATTCTCAATTTGGTCCAGCTGATAGCGAGAAGCATCGTTGGGGTCGATAAGTGCATTGCCGTTGGCGTCTTTTCTCAGCACATAGCTTGGTGGCTGCTGTGCTCGGAATGCGTAGACATTCTGAACATCCAAATACAGATTGAGGGCCCATTTTTTGAAGAACCATTTCTTGTCAACACGCAGGTCCAGGAAGTGAGCCGGTTTCAGACGATCGCCATTCAATTGAGAGAAATCGCGGATGGCAGCTCGGTTCAGGTCCCAAACTGGAATGAGTGCGGAGGTTTCTTCATCGGCTGGCGTGTAAGGCGAACCTCCCGTGAAACGCCATCTCAGGCCAATCTCCCAATTTCGCTTGAACTTATATCCACCCGTGAAGGAAATCAAATGTTGTGCATCCCAAGATGACGGAATGAAATCGCCTTTGAAATCCTGAAATTCGCTTCGAACCCATGTGTAAGCAAGAATTCCGTAGAAATTTTTCCAAAGCTTTTGCTGAACTAAAAGCTCCACTCCGTAAGCACGGCCTTCGTTGTCCGACCTTACTTCATCGTTCCCGATTACGCCAAAATCAGCCCCAAGATTTGCGAGCGAAATGCTGTCTCGTACAAGGAACGGATAGTTTTCCCAATACTTGAAAAAACCTTCCACCGAAACTTTCAAACCTGTTTGAGTAATGAATTCCCCTCCCAGAACCGCGTGGTTTGATGCAATGTATTTCAGGCCGTTGTCCCGATTTACGAGTGTTCCGCTGTTATTCCTAAAACCAAGCGTGGTGTAGGGCGGAAGTTGAAAGTAACGCCCCACGTTTGCGTTCAGATTGAATTGGTCGTTGATGGCATAGGAAATGGAAAAACGCGGAGAAAAGGTCTCGTAGGTTTTGGCCATTTGAGTGGAGTAGCTGTTGCCATCAACTCGTGCTCCAAGCGAGAGAAGCAACCGACCCGAAACAAAGGAACGACTGACCTGACCGAATGCGCCCCATTTGTGAATGTCAACGGCAGAACTGAAATCGATTGTTCCTGTTGAACCGTCTGGCAACGTGATTTTGGAAAACGTTGAATTGTTGTAGCGTGCAAATTCATACAGAACTCCGTAGTTGATTTTCCAACCTTTGTCGCGCCAATTGTTCTCAAATCGAAGCTTGTTTTCAATCTCTTGACTTGTGTAATCGAGAATAAGATTGGTATCAGCTTCTATGTTATCTGCATACTTGAATGCTCGATTGTTCAGCATATTTCTGCTCACCACCAGCTCAGAATATCCTTTTTCGCGATAATTTTTCCAGTTCACACCGAGCGCGTAATTCCATTGATTGTTTACGGGAAGAATTTCCACCAATCGTTTTTGATCCTCATCAAGGTCATCATCTAAGTTCAATTTGAATTGATCGATGGCACCAAGACCGATTACCGTAATCTCATTTCTGTCGTTGATTTTGGCTTTGTATTTCAGCTGAAAGTCATCGTAAGTTGGGAGAAATGGCAAACCGATGAGTTGAAAAAGAAACTGCAAATAACTTCTACGGTAAGAAAACATGAAAGAATGTCCGGGAGCAATCGGCCCTTCAATGGTGATGCCCGCATCGCTCGAACCAAGCGTGAAATTTCCGCCAATGCGATCCTGTCGCGGGTCCTTGAACTTGAAATTAAGCACCGAACTGAGCGTGTTACCTCTATTGGCCGGAAATGCTCCTGAGAAGAATTCCACTTCGCGGATAAAATTCACATTGATTAATCCGTTCGGCCCACCAGAGGAACCTTGCGTGGCAAAGTGGTTGATGTTGGGAATTTCGATGCCATCCAAATAAAAACGGTTCTCATTCGGAGCGCCACCACGAATGATGAGATCATTCCTGAAGGCAACAGAACTCGCCACGCCCGGAAGCGATTGTAGCGCTTTGGATATATCGCGGTTACCGCCTGGATTACGTTCAATTTCGTTAACACCGATTGTTCGTACCGAAACAGGGCTTTCTTCTTTTTTCTCGAATGGATTGGCTTTTACAACTACAACCTCAAGCGTTTTGCTGTCTTCTTCCAGCTTAAAATCGACCTGTGCGGGTTTATTATTGAAAACCTGCACTTCATAAATAACTTGGCTTTTGTAGCCGAGATAGGAAACTTCTACGTTGTACAGGTCGGGTTTTACTCCCGTTATCTCATAATTTCCATCTAAATCAGACGAGGCGCCAATCGTTGTTCCTTGAATAATCACATTGGCAAATGGAATAGGCTCGTTCGTGTTTCCATCAGCAACGCGACCTTTAATAATGCCTGTTTGTGCCCAAGAATTGAATGACAGAAGCAGAAGTAAGAAGGGTAAAACGGCCCGCATGTAACTGTAGTCTTTGGTTAAGTTGAGGAAACCAAGTTAGCAGCGAATTGTTCGCGGAGGAACCGTGCTTAGCCGTTACTTTTGAGCAATTCCTTTTTGATGAAAACAGAAAAGAAATGCCCCAATTGCGGAGCTTGGACCATGTGGGAAAAGCAGCCCACCGACTGCTGCACTTCATGCAACGAATTGCTCGACCCCATTTCGCTATCTGAAAAAACTGCCCGAGAAGAAAAAGAGCGTGTTTTTCAGGAAAATGACTTCTTCCGAATTCGGGAAACAGATGGTTTGGGAATGCGAATTGTTCGGAAAACCGCTTGGGTTTTTCATGTGATATTCGCGGCCATCACTTGGGCTTTTCTTTGGTTTGCAACCACTTTTTCGGGATGAGACGAACGCTACTAAATCCTGTTTTTTTATTGGCTGTCGTACTTGCTGCGATCAATCAGACTTTGGAAAAAGGCTTTGGCATTTTCCTTCCTGTCATTCACAATTATTTGGATGACCTGCTTTGTTTTCCTATTGTATTGACCCTCGGATTGGCGGCCTATAGGTCAGTCTATCCCGATTACCGCCTCAGCTGGTTTCACATGTTGTCGGTCTTCATCATTTACTCGGTATATTTCGAATGGATTCTGCCAAAACAATCATCCAACTTTACTGCCGATTCCGTGGATGTGCTCATGTATGGTGTCGGATTAGCCATTTTTAGCTATTTCATTAACCAGAATAGTAATTTAGGTTTGAACTCACGAACTCTAAACACGGAATAATGATACAAGTCAAGCTAACCACAATTGCAATTTTGGTCTCTGTTGCATCTCTATTTGCCCAAGACAATCGAAAAGCCGGAGCGGTTCACATAGGTGCCATTTATGACTTGGTCGGGGCCAAAGCTGATGTTCGAGTTTTATTTATCGGAGATGCAGTTGGGGCTGATGGTTTGGATGCAGAGAAAGCTGCAGAATTTTGGAAGGCAGTGAGCAAAAAGGCCGATGTGGTTGCCGTTTTTTCAGAAGAAATGAAAGCGCTCGCTGTCAAGAATTTTGCAGGAAAAGTTTTCGTAGCAAACGATTACGAGTCATACTTTGATCATGTTTGGGAATCAATGAAGCACTTTGCGCTCATCGAAATCAAAAACGATGACGTTTATGGAATTCTTACGACACATGAGCAGTCGGATATCATCAAGCCCCGATCTGAACGCGGCAAGCCTCAAGAATAGCTAAGGCATCTTCTCTGGTTCGAGCTTCTGCGTAAGTTCTGAGAACAGGTTCGGTTCCCGAAGGGCGAATCATCAACCATTCGTGGTCAGAAAGCCAGTATTTCCAACCATCGAGGTCGTCAATTCGCTGGACATTATAGGGGCCAAAATGGTCATATTTCCCAGCTTCGCAATTGGCTACAATTTCCTCTTTGAGTGATTGTGCAATTCGCAGGTCGTTCCGTTCGAAAGCGAATTCACCCACAATATCATAGATCTCTTGAATGAGTTCTCGCAAACTCTTGCCCGATTTGGCCATGAATTCCCAAAGCACCAAGCCGTTCCAAATGCCATCTCGTTCTGGAATGTGGCCTTTTACGGCAATGCCACCACTTTCTTCACCACCAACCAACACATCTTCGGTAATCATGATGCCACATAGGTGCTTGAAACCGATTTTCACCACCTCCAATTCCAAACCGTATTTCTCACACAGCTGATTGATCTTAACGGTAGATGAAAATCCTGTTCCAACTTTCCCGTTCCAGCCTTTCACTTTGTGCAAGTAATGAATGAGAAGTAGAAGAATGTGGTGACTGTCTACGTAGTTTCCTTCGCCATCAAAAAGTGCAATTCGGTCCGCATCGCCATCATTCGCCAGTCCGCAGTCGATATCGCCAGATACTTTGATGACATCGGCAAATTCACCCAAATTTTTCAGAATGGGCTCTGGCGAAATGCCATCGAAAAGCGGATTGTGTTCGCAATGCAGCAGGGTTATGTCTGGAAACAATCTTCGCATTACGAATTGCCCCGAACCGTACATCGCATCGTAGGCAAATTCCATTTTGGAATTTCGAATGGCTTCGAGGTCGAAATTAGCTTCAACTTTCGCTACAAAAAGGTCTTCCAACTCTGCGGTTTTTAGTTTTCCAGTCTCGCGATAGCTGTCAAGATCAATGGCATCCAATTCGTATTCGTAAGCATCTGGAATGAGTCTTTCAACGGCTTTCACATCAGCTTCTAAAAGCGGTCCGCCATGATTTCCTTTCAGCTTAAAACCATTGTCAATTGCGGGATTGTGGCTTGCCGTGATGATGACGCCAATGCCTGTGTTCAACTCCTTCGCGCCCAGTGAAACCATTGGCGTGGTAACCGGACCTGCGGCCAAATGCACTTCAAATCCGTTCTGAAGAAAAACTTTAGCCGTTGTCTCTGCGAAAAGCGGTCCGCCAAAACGGCAATCGTGACCCACAACAGCCACTTTCGGTAGATTTTGTGTAATGACCCAACTCGCGGTTCCTTGCGCTACACGTGCAACGTTTTCAACCGTAAATTCCTTGGCGATCATGGCCCGCCACCCGTCTGTTCCGAATTTTATTGGGAGTG
>JAIOYO010000039.1 GCA_021741075.1 Flavobacteriales bacterium | reverse complement strand
ACTGCCTTTTGTTCAGACCAATGGAGGCATCATCGACTTTACAAAGGGGAGGAAAAAGACATTCCTCGGCCTCACTCCGGGCGTTACCTACTACTTCACTTTCTTCGGTATCAATTCCGCTGGAGTGGGGCAGTTCAGCGAGCCTGTTGGGATTGTGTGTTGGTGAAACTGGCCTTGCAAAAAAATACAGCAGAAGGGTTGGGATGTGATTGTTTAAGCGAAATATTTCGCTTAAACAATTACGTCTAATCGAATTTTGAACCGTTGATCGAAGTCACTGTCCCGTCCTAAGACTATCGATTTAAGAAACCGATGAGGTGAATGTGGTAGAACCTAATCTTCCATAAACTCAGCAATAGCTTTTAATCTATCGCTTATCTCTGGTTCGTTCAGTTTGGCAATAAGAATATCCATGCCATTTTGAGCTAATAGATCTTTATCCATATTGCTGTTATACACCAACTCTTTGATGGCACCAACAGAATCTATTTTGCAAGATCTGTAAGTGTCAAAAACATTCGAAAGTGCCAGTTGGGCTTCTTCGGCTGTGCTTACAAAGTCTTCGATCAGCTGCCAGTTTTTTACAGTATCCATAGAAAACTTACCTCCCATCAACACCATTTTTTTCACTTGGAGAGGTGTTAATCGATGGAGCAGAGCAGGTAAGATCATTCCGGGTATCAACCCCAATAATCCTTCGGGTAAAGAAAATTCACTTTTGCTATCGGCTATCACATGATCGCAAGCACAAACAATACCCATGCCTCCGCCCGCTGCAGAGCCACGCACATAGGCAATGGAAATAAACTTTCCTGTTTGTAATTTTTTGAGAAAGGCACCGTAGGCCTGCATGTGCGGCATATAGTTGCCGTTCTCGTTTTCTGTAACCCAACGTAGGTCCAAGCCATTACAGAAAACAGCTTCACTACTACCTTTTAGCAGAATAAAGCGCAGTTGCTTTTCTTCGGCTTCTACTAATTTTTGATTCAAGAAATCTATCGAAGCCGGATTCAATAGAGCCGGAACTTCTATTTCCAGACAGTTGCGATTAGCTAAACTCATATTCCCTGTAATATCCTTTAGAGCCCTTGTAGATCAATAGCCCTTTGCCTTCATAAGCCGTTTCATATAGTCCTGCAACCATGTTGAAATCAGGTGTGAAATCGCCTTCTTTTATCCTTGTTTCCCGAGCCATTTCCATGGCTTCATATTCTTGTACGTTAATGACGTACCTGTTTTTCAGCAGCTCCTCGATGCCTGATTTTGCTGCTACTTCCTTTGACTTTTCGGTAACCGCAACGCCATAGAATTCGGCACACGAACCAGAGCCGTAAGAGAAAATTCCCAGTCGATCCCCGGCCACCAAGTCGGAAGCCTGATTGATGGTGGCCAACAAGGCAATAAAGACGGAGCCGCCATACGTGCCGCCAATTTGTTTGGCGTATTCTATGGATGGTAAAACTTTCTTTTTGAAGCTTTCCATCACGCCATCGGCATCTGCATCGGTATTCATTCCCATTAATAGCTTGTGCGCCCGAAAGCTAATGCCGCTAAAAGGTACATGATAGATGTTGTACTTGAAGTCTTCTTCGAAGTTTGCATCTGGCACATTCAATTCATAGTCCTCGTAGGTAGCTGCTAGGGCTTCCATGTAAGAAAAGAGACTGTGTTCGCTATTGCCTGTTTCTAACCACGGAAGCGGGCGAATGACATCCGCTACTTCATGTGCATAGACTCCGAAGTTCTGTAGCTCTAATTCTGCAAAATCTGGTTTATCGGAAACTAACAGCGCTACCGAGCCGCCACCACAAACGTATTCCCACGGTTTGTGTATGGAGTTCAAACTCTCGTCAGTTGTAATTACCAATGCTTTTTGTCCTTTGCGCACCATGCCAGAGGATAACCAACTTACTGCCATTTTTAATGCAGCTGTGCCAGAATAGCAAGCAATCTTCACCTCAAAATGTCGGCAGTTACTTGGCAGGCCCAAATGATGAAGCACCCAAGAACTCAATGCTTTTTCATGGTCCAGACCTGTTTCGGAAGCTACAATCAACAACCCGATGGAATCGATGTCTTCCTGTGATAGCATGGGCTTGGCAGCATTTACCGCCATGGTTACAGAGTCTTCCCAAGGGGGATTAACGCCTCTTTTTTCCACCATCAGCTCCTTCCGCATGTGTGCCACATCATAGCCCCTTTCGGTGGCCAATAGTTCCAAATCCAACTGCAATGCAGTTGGATAGACACCTATCTTCTCTATTCCGTATTTCTTGTTTTCCATTATTCAGCCCAGTCTAAACCACCGGTCACGCTTATGGCTTGTCCGTTTACAAAACTGGCCGCATCAGAGCCTAGAAATAAAATTACTTCTGCCAGCTCTTCCAATTTTCCCATGCGCTTGATAGGGCAGTGTAGAATCCAAAAATCTTTCAAGCTGTTGCTCAATGATTCTTTGGTCATATCTGTTTCAAACATACCCGGCACTACCACATTGCTGGTGATTCCTTTTTGGCCATATTCCTTTGCGATAGCTCCCGAAAGACCCAATAAACCTGCCTTGCTTGCGCTGTAGTTGGCCTGCCCCGAAATACCGTCTTTCGCTATGGAAGAGATGGTTACAAAACGCCCTTTTCTATTGGCTAAAAATTCAGGGAGGAATGCCCGGATTACATAAAATGTTCCGTTCAGGTTGGTGTCTATAACGTCCAGCCACTCATCATCGGTCATGCTAAATGCCAAGTTGTTCTTATTGATTCCGGCATTATTGATCACGGTATCTATGGTGTCAAAATCCTCCAACACTTGGTCCACCACAGCTACTACATCCTCATTCTTACGAATGTTCAGTAGGTAGCCTTTGCATTTTTGCTGCGGTGCTACACGGCCAGCTTCCTTATAAATGGCTTCTACATCGGTTTCAGGATTGTTGTAGGTAAATGCTACATCATTTCCTTTTTCCAAGGCCATCATCATTGTTTTTAGCCCAATACCGCGCGAACCGCCAGTGAGAAAAATCTTCATTCTTTATTTTTAAAATACTAGTCTGTTATCTTACTGCCAAACTCCCAAATAGCGTCACCCTGAACTCGTTTCAGGGTCTTGTCGATATTGGCTATAGATGCTGAAACAAGTTCAGCATGACCCCGTCTACCTGCACTGTGGCATGATAACGGACTATCATTATTTATGATTAATTGCTTCAATCTGGATCAGACTCCTTTCCACTTTTTTATCAAGCTAATGCTATTCAAGCCACCAAAACCAAATGAGTTTTTGAGCAAAATATTGATCTCATGTTTTTGACGACCATGTTGGCAAACATCAATATCTACTTCAGGATCCAAATCCTCAATATTGATGGATGGGTGTAATTCCCCTTTATTCATTTGCAAAATAGCAGCTACTGTTTCTACCGTAGCGGCCGACCAACACGTATGTCCCAGCATTGATTTTGGGGCATTCACTTTTAGTTTGTAAGCATGGTCGCCAAATACTTCTTTGATGGAGCGCAACTCGGTCATATCGCCCAATGGGGTGGAGGTTGCGTGGGCATTTATATAGTCCACCTCAGTTGGTTTCACACCACATTTTTTGAGCAATCTATTCATCAAACGGGCTTGCCCCTTTTGAGAAGGTTGCGGTAAATGGCATCCGTCAGAAGAAGACTCCACACCTAATATTTCGGCATAGATTTTCGCGCCACGCGCTTGGGCATGTTCCAAATCCTCCAATATCAAAACTGCGGCACCATGCGATGGAACGAAGCCTTCGCGCTGCATGTCATAAGGGCGACTTGCCTTCTCTGGATCATCGTTGAATGATTTGTAGGTGATGGCGCCCATGATGGCCATGCCTTGCAGATCCAAAGGAGAAAAATCCAATAGTGGCGCTACTACAGCCGCTACGGGCACATCGTGCATCATGATTTCGTCTACAGCACAACGCATAGCTACGTTTCCACTGGCACATGCCGCACCTACCGTGTAGGCTGGACCATGCAATTGCAACACATCTGTTACGCTTCCTACATGGTGCGTGTCTAAGCCATACAGCGCGAAAAGACCATCAACAAAATCGGGCTCATCATTAAATACATCATGATTTTCAAACGTGTATTTCTGATTCAAATTATGACCAGAAACTACGGTGGCAATATTGTTTCCGTCCTCAATTTGTTCGGTGAAACCCGCATCTAAAAAGGCTTCCACTGCGGTTTGTAACGTTACCGCTATCGCGAACGGAGACTTTTTTGCCAGAGCCACCAATCTTTCAAACATATCGGCCGGTATTCTGTCCTTGTAGGTTTGAATTTTAGCATGAACATCATATTCACCTATATCACCGCCCACTTTGGCATAGATCCTATCTGTCTCCAACGATTTCCATCGGGTGATAGCAGATTTCCCTGCTAGCAGATTTTCTAAAAATCCATCCAAGGTATCGCCAATGGGCGTGTTGATGGACATTCCGGTAACGACTATTCTTTTCTTAGACATAAAATTTGAGTGTTTATGTTTTATAAACTTATTTCAACTATGGGTAATACACTTCTAAAACTGAATGAGAATATACCTCATCATTCAATAGGACTTGTGCCATCATCAGTCCCATAAAATCATCGTCCTCGATGGATTTTACTCGGATGGTTAGCAGATCTCCGGGCTTAACTCCTTTATTAAATCCAGCATTATGAACACGCGTAAAAAGCCCTTTCACCGGCACGCTATCTTGAGTGATTTCTGTGGTGGCGTTCTTTAAAAAGTAGGCCATACAAAGTCCTGCTTGTCCCATGCTTTCAATCTGCATGACTCCGGGGTAAACGGGCATGTCAGGAAAATGCCCTTCAAAAATGGGGTCGTCAGGGTTTACGTAACTCGTAGCTTCAATAATTTGATGCTCCAAGCTAACAGCAGTAAGGCTTGTAATTAACGCAAAAGGAGAGCGATGTGGGATTATCTTATCGATATCCTCTTTCCCATAATTCAGCTTTACGGTATCCTCAAATTGCATTTGAAGAGGCTGCCGTTTGACCGTATTTATCCAAGTTTCTAAATCGCTCATGCGCTAATGCTCGCTTTAATTTTCTGCACTAAATTGGTCAACACTACTCCGGGTCCAAGTTCAATAAACTCGCATTCCTCTTTTTCCAAAACCAGCTCAATACTCTGAAGCCATTGAATTGGATTATCCAGTTGGTTCACCATATTTTCTATGCAATCCACCACGGAATCGGTGTATGGTTTTGCAGTGAAATTTGAGATAACAGGGATTGAAATAAGAGATAGAGCGGAAGGATTGATGGCATTCCTAAACTCCTCTTTCACTTGGCTCATGTACCTGGAATGGAATGCACCACTTACTTTCAATGGGATATAGGAATAGCCTTCTTCATCCATGAAATCTGCCACTTCCTCTAGGTTTTCCAATGCTCCTGAGATGACAATTTGTGTATGAGAATTGATGTTGGCGATATCAACAGTGGGGAATTTTTCGCTCAATATCGCTTTCAACTCTTCATACTCCATACCTATGATAGCTGCCATACCCGTGCCCGGAATGGAGTACATTAACTCGCCTCTTTTCTGCACCAATTTTAGCCCAGTTTCAAAATCAAACAAGCCAGCAGCTAATAGGGCGTTGAATTCACCTAAACTGTGCCCTAGAATATAGCTTGGCTTAGTATTGGTTTCTAAAAACTGTAAGTAATGAAGATGATTTACAACAAAAAGAGCTGGTTGGGTGTACTTGGTTTGTTGCAATCTGTTTTCAGGATTATGCATACACAGATCCACTACGTCATATCCTAAAACTTGATTGGCCATAGCCACTATTTCAGGATGCTTATCAAACAAATTTTCTCCCATTCCCTGTACCTGAGAACCCTGCCCTGGAAATAAAACTACCTGCTTCATCTTTTAGTTGTAATTAAATTGCTTGCAACTTTCTATGTTACCCTCCACTGCATAGGCTGCTTTAAATCCATTTGCTGCATTTAATCTCTTAATGGTCCATACTTTATTCTCCGACCAAGAAAGCGCATTGGTTTCTTGCTCGTAAAAATCTGCCAAGTTCAATTGAGAAATATCTACGTTCAGCCCAGTACCAGTGGCTTTTATGTATGCTTCTTTAAAGGTCCAATAGGTAAAAAGGACCTCTTCGTTCATGGTAGAATTCCGAAAAATATGTTCGTTTTCCTCTTTGGAAAAAGAATACGCAGTAAAGGTTTTCGGGTCTTGGAGTGTTTTAATTTCTTCCAGATCTATTCCGACCGTGGCATCTAAACAAATAGCCAAAAGCGCCTTATCACTTCTATAAGAATGACTGAAATGAATAGGCGTGTTTTCTAAGTAAGGCTTTCCGAAATTGGTGTAAGCATACTGAACCGTGGAAGCAGGAATGGAAAGATATTGAGCTAGAACGTGCTTGCGAAAAACATGGTTGCTAATATATTTCGCTGCATCTTTTTCGTACACAAAGTTGTTGGCTCTGCTTCTTTCTTCCGCTGATAGAATAGGACGCAACTGCTCTTGCGCAACATCTTTTGAGTCAAAAGTGTAGTTCCAAATGTGCAATTCTCCCTTTCTTAATTCCATAGCAGACGCTTGGTTTTAGCCAATATTTGTTGGCCTTGGAAACATATCGTCCAACAAATAATCTCTGAATTTTCGGGGAAGAATGCGTGTGAGAGTTACAAGTAGGTTGATGTCAGAAGCTGGCACAATCAGGAACTTTCGTTTGCCATTTGCTTGCTTCAGGATCTTAGCGGCAGCATCTGCTGTTTTCTGCAACTTTCGTGGAGCTTCCTTCTTCATCCATTCGGGCGCATTTTTAATCTCATTATGGAACTGTTCTGTATCCATATCGCCAGGAGTGGCTACATACACATTTATGTCTTTATGCAACAACTCTCTTCTGAGTGCTTCGCCAAAGTTGATGATGCCCGCCTTTGCAGCACAGTACATGGAATATCCTGCGGCACCCATTAGGCCAAAGCCAGAAGATATGAGCACTACTTTTGCGCCTTTGTTAAGCAGCGGTGTAAATTGATATGCTGATAAAATGGTTCCCCAAAGATCTACTTCCAAATCCTGTTTCAGCTCAGTAGGAGAAGTATAATCGGTCAAGAGTTTGGTAGAAACCTGACCTGCATTCAGGATTAAATAATCGATTGTCCCAAATTCATTTTTGATATCAGCAGTTGCTTTTGCCAAACCTGCTTCATCGGTAATACTGCAGGAAATGGCTTTAGCAGTGATGTTCTTAGCATTTAAATCAGCAACAGCCTTATCTAATTTGCTTTGATTTCTGGCTAATAGAATTAAGGAATAGCCCTGCGCGCCCAATAGTTCTGCCAATGCAAAACCCAAGCCCGATGAACCACCTGTGATGAGTGCAGTTTTTGCCATGATTCCTTTTTATTTCAATAGAAAATCAAACTTGTCAGCGGCAGATAGAACAATTTCTGCTGCTTTTGCAAGTTGCTCTTGTGTATGTTCCGATGTAACGAACATGCGAATTCTCGCATCATTTTTAGGCACCGCAGGAAACTGGATGATACTCGTATCCAGTCCACTCTTCTGCAAATAATCATTCAATGCCAAGGTCTTTTTTTCGCTTCCGAAATTCACAATGACAACCCATGCATCGCTGACTCCTAGATTCACTTTGCCTTGTAGCAGGTTTCTGAAATAAGCGGCATTGGCGTTCAGTCTGGCTCTGCGTTCATAGCCCACGGGTTTTCCTGCCAATTCTATCACCTTCACCATGCCGCCAGTAACTGCGGGGTCTAAGGCACAAGAGAACATGCGGCACTTGGCATACCAGTTAATATACTTAACGATGTTTTTCTTGGCATAAACCGCCCCACCTACACCTCCAAATGCTTTGGAGAATGTCATTACATACAAATCAACGTCTTCTAACACACCTTGCATTTCGCAAACGCCTCGTCCGTTTTCGCCTGCTAATAATGCAGAGTGAGCCTCATCAACCAAGGTAAACGCACCGTATTGCTTTGCCAGACGAACTACATCCTTCAAGTTTCCAAAATCGCCATCGCCACTATACACGCCTTCTACACATACCAACACACGTGTGAAATCATCGCATTTGGCCTTTAAAAGCTCTTCTAAATGCTCCATATCGTTGTGCCGAAAGTAGAGTGCTTCGCCACCCGAAAGCTTTGCTCCCTCTACAATAGACATGTGCGATGCTTGGTCCATGATCACCACATGGCCAGGTTTGATGAAGGCAGAAATGACACCCAAATTCACGCTATAACCTGCCGTAAATAAGGAAACGCCTCTATCGGGCAGACCGAAGAAATTTTCCAGAGCGTGTTCCAGCTCTTGGTGTATCTGGTAAGTACCACTGAGAACAGGAGAACTGGATGCCCCTAAACCATATTTCGCCACGGCATCTTGTGCCGCTTTGATTACTTCGGGATGGTACGAGAACCCCAAATAATTATAGCTGGAAAGATTAATGATGTGAACAGGCGCGCCATTCTTTCTCGCCAAATCTATCTCCGGCTTTTGGGCTGCATCTCGCACCGCTTCAAAGGTGTAGATGTTTTTATCGTTCAAAATATTGAACCACTCGCCAAACAAATCAATCTCCTCTAAATCTGCCGACATGTTCATCATAAACATATCGTAGGTGTAGTCAGCGTAGTTTTTGTGAACGTGCTCTACCAAACTTTCATCTAATTCTGACATCGTATTGTATTAAGCCGTTTTCGGTTTTGATTTTTGTGTGCGGGTATAGATTTCCATCAGATTATCGAAGAAATTGGTGCCCTTATCCACGGTAATTATTTGACCCGTGATGGTATCGCAATAACCGGAGCATAACCCCACCATGGCTTCTGCCAACTCTTCGGGTTGTATCCAATAGCTATCAGGAACAAATTTTTGCGCAAACTCATATAGGTCCTTTCCAAAAGTGGCTTCCAATGATTTGGTTTTAATGGCACGAGACCGCACAGCATTGATAACTACATCGTGTTCTCGTAAACGATAGCTTATATACTTAACAAAAACTTCCATCACGGTTTTGGAGGCTGCCACGTAATCGTAACCAATCGAATAATCGGTAGGACCTGTTGACGAAACCGCCATGATGTATTTTGGATAAGCTCCGAAAACCCGCTCTATCTCTTGCGTATAGGCCACCATGGGCCATGTGGAATAAGAAATGCTTTGCTTCAAACCCTTGAGGGTATAGTCTTCAAAACAATTGATGACCATGGCCGAAGAAACATTGCTGATGAAAATGTCAATCTTGTCCATTGACTTTTTCAATTCCTCAAGCAACGCTTTCGTATCCTCGGCATTGGCTACATCAGCTTCCATCAAAATAGGCTTAGGTGCGCCTACTTTTTCAAATTGCGCGTAGATGCCTTCCGCATCGTGGTCGCCCCAGCGGTAGGTTAGCACACACAAAGCCCCTCTTTTTCCAAAGGAAAGCCCCGTTTCTAATCCGATACCCCTAGTGCCTCCAGTTATGAGAACTGTTTTGCCACTGAAGTCTAAAAATGAATGATTCAAAGATTAGTTTTTTGAGAGCGCTTCAAATTTGTCAACCAATCCAGATATGTTCTTGATTTCAGACAATTCGGTGCGAGGAATTTTGATTTTCAACTCACGCATGGTACCAGATACAATTTCAACAATATCTAAACTGTTTGCACCGTAGTCTGTCAATGCCTTGTTTTCATCTATAGATCCAGTAACGCTGGATACTGATTTTTTCAAATGCTTTTCGATTACCTCTAAAATTGCTGCTCTTTCCATTATTTAAGTTTAAAATTTGCCGCGAATGTATGGGTTTAGCCAAAACTACGTCTTGACCAAAAATTGGAGGTGTCTTTCAAAGGCATTCGTGTAGTTCAATAAGTGGACAGAATCCGATCAAATCAGTATGTAACAGTCGTGAATGATGTGTAATCAAGCGCTATTGTTTTAAATGGAATAATATTGCAGGAAATTAGCGCTCCATAAATAGAGCGAAAACAATTGCCATGCCTCCGTCAAACGCGCTCATCCAACTTTCTATAGATTCCAATTCAATCGCCTATTTGAAAATGCAGGACGTGGTGGGTAAAAACGCACTATCTGCGCCATTTATTGAGGAGCTGATGCCCGTTTTGGAAGAACTGAAGAATAATCCTAGCATCAAGGTGGTTCTGATGAGCGGTACTTCAGACATTTTTTGTTCGGGGGCCGATATGGAAACCCTCATCAAGCTCTGCAAAAGAGAAATCAAGCCAGTGGATATTATTCTTTCCAAGATGATGTTGGATATACCAGTGCCGGTGATAGCAGCGATGGAAGGGCACGCCATAGGTGGTGGTTTGGCCATTGGCGCTTGTGCCGATATGGCCATTTTGGGGGAAGAAAGTAGATACGGTTGCTCGTTTATGAACATGGGTTTTACACCGGGCATGGGCATCACCAAATTGTTGGAGCATTTTATGAGCCCTGCCATGGCGCAAGAAATGCAGTACACAGGAAACTTCTACCAAGGCAAAAGCCTAATCGGTAAAACGAACTTGAATTACATTTTACCAAAGGCTGAAGTGCAAGAAAAGGCAGAAAGTTTGGCATTAGCTATTGCCGAAAAGCCGCGAAAGGCATTAACTGTTCTTAAACGCTACCAAAGCATGGAGCGCAGAAAGCTGTTTGAGGAAACTTACAGCATAGAAACCATGATGCACGAGCTTACTTTTAATGAAGAAGAGATATTAAAAATCATACAAGAAAACTATGTCAGATAATACGCAACGAGTAGTGCTGGTAACGGGAGGCAGCAAAGGAATAGGCAAAGAAATAGCCATGAAGTTTGCCGAGCATGGCGACCAAGTCATTATCACTTATGGCTGGGGAAGCGTGGAAGAAGAAGATATTATAGCCGATTTTACGGCTAAAGGATTGCCAGCTCCGTATTTAAAACAAGCCGATGTAATCAATAATGAAGATACCATCGAATTGCTGAATGATATAAAGAGCCGATTTGGAAAGTTAGATGTGTTTATCTCCAATGTTTCTTTCACCACCTTGGTAAAAAGTATGGACGATTACAAAGAAGCCAATTTACTAAAGAGTATTGAATACAGCTGCTGGCCTATGGTGGAGTACACGCGTCAAATGAAAAATGTGTTTGGCGTTTACCCTAAATATGTATTGGGCCTGTCTTCTCATGGCCCAGATCGGTTCCATAAAAACTACGACTTTGCGGCAGCTACCAAAGCATTGAATGAGACCTTGATCAAATATCTGAACTATCATTTCTATGAAGAAGAAGTGATTTTCAATATTGTAAGAACCCGCCCAGTAATCACCGATTCGTTGCTTTCTACGTTAGGAAACGAATGGGTAGAATTTATTGCCAAATACGATATTCCCTTCACCCACATCGAGCTGGAAGAAGTAGCCAAGGTGTGTTACGTGATGTGTAGTGGGCTGATGGATGGGGTGCGCGGGCAAACCATCAATGCAGATAGAGGCTATGATTTTGCCGAAGGTCTGCAACGCCTGTATATGGATCAAGAGGTGTTGGGCTTGTAAAGCGGTACCGTTTTAAGTAGAAAGAGGATAAGCCTCCCGGATCGTCAAAACTGAGACTGGTCGCTTTAACGTCTAGTAGCATTCCGAGGGTTCGAAGTTTGTCCTTTCGGGCTGAAAAAGAAAAGGTTTCTCATTCTTGGGAAGCCTTTTTCATTTTGGGTCAGCTAACTTTAGGTCGTGAGAAGATTATCGCGCAAACAATTTCTAAAGGGTTCATTTATGGCAACAGCTGGACTGCCATTCGTTCCGCTGTTAGTGCATTCTCATGAAACTCCGTTGAAGATTCCGACAACTACTAATCTTGCAACAGATGAAGCCTTTTGGGCGGAGGTACGCAACCAGTACGTTTTAGATAAAAAGGTGGTTAACCTTAATAATGGGGCTTTAGGACCACAACCTATAGGGGTTCAGCAGGCGCACATAAAAATGTACGAGCAAAGCAATAAGGCTCCTTCCTATTTTATGTGGGGCGAGGTAGATGGCAAACGTGAACCATTGCGTGCCGAGTTAGCGGTTTTGGTAGGATGCGATATAGAAGAGCTGGCCATCAACCGTAACACAACTGAAGGACTGAATACCGTCATTTTTGGTCTCAACCTGAAGGCTGGAGATGAGGTCATTGTCTCCGACTTCGATTATCCGTTCATGCTCAATGCGTGGCGACAGCGCCAAATGCGAGACGGTATCATTGTCAAAGAAGTAAAACTTCCGCTTCCTATCGAAGATGTTAATCTTGCGGTGGAACTTTATCGCAAGGCCATCACACCAAAAACGAAAGTGGTGCATCTTACCCACATTATTAATTGGACAGGACAAATAATGCCTGTAAAGGAAATCACTGAAATGGCCAAAGGTTTTGGCTGTGAAGTTGTAGTTGATGCAGCTCATTCATTGGCGCATATTCCGCTTTCGTTCCAAGATATTGGCTGCGATTACATGGCAACCTCGCTGCACAAATGGCTGGGCGCACCGTTCGGAACGGGCGCAATGATTGTCAAAAAGGAGAAGATTGCCAGCGTTTGGCCGTTGCTTTCTGCTTGGGAACCTCAGAGTGCTGACATCCGCAAGTTTGAACTGCTCGGCACACGTTCGTTCCCAGCCGAAATGGCCGCGTTAGATGCCATTGCTTTTCATCAAAACATTGGATTGGAGAAGGTAAACCAACGGCTGCTTTACCTCAAAATGTATTGGGCAGAACGGGTTGCGCAACTACCGCGCGTTACGTTACATACCTCGCTCAAACCCGAATTCAGCGGTGCCATGGCTACCTGTTCTATTAATGGAATGTCGTCAACCCAACTAGCCGATACTCTTTTTGAAGCCCACGGACTGCACGTGGGCATTATCGACTGGAACGGATTGAATGCTGTGCGTGTGAGTCCACACATCTATACATCATTATCTGAGCTGGACCGTTTGGTAAATGCCCTTGCACAACTCGCCAAGCCATGATACAGCGTGCGGTTCATTGGCTACAAAAGCATCCAGTGGCAACTGGCACGCTGGTGGTTGCCTATGCGCTATTCCTCGTATTTGCGCACAATACGTTCGTCAATCTGTCGGTAGGAGTGATGAACAGCCTTTCGTTGCCTGTTTTTCAGAAAGTGGTTGCCGTAATTGTGGTGCTGTTTGCCTTAGTGTTGGCAATCAGCGGTTGGTTTGTGCTACGGAAAGGAAGTATTGACAATCTTATCGCAACTTATTTTACCGCTTCGCTGCTTCTGCTGGTAGCGCACTTCTTTGTGCTTACGGAGATGAACGTTGAGTTCATTCATGCACTGATGTATGGTGGATTGGCGGCCTTGCTTTTCCCGTTGATTGGTCGGTTGGGAGGGGCGATTGTGTTTTGCTTACCCATTATGTTGATAGATGAATGGTACCAGCACGTCATTCTCTTTCCGCATTACACCAATTATTTGGAGTTCAACGACATCGTTTTAGACCTGCTTGGTGCAGGACTTTTTATTTCGATGCTGCGGTTGTTGGGTATGAATTCGGAGCGCGGTTTTACTTCATTTAGGGTGCGAAGCGAGGTTTGGTTGTTGCTGTCTGTGGTGGGTATCATTATAGTCGTTATGGCGACCTGCATTATCGTTCCTTATTCGGAAGATGCGTGTTCTAATACCTGGTTTGTGCTTAATAAATGGCCAGAGATGACCGAGTTTTGGTACGTGCATCCCGTTATCGGTTCCACCTTTCATATTCTCAAACCCGTGGAAGGAATTGTTTTGATGTTCTTGCTCTGCATGGCCTACTTAGGAATGGATCCAATCAAATCCGCGAAATAGGAGGGAGCCAACCGCAATCTGCTTCCATACCAGCTGAACATTTCTCCATCAACCAGTTTAATGACGGCATGCGGAAGCAACTTCTGCAACTCTTCTACATGCTTTTCCTTGAAAGGATAGGGCTCAGACGAAAGAAGGACAACAGCTGGATTAAGCCGAACGATTCTATCATTTGTCAATTCAGGATAACGCGATTCAATAAGGACATTTTCGAACCCTGAACGCTGCATCATGTCGTGAATGAACGTGTCCGAACCTGCAGCCATGTAAGGGTCTTTCCAAATGAGATACAGCACGCGCTGCGGAGGTGAAAACGGCTTCAAGTCCTGAAATCCGTGGGTAATCTCGCGTAGCAGTTTAGCAGCATCCGACTCCGTGATTGCTGCAATCAATGTAATCATCTCCAAAGCAGAAGCAAGGTCATTTACATCACTCACCCAAACGGGAAAGTCCTTCTCTAGCCGTTTAATATCCGCATGATTGTTCTCCTCCTTATTCGCGATAATTAAGTCTGGATTTAAACTAGAAATGACTTCAAAATCCAGTTTCTTGGTGCCACCAACGCGTATTTTGTTTTTAAACCAATCCTTGGGATGGACACAAAACTTAGTAATGCCAACAACTCTTTCATTCAGTCCAAGATTGAACAGTAGTTCCGTTTGAGAAGGAACGATTGAAACAATCCGAAGTGGAGGAGAGGTTATCTCCAACTTTCGACCTAGCTGGTCGGTATGTGTCTGCGTTTTGGACATAAAAAAGAGGTTCCGTAAAGAAACCTCTCCTTTAGATAATGGTCAAATGTCTTTAAGCAAACTGGCAGATTACACCACCCATCAAAGCCAGAGTAACAATCCAGTAACCCACGTTTACGGCAATGTATTTGAATCCTTTGCGCTCAAAAAGGGCGTTGGTTCCAAGTACTGGAAGAACCAGAAAAAGTCCCATGAGCACTCCATGTAGCGCACCGTGACCAAAAGAACGGTGAATGTGGCCATACGTTTCGTGAAAGTTGGCCAAATACGCTAAGCTTGCTTCATCTGTCATTCCATTGAAAAGCGAATCGATTCCTGTCTGATGTATCACGTTGAAATTCACCGAAACGGCCAGCATGACACTCAAAATCAATGACACTCCAAAAATAACGGCCATGTTGCCTGTCTTGGCCATTTCTTCGGTAACGCCCGAAGCGCTCATCCACGCCTTTCCGAGGCCGAACTTGGGGTTGTAGTAGAGAAATCCAACGATGGTTGGGATAAGGGCAGCGCCTAATAATACAGGTAAATTCATGATGGTTTAAGTTAATTGGTTAGTGGAAGCAAGGTAGGTTTTTTTCAAAACGGACGTGAACGGAAGCGTAGATCCAATTTCCGAAACGTATTTTACTTGAGCAGACTCACCCCTGCTCCGCCAGCGGAGCTTTCCCCTCTCTTTCAAGAGAGGGGTGGCCGCGCCATAGGCGCGGACGGGGTGAGTTTGCTTCCTTTGGTATCCTAATAGGAAAGCGGCAAAAATCTAGTCCGCCAAGGCCTTAATGATATCGTGCTTAGTGAGAATACGGTAAACTCCGGTTCCGTCCTTGTAAAGCACCGCAGGCGTGTTCTTGTCGAAGGTTTCAGCCATCTCAGAAATACTCATACTGCCACTCACTTCAGGGAAAGGCGCTTGCATGATATCTCTCACTTTGCAATTGCGGTCCTCAGGCTTGTTGAAGAGGTGATGAAACAACTTTCCTTCGGTGATGGAACCAACGGGCTTGCCGTTTTCAAATACGGGTAATTGCGAAATACCGTTGTCGGTAATCATTTTCAGCACATCATTGACAGGTGCATCCGCTTCAGCAAACATCAATTCACGCTGCTTGGCGCCATGCACTTCCAATACGCTAATACGGTCTTTGTCCAAGAAGCCGCGGTCGCGCATCCAATCGTCATTGAAAATTTTGCCCACGTAGCGACTGCCGTGATCATGGAAAATCACTACCACCACATCCGATGGTTTCAGTTTGTCTTTCAGTTGGTTTAGTCCGGCAATGGCGCAACCCGCACTGTTCCCCACAAAAATGCCTTCTTTCTTGGCCAGTTCACGGGTCATAATCATCCCATCTTTATCGGTCACCTTCTCAAAAAGGTCGATGATGCCAAAATCAATGCACTTCGGAATGATGTCCTCGCCAATGCCTTCTGTCACGTACGAATAGATTTCTTTTTCATCAATCTTACCCGTTTCGTGATACGCTTTCAGTGTTGAACCGTAAGTATCGATACCCCATATTTTGATGTTCGGGTTTTGCTCCTTCAAATATTTTCCGGTACCCGAAATGGTTCCGCCTGTGCCAACTCCAACCACTAAATGCGTGATTTTTCCTTCGGTTTGTTTCCAAATTTCAGGACCCGTTTGCTCGTAATGCGCCACCACGTTACTTGGGTTGTCATACTGATTTGGGTAAAACGAATTCGGAATCTCTCGGTTCAACCGTGCTGAAACGGAATAGTAGGAGCGAGGGTCGTCCGCATCCACGTTCGTTGGCGTAACCACAACCTCAGCCCCAACCGCACGAAGCATGTCCATCTTCTCCTTGCTCTGCTTGTCTGGCATCACGCAGATTAGTCGGTAGCCTTTCACGATTGCCGCCAAAGCCAATCCCATACCGGTATTGCCCGAAGTGCCTTCAATAATGGTTCCTCCTGGCTTCAGTCTGCCATCCTTCTCGGCATCTTCCACCATCTTCACCGCCATCCTATCCTTTATAGAATTACCCGGATTAAACGTTTCCACCTTGGCCAAAACCGTGCATGGCAAGTCGCTGCAAACCTTGTTCAGCTTCACCAAAGGCGTGTTGCCTATCGTTTCTAAAATATTGTTGTAGTACATGGCCGCAAAGGTAGAAACCTCCTTTTCTTGGCATTGTCTTCAAACGACTTCTTTTTGGGCGTTCCCCCCGATGAAAAATCGGGGGTCGGGTTTTCCGCTATATCTTTTTCTCGTTCCTCAAAAAAGGATGCCGCTTCAACCCCTAACGCGGCACTCCGATCAAACCACGTCACTAACTACAACGTCATTGCGAGGAACGAAGCAATCTCAAACTTCAGCAAACTACTTGACTTGTCCAGCAATGACGAAGAAATCAGCGCTAATCAGTCTAATCCATTGCATCTGTGTTCTATCACACAATCAGCAGCCCCAATTCCTGCAACTCATCCAGCAAACCATCCTGCCAGAACCCCTCAAAATCCACCATCCCAAAAGCCTCAAAATGTGCTTTTAAAGTTTGAAGAGTAAAGCTTTCATTACTTGACGGGCTCATCGCATTCAGCACCGCTTCTAGCCACTTTCCTTCCAGCTCCTCGCATTCAAAGTGTACCGTTTCCTTGCTCGCCTCAATGTTCAGCACGAGGTCATTCTCATTGAACCAAACAGGTCCGCCTATCCAAACCAAGGTGTGGTTCGACTTAATGCCACGGTCTTCAATTTCCGCCAAATAGCCTTCAATTAAATCAGGTGGCAGGCTCGTTTTCGGGACCTTCGTCTCAAACCATTCCTGCAAGGGCAGATCGAAACCCGTTCCGTGCATATAATTGAACAACGACTTCCTTAACCCTTCTCCAAAAAGGTCGTGGTCGGCTCCCGTTGGGTCTTCGTGTTGCAGGTCGTTATTGGCAAATGAACCAACACATTCACCCACAATTTTCACTTTGAATTTTTCAGGATTCAGCCCAACGGGACTGTGAGCCGTCATCGCAAAGCGATGCCAGAAGGCAGATTGCAGCACATTTGTTTCAAAAAGCTGACGAACCACTTCTAACGAATCGATGGTCTCCTGAGCTGTCTGTGTGGGAAAACCATACATCAGATACGCATGAACCATTATTCCTGCCCGATTGAAGTTGTCGTTCACCTTTGCAACTTGTTCTACTGAAACGCCCTTGGCAATCAGCTTCAACAGACGGTCAGAAGCTACTTCCAATCCACCCGAAACCGCAATACAGCCCGAAGCGGCCAGCAGTCGGCAGAGGTCGTAATGGAAGCTCTTTTCAAAACGAATATTCGCCCACCAAGTGACCACGAGTTTGCGCTTCAGAATTTCCAGCGCAATGGCTTTCATCAAGGCCGGTGGAGCCGCTTCATCCACAAAATGGAAACCGCGTTCGCCCGTTTGCGTAATGAGTTGCTCCATTCGGTCAACTGTCAACGTGGCCGATGAACCTTCGTAGTTCTTGATGTAATCCAACGAAATATCGCAGAAGGTGCACTTGCCCCAATAGCAACCGTGTGCCATGGTGAGTTTATTCCAGCGGCCATCACTCCACAGGCGATGCATCGGGTTGGTCAATTGAATAACGGACAGGTACTTTTTCAATGACAAACCTGTGTAATCGGGCGTGCCGGCCTTGTCTTGTTTGATGTCTGCAAAAGAACTTCCGTTACAGTATTTCACCACACCATCAATCAGGGTAAAGGTTCGTTTCAGATCTGCGGTCTCGGTTTTTCCTTCAAGATGAGAAAGCAAGACCATTAAAGGAGCTTCGCCATCATCCAAGGTGATGAAATCCACGAATTCAAAAACACGCGGATCCGATAATGAACGCAGCTCCGTATTCGGGAAACCACCACCCATCGCAACGGTAATCTTCGGATGGTTTTGCTTCAACCACTGTCCGCATTTGAAAGCCGCAAACAAATTCCCTGGAAAGGGAACAGAAAGACAGACAAGTGTTGGTTTTTCAGCATTAATCCGCTCCTGAAGAACAGAAAGCATCAGTTTTGTGATGAAGTTCAACTCTGAGTTCAGTTCTTCATTCAGCTCATCAAACGAACGGGCCGACATTCCCAACCGTTCGGCATAGCGACTGAAACCGAAATGCGGATCAACCAATTCCACAATAAAATCGCTGATGTCTTCTAAGTAAAGCGTGGCCAGATGCCGCGCCTTATCGCGAATTCCCATCGTTCCGAAAGCCCATTCCAAATCCTCCATTTGTTCAAACTTGGAAGCCTCTGGAAGGAAATTCCGTTCACAAATAAAATGGCTTAACGTGGGGTCTTTATCTTGAAGAAAGCCAATGACTGCATCGATAGTGCCGATGTAACGCTCGCGAAGTGCGTAAATCCGTAGGGAATTGTCCGATGCTTCTTTCAATCCGTCTTTCGCGACAGCAAAAAGTTCGCTCAGACCAGCTTTCGAAAACAGGCGCAAAATGGTCTCCATTCCGAGGTCCATTTGTGCGCTTTCAACGCTCTGCGCGTTCAGGAAACCCTTAAGGTAGGCAGTAGCCGGATAAGGCGTATTCAGCTGGGTGAATGGCGGACAAACAAGGAGAATCTTCTGGCTCACGTTTTCGTGTTGGAACGACTTCAAAGTAAAGGTTTCCTTCGTTGGCTAAAAGCCAGTGAGATTCAAGTTTTCAGAATCAATCATGGTGACAACTGCCTTCATCTTCTTCTGAATCACTTTGAAATGATGCGCACCTTCTTCTGTTACAAATGTGATGGCTTCGCCTTGGTTTTCAGCTCGACCTGTTCTTCCAATTCTATGCACGAAATCTTTTGGCGAACGCGGCAATTCGTAGTTGATGACAAACGGCAGAAACTCAATATCGATACCGCGCGAAAGCAAATCTGTAGCAACCAAAACGGTAATTTCCCCTTGCTTGAAATACTGCAACGATTCTGTTCGACTTCCTTGGCTTTTCTTGCTATGAATGGCTCTGGCAGAAATTCCGTTTTTCTGAAGTTTATCGGCCACTAAATCTGCTTGATAAACCGAAGAGGTAAACACCAACACCTGCTCCATTTTCTTTTCCATAATCAGGTATCGGAGTAGTGGACCTTTTTTTTCATCCTTCACGAAATAACCCATTTGGTTAATGAGTTGCGTCCGTTCTTGTTCTGGCGCAATGGTGATGGTCACAGGATTGTTCAGCAATACCTGCTGCATGCTTTTTACATCAGGACTAAGCGTTGCGGAGAATAAAAGATTCTGACGTTTACGTGGCAAAAGCGAAAAAATCTTGTCCATTTCGGCCTTAAAGCCGAGGTTTAGTAATTTGTCTGCTTCATCCAAAATGAGAGTGCTTACGGATGAGAAATGAAGTGCGTTTAATCCATGAAGTTCCAATAGTCTTCCGGGTGTTGAAACCAACACGTTTACGTTACTCATCGCCTTCATTTGTGGGTTGATAGAAACACCACCAAACACCGCCATCGACTTAAAAGGAAATGGAACATCAGCGCCAAATTGGCTAAAAATGGCCTCCACCTGAATTGCCAATTCGCGCGTGGGAACCACCACTAATACGTTGATGTGTCTGTTTCTGGTGGGAGGTTGCTTCTCTAACTGCATTAAAATAGGCAACACATAACTCGCTGTTTTCCCCGAGCCTGTCTGGGCAAGACCAAGCACATCTTTTCCATCTAAAATGACTGGAATGGCTTGCTCTTGAATTGAATACGGCTTCTTAAACCCATGTTTTTCGAGGCTATTAAGCAGATAAGAAGATAGTTTTAGAGCAGCGAAAGACATGTAGTATTCAGGGTTTGTTGAAGCCGCCAAGATACGGAGGTCAACTGCTCCAGACTTTCTCTATCAGAGCTGTTCATCAACACGTAATTTTGTTCTATGAACCAACCACTCCAAGGCTACCGAATTCTCGATTTCAGCAAATTGCTTCCTGGTCCTTTGGCCACCCTTTGGATGGCACAGCAGGGAGCGGAGGTGATCAAGGTGGAAAGTCCAAGTTCGCCTGACCCGGTTCGCTTTTATCCGCCTATGAAAGATGGAGTTTCCGTGTTCTATTCAACCCTGAATGCAGGTAAGAAAAGCCTGGCAGTTGATTACCGCTCGGAAGTAGGAAAAGAAGCCATTCTGAAGTTGGTTGAAACCGCAGATGTGGTCATCGAACAGTTTCGTCCGAGAGTGATGGAAGCTTTTGGTTTGGGCTACGAAACACTCAAAAAGCGAAATCCGAAAATCATTCTCGTTTCGATTACGGGCTACGGACAGACTGGTGAAATGGCTGCAACTCCCGGCCACGACATCAACTATTTGAGCTATTCGGGCATGCTGGATGCGCAGCGCGATAGGAACGGAAATCCGATTCTTTCAGCGGCTCAACTAGCTGATGTGGCTGGCGGCTCCTTGATGGCTTTGAATGCAACTACTTCGGCCTTGCTTCATCGAGAACGAAATGGAGAAGGCAAACACGTGGATGTTTCGATGACGCACAACGTTTCTGTTCTGCAAACGATGCGCATTGCGGAAGAACTGAACACTGGAACAAGCAACGGCTATCTATCGGGCAGATTGGCCTCTTACAACATCTACAAATGTGCTGATGGCCGACACGTGGCGCTCGGAGCGTTGGAACCGAAATTCTGGCAGAAATTCTGCAACCTGATGGACCACCCAGAGTGGGGTGGGCGTCTGATGGAAATTGAACTGATCGATGAAGTTCAGGAGCTTTTCTCTTCACAACCGATGAAATTTTGGGTTGATAAATTGGAAAATGAAGAGGTTTGTCTATCGCCCGTTCTTACAGTTCAAGAAGCTTCGGAACACTCACTTTTTAAGAATGTATTTCCAACGGTTTTCGGGTCAGCGAAGTTGAGTGAAGCACCGAAGTTGGGCGCCAATAATCAGGAATTGTTGTCGTGAAGAAGGGATTGCAACAACTATCTTTCCGCCATGCTAACCGCGCCTGACCCGAATATTTTGAAAGAGATTGCCACGTTCAAAATGCCGTATGGTAAATACAAGGGAACGGTGATTATCCGAATTCCTGTCCATTATTTGGAGTGGATGGCATCGCAAGGATTTCCAGCAGGAAAGTTGGGGATGCTACTTTCGACCGCGCATGTGATTAAAACAAACGGGTTGGAACATTTGGTACCGAAAATTTGAGTTGGTAGTTCCCGAGCGAGGACGCTCGCGAGAGAAGGAGCAAAATCCTGAAACAAAACACCCGAAACGGTTTCCCACATCAGGTTCAAATCGTAGTAAGATTTGACTAGTCGGTGTATTCTTTAAATTCGAAATCCATTCCAACTGTGCGGGCAAATACATGACCAAGGTCGAGGATGTCGATGTCGTCTTCTTCGTAGTACCAATAAACCGTTACGGAATTTCCTGCATCCTTTATTTCTTTTAACTTTTTGAGGATGTCCGATATTGACTTTGAAGAAGGTGTGTTGAAGTATTCTAACTTAAAAACGAACGCTGTTTTTGCATTTGGGTTCTCGGCATAGCTTTCCAACCAATCTAAAATTGGGAGGTAAAACCCCTTCGCGTTCAGCGGAAATGATCGTCCAGTTATCTCAAACTTGTTCCCTACCGCATCCAACGTTACATGTGGAGTCTCTTTCGTAGCCTCCAGCTTTATTGCTTTCAAATCTCCCATTCGCTTATGGATTTTTGTGTTATAGCCGTGGTCAGACAGCTAGCACACAAATTAATAAATTTCATTACGGTATCACAATGCCAAAAGTTGCGCTTTTAGTGGATTCCGTGCATTTTCTTTTTAATCATTGGTGTAAGAAGTATCAAAATTAGTCCTGCTCCAATGGGTAAACCCGTATAGATGAGGAAAAACGTTGACATGGAATACATCTCCGTGATTTTGTCGATAAGGCTGCCTGTCCAACCTGCCAGGTAGTTGGCAATAGCTGAAGCAAGGAACCAAACTCCAAACATCAAACCAACCAATCGTGCTGGTGCCAATTTACTTACGTAAGAAAGTCCTACTGGTGAAAGCGTTAGCTCTCCCATCGTGTGAAGGAAGTAAGCTGCAATAAGCCATACCATGCTTACGGAGGCCGTAGCCGCACCAGATGGAATGGAAGCAGACCCAAAGGCAAGTACACCGAAGCCTAACCCTAAAAGAATCAGACCCAAAGCAAACTTAAACGTGGCCGAAGGATTGAGCTTGCTTTCCCATATTTTGGAGAAAATGGGTGCACATGCGATGATAAAAAATGAATTGAGAATACCGAACCATGAAGCAGGAACTTCACTTGCTTCTTGCGTAAATTCATTCTTAATCATCCACAAGGCAACTCCCCAAATGATGACAAAACTGCTTCCAAGGAAGATGTTTGATAGCGCATAGCTCTTAAACGTACTTCGGAACAGGGAAATGAGAACATATGTTACAATAGCTAATGGAGTTATGGTAAGAATGGTATTGAACCAACGAAAGGTGTCTGCGGCTCCACCAGTAAGCACTCTATCGGTGTAATCTTTTGCGAATATGGTCATGGAGCCACCAGCTTGCTCAAATGCCATCCAAAAGAAAATGGTGAAGAATGCCAAGATTCCAATGACGACCAATCTGTCTTTTTCCACGTTAGCAGGAACGTTTTCTTCCTTCTCTTCATCAATCTCCATGTGTCCTTGCATCTGAGAAACTTCCAAATGTTCATCCTTTTTTGGACTGAGGCCTATGCTGCCGAAAATGCCTTGCGCAAAGTAGAATTGCAGCATTCCCAAAAACATGAAAATACCGGCTAGTCCGAAACCGTAGCTCCAGCCCACTTTCTCTCCGATGTAACCACAAAGGAGAATTCCGAGGAAAGCCCCAGCGTTAATTCCCATGTAGAAAATGGTGTAAGCACCGTCTTTCTTTTCGCTATTGCGAGGGTAGAGATTTCCAACAATTGACGAAATGTTCGGCTTGAAAGCGCCATTGCCAATAATCAAAAGGAAAAGGCCTAGGTAGAATGTGAGTTCAGTTTCGAATGCCATGGCGGCATGGCCGCAAGTCATTAGAAACGCTCCGAGCAAAACTGCTTTTCTAAAACCAAGAACTTTATCGGCAAGCAATCCACCAAAAATGGGAGTGAGATAAACCAAACCAGTGTACATGGCATATAGCTCAAGTGCGTCTTCTCGTTCCCAAGCCCAGCCGCCTTCATCTAATCCGCTTACTAGGAATAGCACGAGCAAAGCCCGCATACCATAATAAGAGAACCGTTCCCACATTTCGGTGAAGAAGAGGATGAACAATCCTGCAGGGTGTCCGAATAATTGTTGCTGTTGGTTTGCTGTCATGTTTCGTTTGTGAAGGGCGATGAAAGTAGCTAAATGTTGCCAGTTTTATCCAAATGTTACGTTTCGCTTTTCTTCCCTTTGGGGAAATGTCCACAGGACAGAGGTGGTGTTATAGATTTTTCTTGATGAAGTCAGTCATTTTAGAGAACAGGTGCAAACGCGCATTCTTTCCGTAGATAAAGTGATTTCTATCTGGATACATATAAAAATCAAACTGCTTGTTTGCCTCAATGAGCGCTTCAGTCATTTCTACCGAATTCTGAAAATGTACGTTATCGTCTGCTGTTCCGTGAACAAGAAGATAGGCACCTTTCATCTTATCAACGTGATTGATGGGCGAGTTGTCGTCATAACCTTTGGGATTTTCCTGCGGGGTTCTCATAAAGCGTTCGGTGTAAACAGAATCATAAAAACGCCAGTTGGTTACTGGGGCAACGGCAATGGCCATAGAGAAGAAATCGGCTCCTTTTGTCACTGCAAGTGAACTCATATAGCCACCATAACTCCAGCCATACATTCCTATTCTTTGAGCATTTACGTACTCCAATTTGCCGAGGTATTTTGCGGTTTCTATGTAGTCCTCAATTTCTAATCTTCCAAGCTGCTTATAGGTGCAGTTTTTAAAATCTCGGCCACGGTTTCCTGTTCCACGGTTATCTACCGAAACGATGATGTAGCCTTGCTGTGCTAGCATTTGTAGCCACATGTATCGTTCGGTTCCCCAATACGCATCCCAAGAATCATGGACAGTATTGCTGCCCGGACCACCGTAAACCGCAAATAGCACAGGGTATTTTCGAGTTGGGTCGAAGTTGGTTGGCTTAATCATCCAACCGTTTAAGGAGGTTCCGTGAGAAGGCTTGAAGGAGAAGAATTCCTTTTGAGGAGGTTGCAGGGTTGCCAGCTTTGACTTCAATGCCGTGTTGTCTTTCAGCACCCGGATAGGTTTGCCTTTATCGTTCATGAGTGAATAAACGGGAGGGGTATTGGCGTTAGAATATTTATTAATGAAATACTCATTGGTCTTGCTGAAACTCGGTTCGTTCTGACCCTTATCTGGGGTAAGCTTCTTCTTTGAGCTTCCGCTGAGCGATGCCACAAACACGTGCCGTTGCGTAGGGCCGTCTTCTGATGATTGATAGAAGAAATTCTTGACCTTGGCATCCACACCGTAGAACGCGGTTACGTCCCATTCGCCAGAAGTCAGTTGCACTTTTTCTGTTCCAGCAATGTCATACAAATAGAGGTGATTGTAACCATCTTTTTCGCTACTCCAGATAAATTGCTGTCCATCATCTAAGAAGGTGAGGTTGTCGGTAATGTCGATGTAGGTTTCTGACATTTCCTTTAAAACAACGCGGGTTTTTCCCATCAGTGCATCGGCAAAAAGCAGCTCCAAGCGGTTTTGGAGGCGATTCATTCTCTGAATGGAAAGCGTTGCTGGATCGTGGGTCCAAAGGATACGCGGAATGTAAATATCATCTCGGTCGCCAATATCAACCTTCACGTTTGTTTCGCGCTCCAAATTGTAAACGAATATTCTAACCTTCGAATTCTCTTCACCCGCTTTCGGGTATTTGAATTTTTCTTCGGTGGGGTAGAGGTTCCCAGCATATTTGGTCATTGAGAATTCCTTTACGTTCTTCTCATTGAACTCATAATAAGCAATAAACCGACCATCTGGCGACCACTGAAATGCTTTGGTGAAGGCGAATTCTTCTTCATAAACCCAATCGCTTCTACCATTAATAATCTCATTGAAAACCCCCGTTGTGGTGATTTGCTTGGTGGTGTTTGCATCAAGGTCTTGCACAAAAAGGTTGTTGTCTTTTACGTACGCAACCTGATTGGAAACAGGCGACAATGTGGCGTGAAATACGTGTTGGCCATCCGCAATTTCGGTTAGCTTTTTATCGGTTCTGTCAAATGCGTAAAACTTGTAGCTCGAAGAATGGCGGTAAACGGGGTTCTCCTCTGTAGAAAGAAGCAGCTTGGTTTCGCTTTTGTTGAATTCATAGTCATCAATTTTGATTAGTTTTTCATCCAACTTCAAATCAGTTGCAGCAACTATTACTTCGATTGAATCGCCTGTTTCGTAGTTATAGCAAACCACATTTCCGTTTTCGAGGGTAGTGTAACGCTTTCCATCGTTGAGCGAGCGGATTCCGTAAACACCTTCAGTTCTATATGTTCCGTTTTTCCAGATATCCTCAAGCGTAATTTCAGACTGAGCCCAGAGCCAAGTTGTGTTGAAAATGATGAGAAAAACTAAGCTGGTTTTTAGTAATGGTTGCATCATATGGAGAGTACTTTTGCGGTAAGCAGATTAAATCCCAAACGCATGCTATACGGTCATATCACCAAAGAGATACAAGAAGAGCTGAAAACCATTGTAGGCGCGAGCCATTTCTTTATTGATGAAGACACGCTTACCGAGCATGCTTCCGACAAAACGGAAGACCACATTTTTATGCCACAAGTGGTTGTAGTGCCACGAACTGCAGAAGAGGTGGCGGCAGTACTAAAACTTTGCAATGACCATGTAATCCCAGTTACTCCTCGTGGTGGAGGTACGGGTTTGAGTGGAGGTGCGCTCCCTGTAAAAGGTGGTGTAGTAGTGGCGATGAAACGCTTCAACCAGATATTGGAGATTGATGAATTGAACCTACAAGCCACGGTTGAACCCGGTGTTATTACCGAGGTATTTCAGAATGAGGTGAAAGAGAAAGGCTTGTTTTATCCGCCCGACCCAAGTAGCAAAGGAAGTTGCTTTTTAGGTGGAAATCTAGGCGAAAATGCGGGTGGACCTAAAGCTGTGAAATATGGCGTTACCCGTGATTACGTTCTTAATATACAGGTTGCTTTGGTAACGGGCGAAGTCATTTGGACTGCCGCCAACGTACTCAAGAACTCTACGGGCTATAACCTCACGCAGTTGATGTGTGGCAGCGAAGGCACGCTGGGCATCATTACCAAGATTGTTTTCAAATTAAGACCTTTTCCTAAGAAGGATGTGACTCTTTTGGTTCCCTTTACAACTGCCGAAGAGGCCTGCAGAGCCATTTCTGGAATTTACATGGCCGGAATTACACCTTCGGGGATGGAATTTGTGGAGCGCGATGCTATTGAAATTACCATGAAGTATGTGGATGAGGTGCTAAGTGCGCCTGTTGCCATTGATCTGCCCGACCACATCAATGCCCATCTTATTATTGAGTTGGATGGTAACGATGACGAAGTGCTGATGCGCGATGCCGAAACCATTGTTGGCGTATTGGAGAACTACGAAACGGGCGAAGTTTATTTCGCGCAAAGCGCGGAGGAGAAAGAAGGTTTATGGCGACTGCGTAGAAACGTGTCTCCTGCGGTAAACTCATATACGTTGACGAAGGCGGAGGATGTCGTTGTGCCAAGAGGGAATCTTCCCAAGCTGGTTTCGGCAATTAAGGAGATTGGTAACCGGGTTGGATTCCGCTCGGTTTGTTTTGGTCATGTGGGAGATGGTAATCTTCATGTGAATGTGATGAAAGAGCAGATTTCTGATGAACGTTGGAATAAGGAGGTGAATGAAGGCATTGCCGACATTTTTAAAGCAGTGGTTGAACTCGGAGGCACGCTTTCTGGAGAGCACGGCATCGGAATCGCGAAACGTCCGTACATGCACTTGGCCATGGCCGAAAAGAATTTGGATTTGATGCGTGGTATTAAAGCCGTCTTTGACCCGAAGGGAATTCTGAATCCGGAGAAGATTTTTTGAGCTTTTTGAGCGAAGAGTAACGAGAAAGACACAAAAAAGGGCGACATCTGTTGATGTCGCCCTTCACATTTCGGCTCGTTTCATTTAAGGTGCGGGGTTTGTAGGTTCTGATGGCGAACTGCCACTGCTCTTATTCACCACAAATCCATAGTCTCCCAAGTGCTGCTCCTTTCCTCTGAAATTACCCAGAAGGATATCTCTTGAGCGTGACACATAATTGAGCACCGTACCCAGCGTATTGCTGTTCTGATCCTTACGATGCCCAAGCAGACTGTCGCGGTCTTCCGTTGCCGTTTCGGCATCCTTGCGCAATTTCTTCGCCTCCGCGTTCTTCTTCTTGGCATCTAGCACCAGCTGTTCAAACTCGGCCATATCCAAGCCCGCAATGGGGCTAGTGGCAGGATCTTCGTTGTGCTTCAGAACAATCCCTTCGCCCAACTCAATGAGCTCTTCAGGATTACGGGGAATCACCACCCGTGCAGTTTTCTTAGCCATTTCTTTTCAGTTTTTAGTGAGTGTTTTCAGGAAGGCAAATCCTGTAGGAGATTTTCTCCTTTTCCTAATAACATCGGTCGGGCCTGCTTTATTATTCGCCAATTGAAAAAAAGTGTGAAATTGTTATTCCGCACAAGCAAACAGTTGAATTTCAGAGCCTTAAACTTCAACTTTAGGAATGAACAGTACTAAAAACAAGCTCTGAAGTCCAACTGTTGGATTCAACAGTTTAACTGTTGAGATCAACTATGCTACTGTGGAATTCTGATGTTCTGCTGTAGAAATGAAAAGTACTCCTGTAGAATTCAACTCTTGCGATGTTAGATTGGACAGGAGTGCTGTAAGGTTCTGCACCGCTGGTGTAGAAGTTTGCAGGAGAGGTGTAGAGCTTTGCAGTGGGAGTGTTGGGCTCTAAAGGACTATTTTAATGATTTGTAGTTGGACAATTGAAGTCAAAATATAGTTCTCAAATATCGATTGCAGAGGAAGACATGAGAATGTTGGAAATGACATGACGTGTTCGCAGTATTGGGAAACCTAACAAACCAATATGAATCTTCGAATCTTGCTTCTGCTGATTGCAGCAACCACTTTGGGCTCCTGCAATATCAAAGTAGTTCAATTATGTCTTCTTCAGCCTACCAGCCCGCAGATAACGGAAGGGAAGAACCAGTATGTATTTGACAACGATACTGTTCGAATTGTCTATTCCTTTTGGGCGAAGCACGGACAATTTGGGTTTTCGATTGAAAACAAGCTTTCCACGCCAATTTATGTGGATTGGAAAAAGTCGAACCTTGTATACAATAATGCTCCGAATGTCTATTGGACTGATGAAACGGTAGTAAAAACTAATTCAGTCACTTCAGGGGTAGGTTATCGTGCGTCAATAGTTAATTGGGTTCAAATTGGATACATTCTAATAATTTCGAAACTTTACCATATG
>JAIOYO010000038.1 GCA_021741075.1 Flavobacteriales bacterium | reverse complement strand
CTGCTACGTACACAGTAACTTATGCTGTGACTGATGGTAACGGTTGCTCGAATACCACTACAACTTCAGTGACAATTAATGCATTGCCGACTGCTACAATCAGTTATGCGGGTAGCCCGTATTGCGCTACTGGTACGGCTGCGGTGACACTAACGGGTACTTCTGGTGGTACGTTCAGCTCTACAGCTGGGCTGAGCATTAACTCGGGTACTGGCGAAATTAACTTGGTATCAAGCACACCTGCTACGTACACAGTAACTTATGCCGTGACTGATGGTAACGGTTGCTCCAACTCAACTACAACTTCAGTGACCATTAATGCATTGCCGACTGCTACAATCGGTTATGCGGGTAGTCCGTATTGCGCTACTGGTACGGCTGCGGTGACACTAACGGGTACTTCCGGTGGTACGTTCAGCTCTACAGCTGGGCTGAGTATTAACTCGGGTACTGGCGAAATTAACTTGGTATCAAGCACACCTGCTACGTACACAGTGACTTATGCCGTGACTGATGGTAACGGTTGCTCCAACTCAACTACAACTTCAGTGACCATTAATGCATTGCCGACTGCTACAATCGGTTATGCGGGTAGTCCGTATTGCGCTACTGGTACGGCTGCGGTTACACTAACGGGTACTTCCGGTGGTACGTTCAGCTCTACAGCTGGGCTGAGTATTAACTCGGGTACTGGGGAAATTAATTTGGCATCAAGTACACCTGCTACGTACACAGTGACATACGCTTTCTCTAGCGGTGGATGCTCGAATACCACTACAACTTCTGTGACAATTAATGCATTGCCGACTGCTACAATCAGTTATACGGGTAGCCCGTATTGCGCTACTGGTACGGCTGCGGTGACACTAACGGGTACTTCCGGTGGTACGTTCAGCTCTACAGCTGGACTAAGTATCAACGCGACTTCAGGAGAAATTAACCTAGCAACAAGTACCCCGGCTACCTATACGGTTACTTACGCGATGACTACAGTTAACGGATGTAGCTTCTCTACAAACACCACCGTAACAATCAACGCATTACCCACTGTTTCAGTTGGGGCTAATTTCACTACTTGCACAACAGTCACTGGTACTGGTGGTCTCTTAGGTTCAGGAGGATTAATCGGTGGGTCTGCGACTCAAGGTCAATGGAGTTTCGCACCAGCTAATCCAGCCATTACGCTTTCGAATACTGGATTTACTGCCTCTCCTTCGACAGTTACTGCATCCGTGGCTGCTGGGTTTACTGGTGCAATAACATTTACGCTTACAAGTAACGACCCCGCTGGATGTGGCGCGGCATCGGCAAGTTTTACTGTAACTATCATTGGACCACAAGCCGCAACAACATGGACTGGGACTGTTGACACGAATTGGCATAATCCAGATAATTGGACCAATTGCGTTCCTGGTCCTACGACAGTAACCACCATTGCACCAAGCGCCAACGATCCAAGGATTACCGCTGCAAATGGTGATTGTCTCAACATCGACATTCAAAATGGCGCACAACTGGAAATTACTGGTTCGTTACAATTAAATGTTCATCAATAAACAAAACAGACATCTCTGTAACGCCTCAGCGAAAGCTGGGGCGTTTTTGTTTAAATCAACTATTAGGGTAATTACTACTTTCGCCCATTAGCCTTCGCTACTGATGATATTCAACGGACAAACCTTCCAGAACTTGAGCCGAATCCGCGAAATCATTGCGGTTCTGATAAAGTATGGATTTGAGGATGTGGTGACTAACTCCACACTTAGGAACTTTGTGTCTGAAAAAGGTCGCGTATCCTGGCAACGTCAAGGCTTACCAGTTTTTGAATATACGCGTTGGGAACGTGTTCGAATGGTTTGCGAAGAGCTAGGACCAACATTTATCAAACTTGCTCAAGTACTCAGTAACAGACCAGATATGCTTCCAGCTCCGCTCATTCAAGAGCTTGAGAAGCTTCAAGATAATGTTCCTGCCGTACCATTTGAAGAGATAAAGTCAACCATTGAAAGAGAAACGGGTAAGAAACTAGAAGATGTTTTTCAGGTCTTCAATGAAAAGCCGTTGGCAACCGCATCCATCGGTCAGGTTCATAAGGCGAGGTTGCATTCAGGTAAGGAAGTAGTTGTAAAAATTCAACGTCCAGGAGTTAAAGAGATGGTTTACCGCGATTTGGCCATTTTAACCGATGGAGTAACCCGAGCAGATCGATACCTCAAAAAACAAGGCATTCTTAACGCTATGGACATGGTGCGTTCTTTCGAACGTAGCATGCACAAAGAGCTTGATTATCGTACGGAAGCTCGTAACCTCGATCGTTTCCGAAATCTTTACAAAGACTACAAAAACTTCATTATTCCGGCTGCATTCAGAGAATTCAGCACCGAAAAAATGATGGTTATGGAGTTCATCGGAGGTTGCAAAATCTCTGACGTTTCTCAGCTCAAAGCATGGGGTTTAAACCCTGAAAAAGTTGCTGAAAATGGTATGAACATCTACCTGACTCAAATCTTTGAGTTTGGAATTTTTCATGCCGATCCACACCCAGGTAACGTATTGGTTCGAAGAGACGGAGTAATCTGCCTGCTTGATTTTGGCATGGTGGGCACGCTGATGCGAAAAGACAAATATGCGTTTGCAGGTGTTTTTGTTGGCATGGCAGAACGAGACGCGGCTAAGATGGCTAGAAATCTGAAGTCACTCTCTGTAGATAATGGCATTAGCGATATGCGCCAATTAGAGTACGACCTCAATGAGTTGATAGAAGATTTTGCCTCTCTGAGTGTTGATGAAGCGAGCATTGCAGATACCGTAGAGCGGCTTCAAAAAATCATGTTTGATCATCAAATACGTGTTCCCGGTGATGTGTTTCTCATTTTCCGCGCCTTTGCTATTTTAGAGGGTATTGGTAAGACTATTCATCCAACCTTTAATACTTATGACTTTATCCGCCCGTATGGCTTAAAGTTGATGAAGGAGAAGTATTCTCCCGAAAACATTTGGAAAGACGTTAATCAGCGGTTTAATTCTATCAACGCGTTCCTGACTTCTTTTCCAAAGGATGTACGAGAGATTTTAGACCAAACTCGCAACGGGAAAATCCATTTTGAGGTTGAGTTGCAAGGCTATGGCTACTTGCTCAAGAAAATGGACACCATTGCCAATAGGATGGCAATAACATTTCTTGCTGTTGCATTCATTATCGGCTCTGCAATAACCATGACGGTAGATTGGGGAGACCGCGTGAAATACATCTACGGGCTACCTGAAATAAGCGTTTATGGCTTGTGGTGTGCAGGAATTCTGATGCTGCTCCTCTTCTACTCTATTATTCGAAGAAGAAAATATAAGTAGCCCGTCAAATTCCTCCTATTAGCACCATTCCTACCTGAATCCAGCCGATTATAAAACCAATAACGGCTCCAATTAGTTCGATGAATTTGAATTCCTTCTCCAACAAACTCATGAGTAAATCTTCGAGTTTGTCGGATGATAAATCGTTCACCTTTTCAGTAATTATCTCCTCAACGTTAAACTGCTCTTCGAGGTCGCCAAAGTAGCTTTCCATCACTTCTGGAACGACTGTATGGACTTCTGCCATAAGTTCTTGCACGATCCTAGCCTTTCGTTTTTCGCTTAAAATCAATCGGCTAATCGTTGGAAATCGCTTAGGCACTTTAACCGAAAAGAAATCTTCAATCTTGTTTTCAATGATTTGAACAATAGATGAGATGTTGTCTTCGGAGATAATTCTATCCTTAAGATCCTTAGACGAGAGCAATTCTTCGGCCACCATCTTTCCCATTTTATTTGCAACATTCTGCTGGTTTTTTGGGAAAATACCCTGCAGCTTATACACGCCAAGAATGTTCACGGGCTTCTTTGGGTGAAAAAGCATTTTCACAGCGATGTAGTTGGTAAACCAACCCACCAAAGCAGCTATGAACGGAAGCGTATAAATCATTTTTTAGGCATTACATCCACTTTCAAACGTTCATCACGATTGGCAATTTCCCATGCTGTGTGGAATATGAGTCTTGCAATTTTCTCTGTTTTTTGGAACATTATTTTATCCACGGTATCCGTTGGTTGATGGTAATCCTCGTGTACTCCTGTGAAGTAAAATATAACTGGAATGTTGTTTTTAGCAAAATTGTAATGATCCGATCGATAATAGAATTTGTTCGGGTCATTCTCGTCATTATAGGTGTAGTCGAAATCAATTCCCGAATAGGTTTTGTTCGTTTTTTCACTGAGCTCGTGCAGCTCCGTGCTCAATTTGTCTGAACCAATGATGTAAACATAATTTGAATCGGGCGCGTGGTTTTCGTCAATCCGTCCAATCATATCTATGTTCAAGTTAGCAACCGTATTCTCTAGCGGAAATACAGGATTATCTGCATAAAACTCAGAACCTAACAGCCCTTTTTCTTCTCCCGAAACGGTCATAAAAAGCATGCTGCGTTTCGGTCCGTGACCATCCTTTTTTGCCAATGCAAAAGCTTCAGCCAATTCCAATAACGAAGTCGTTCCAGAACCATCATCGTCTGCGCCATTAAAGATGTCGTCTCCTTTTTTTCCAAGATGATCATAGTGAGCTGTCACTACAACCAACTCATTGGGTTTCTCGGTTCCTTCCAAATAGGCCAACACATTTTCGGAGGTCAATTCTTCTCGGCTCTTCTTCACGTCAATAACAATTGGCAGATTGACAATGTCTTGTTTATGAGGTGCCTTTTTCTTTGAAATCCCGCTAATCATCTTCTTCCTAAGGTCCTTCATGCCTGCTCCTGCGCAAATTTTATCTGCCATTTTAGAACTAATGTATATGAGCGGAATGCCCGTTTTATCGCTTGGCGTATCTCCTAATTCCAAATTTGGCCGCTTAATGTAGCGCCCGAACTGAGTAACCGAGGTTGAGAAATTATCATCAATAACTAGCAACGCTTTCGCTCCTTTCGCCTGCGCCAGTTCAATTTTCATGCTCCAATCCGTAGTCCATTCACTTTTTTCCTTTGTTCCAGTAATCAACGAATTGCCTTTTTTATCTGTTGGTTCTCCTCCAAGAATCATAATCACCCTATTGGTTGGCGTAACATTCTTATAGTCATTGTAATTCTCCGATTCTATCCCATAGCCATGAAACAAAAGCATGTCTGTTTCAATTCGTATATCTCCAAACCCTGGGAAATAGTACATGTCCTTCAAGAACTCGAGAGAGTCATTTCCTACAACCAGTTTTACGGTGTCTGGATACGTTAGCTGTAATTTGAATGGCTGAAAATATCCTCCCAATTTTTCAATCGGCTGATAACCAAATTCCTGAAATCGTTCCTTTATATATTCGGCTGCTTTCTTCTGGCCAAGTTGTCCTGTTTCCCGACCTTCAAAATCATCTGAGGCAATAATTTCAAGTCGCGAACGCAAATCCTTAGCGGTAATAGTTTCAGCATATTTCAGTTGTAATTCATCTTTTTGAGCCTGAGCATGAACGCTGCTTAGCGCTAATCCAACTATTAAAGCTCCTCTTAACATGTAATCGCAATTTTGTCCACGCGGGTTGCGTGTCTTCCTCCTTCAAAATCGGTATTCAAAAACTTATCTACACACTCCAAGGCAACTTCTTCTGAGATGAATCGTGCTGGAAGCGAAAGCACGTTTGCATCGTTATGCTGACGCGTAAGTTCTGCCAGTTCTGGTGTCCAAGCAATTCCCGCTCGCACATTCGTGTACTTATTTGCCGTCATCGCCACTCCGTTTCCGCTACCGCAGATAATAATTCCCAGAGCAATTTCTCCTTCATTAATAGCTTTTGCTAGCGGATGTATGGCATCTGGATAGTCCATTCTATCGTCTGTACTTGGTCCAAAATCCTTGATTGAGTACCCTTTTTCTGTGAGAACCAGCTTAATTCGCTCTTTCAGTTCAAATCCTGCATGGTCGCAAGAAATAGCAATGTGTTTCATTTGTTTTTGTATGTTGATAAAGTGGTGATTCAAACTTGCGGCTTATTAACCAATCATATCTGCAAAACTAATTTGGTTGTCAACATCTTCTCAAACATAAGTTTGCATGAACCGATAGTTAATTGCAGTTGGGCAAAACATTGGATTATGCAAGAAAAAAGATCACCCAAGTATCAACGATCGAAACTCTTTTTAGACCGTTCATTATTCAACCAATTACCAACAATCACCCTTATTGACAAACCGTGAATAACTCTCTAATTGCTTGGTTTTCTGAAACAGTAACCCAATAAAAGTTGTTCATTTCATGTTATGTAAAGCTTATAAGTCCGTTAACCAAAACGCTCAGAGAATTGTTTTACACGAATAAACAAGCATATATCATTACCATATTTTTTAAATCAATCTTTTAAATAATACTATCGTCTGTTCATTAAAATTAAAGGAAGATTTAATGCAACTATCTTTAGCATCCCGAATGAATTTTCAAGTTAGTCTTTTTCTGATACTATCATGCTGCGCTGGCCAAACAGTTGGTCAGGAGATGGAATATGTAAGGTTTAAGTTCGAAAACGGAGTTGTTTCTAGCGAAGGTTATATGTTGGATGGAAAGCCTGAGGCTTACTGGAAAACGTTTTACGATGATGGAACTTTGAAATCAGAAGGCAATAGGTCGAATCATGAACTCGATAGCATCTGGATATTTTACGGACCAACTGGAATTGTTTCTCAGAGCATTTCGTATCAAGGCGGAAAGAAAAATGGTTTTAAAAAGACCCATTTCGAGGATGGAATTGTTCAAAAGGAAGAAGAATTTTCCAATGATGTGTTAGTAGGAACCATCAAAACCTTCTATCCTTCTGGGAAGTTGCTAGAAATCATTCCAATCGATACGTTGGGAAAAGGAAAGGAGCACGGATATGGGTATGAGTTTGCAGAAGATGATGGGCGAATTACGGCAGTAATTGAATACAGAAATGGTTTTGTTGCTGGTCGTGAGCGGATTAATAGAAAAGATAAATTCAATCAGAAACAGGGATTGTGGAGAGAGTTTTATCCAAATCTTTCTACCAAAGTCGAAGGAAGATATAGCAACGACAAGAAGAACGGATACTTCAAAACCTACGATGAGGAAAGTAATCTAGTAGAAACCTTAAAATATGTGGATGGTATTTTGATTCCAGATCCTGAAGAATTGGCAAAGTTGGATATCAAAAGAGAGTATCATCCAAACGCTCAAGTAAGATCTGTCGGTAGTTATAATAAAGGTGTGAAAGAAGGTGTGCATAGAGAATACACTCCTGAAGGCGAAGTTTCTGCTGCAAAAATTTACAACAAAGGAAAAATTATTGGTGAAGGAATAGTTGATGCTGAAGGAAGACGCCAGGGTCCGTGGAAAGAGTTCTACGAAACAGGTGAATTAAGAAGTGAAGGGAAATACAAAGATGGAATGCGTGAAGGTGATTGGTTGTTCTATTACCGTGATGGAAAGGAAGAGCAACGTGGAACCTATCACAAAGGAAAACCAGATGGTGACTGGAAATGGACTTACAGTAATGGTCAAACCTGGAGGGAAGAAGTATTTTATGATGGATTAGAGGAAGGTCTTGCAATTGAATATAATGACACAGGAAAAGTTGTTTCTAAAGGCAATTATTTATCAGGAGAAAAGGAAGGTGCTTGGTTTCAAGATATAGGAGACGACCGAGAAGAGGGAACTTATGTTGCTGGTCAACGTAACGGTATTTGGAAAAGTTATTTTCCTAGTGGAAAGATTAAGTTTGAAGGTAAATTTGAGCAAGGAGCAGAGAACGGCAAACATTCGTATTACTTCGAAAGTGGCCAAGTTCAGGAAGCTGGAAGTTTTAAGTTTGGTTTTAAGGAAGGAGATTGGTATTCCTATAATGAAGAAGGAATTCAAATCAGAGTTGTTACGTATAAACAAGGAGAGACCATAAAAGTTGATGGTGAGAAAGTAGTGCAAGCAGAAAAAGAAGATGAGTAATGTGAAGCTAGATCAGAGTTCTGCACGATATCAGAATTTAATAGAAAATCTTCCTGTTGGTGTATTAATAATTAACAATAATAAGATTGATTATGCTAATCCACATGCACTTAAGTTGATTGGAATTAGTGAAGAACAGGTTGCAAAGTTGGTACCAGTTCAATTTTTACATCCTTCTTACAACAACGAGTTCGATTTATTGCTCAAACGAATAAGAGCTGGCAAACAACCTGGTTTTATTGAGTTGAAAATCAAACGTGTTAATACTAATACTATCCTAGATATTGAAACAAGTGGTGGACTGTTAGAAGATGGAACGGTTCAGCTACTGATACATGATATATCTACTCGAAAGCAACTCGCTCGAGAGCAACTAAGGGCTCAAATCGCGGAGGAAACTAATCTTCAATTACAACGGGAAATTATCGAACGAAGCAAAGCTGAAAAAGAACTTCGTCAGGCTCAGGAATATGCGCGTAGCATTATAGATAGTTCTTTGGATATGATTGTTGCCACGGATATTGATTACAATATAAACGAATACAACGCTGCTGCCGAAGCCACATTCGGATACACCAGAAAAGAAGTAATAGGACAACCGTTGTCAATATTGTTTTCTGATGATCAAGAGATGACAAAGGTCGTTGAGCGAATCACTGAAGTTGGTTCATTGGCAAATGAAATTATTAATAGGAAGAAGGATGGAACTTTTTTCATTTCTTTTTTGTCTGCTTCCGTCATTAAAAATGAAAAAGGCGAAACTGTTGGTGCGATGGGAGTTTCCCGTGACATTACAGCACTTAAGAAAGCAGAAGAAGAGCTTCGATTAAGTGAAGAGCGTCATCGAGCCATCTATGATCAGGCTTATATTGGAATAGCTAGAATTGCAAAAATGGGACGTTTCCTTCTTGTCAACGAACGTCTTTGTGATATGCTGGATTATACTGCTGAGGAATTATATAAGAAGACGTTTTATGAGTTAGGTGTTCAAGAAGAAGTGGAAGAAAGCCTCGTGGACTGGGATCAGTTATTAAGTGGTAGAATTAAAAATTTCTCTCGCGAACAAACTTACGTTAGGAAGGATGGTGAATTGTTGAGTGCAAATGTGACGGTATCTCTTGTTCGTGATTCTAATGATAGCCCTAATTACTTTGTGGCTGTATTCGAAGATATCACGGAACGAAAGGAGTACGAGAAACAATTAGAAGAATCCATTAAGGAGAAGGAGGTTCTTTTAAAGGAAGTTCATCATCGTGTTAAGAATAATATGCAAGTTATTTCTAGCATACTAAACTTACAATCTTCTTATATTAATGACGAAACAGCTTTAGGTATTTTAAGGGAAAGTCAGGATAGAATTAAGTCGATGTCCTTCGTGCATGAAAGTCTATATCAAAGTAAGACCTTATCGGAAGTTAATTTCTCTGAATACATTCAAAACATTGCGCGTAATTTATTTCATTCATACGGTAGACCCGAAGGTGGTCTGTCTTTAGATTTCGATTTAGAAGAGCTTTATCTCAATTTGGATACTTCCATTCCTTGTGGGCTTATTATTAATGAAGTAGTGTCTAATTCTTTGAAATATGCATTTCAAGGAAGAGTGAAAGGTGTAATAAGAATAGAATTTTCGAAACTTTCAGATGGTAAACTGAAACTTATTATCAGTGATGACGGTATAGGTTTACCTGATAATTTTGACATCGAAAACGCTGAGTCTCTCGGTTTGCAATTAGTGACCACTTTAGTAACACAAATTACAGGCGACTTATATATAGACTCGTCTAATGGAACTCAGTTTAATATCGTATTCAAAGAACAATAATCATGGCAAAAACAAGTGTACTGGTTGTCGAAGATGAAAGTATTGTAGCAAAAGATATTCAGAATAGTCTTAAGAAATTAGGATATTCGGTTCCAAGTGTCGAAAATACTGGAGAAGGTGCTATAGAAGCAGCTGGTCAGCATAGACCAGATATTATTCTGATGGACATAATGCTTAAAGGAGAACTTAGCGGGATTGAAGCCGCTGAACAAATTAGGAATCGTTATCAGATTCCGGTTATTTTTCTAACAGCTTATGCTGATGAAAGTACTCTAAGTAAAGCAAAGGTTACTGAACCTTATGGTTATATTATTAAACCATTTAAGGAAATTGATTTACATACATCAATTGAAATGGCTTTGTATAAGCATGGTAAGGAACAAGAAGTTCGTAAAGAAAGAGACCTCTACTCCTCTATCGTACTTGATAAATCATCAGATGACTGTCTGTTCGTTAAATCAAATAGTCGATTGGTTAAAGTAAATACTAAGGACATTTATTATGTTGAAGCACTTAAAGATTATGTTATCATTCATGCGAAGGAATCAAAGTTTACAGTTCATTCTACAATGAAAGATATGCTGTCTAAACTGTCTACAAGTGAATTCTTAAGAGTGCATCGGTCCTTTATCGTGAGGGTCGATAAAATTGTAGCAATTGAACAAAGTAATTTGGTCATGGAAGATGAGAAAAAATTGATTCCAGTTGGTGGTTCTTATAGAGATGAACTACATAGTAGGTTAAAATTCGTTTAAGATTATGTAAATCAGGAAGTTAAGTTCGTTGTTTTAAACGCTTTGATTGGGCTCGTTTACGAGGCTTTCTCTAGCGTTTCGATGGGACACATCATTTGCGCGATTAAAGAGCTGTAAAGCGTCTTAAATCGCTTTTTTAAATACATACGTGACGCTCGAGCATTTTTTAGTACTTATGATTGTCTTTATGTTGGAGTATGACCCAATCAAGAATGCTCTTATCCATCCAAAGATAGTTTTGAGTATACCTGGTTTGCTGATAGTTTTCTCACTTAGTAAACTAACGTAAAAAGCGTCAAACCACATTGCCTTAATTTGGTGTAGTCGAAATCCATTAGCAGACATCAACGTTTCCAAAGTTTCAGGATCGAAATGATAAAGGTGACGTGGTACATCATATGCAGCCCAGTCAGTTAGGTAAAATGAGGCATCATATGACGTATGGTTGGGAACCGCAATGACTATGATACCTTCAGTCGTTAAGATGCGATGAAATTCACTGATTGTCTCGTTCAATTGATGGACATGTTCTAATACATGCCATAACGTTATGACAGATTTCGATTCAGTTTCTACGTTTCGTAGTTTCTCAATAAGCTTTATTTTAGAGTTCTTTTCCTCTATTTTCTTTCTTGCGTTATGATCCGGTTCATAGGCAGAAACATTCCAATTATTCTGTTCTAGTTCGTTCGAAAAATCACCACTACCCGCACCATAATCCAAAATGTTTTTATCGATTGAGAACTTTTCAAGCGACTTTCTTTTTTGTTTAAGTGTATAACGTTTTACGATTCTATACAGTGTAAAAAGTAGGCCAGAATTAGTGTCTGTATGTGAGACATATTCAGGACTATCATAGTATTTCCCGATTGCTAATTCATCTGGCCTTGGGTTGGTAAATAGAAGGTTGCAAGCCGAACATTTTACCAAGTAAAACTTATCCTTCGAGTATGTGTAATCTATACAGGAAAGGGTGTTTTTGAATGATTTGTGCCCGCATGATGGACATGATTTAAGTGTTTCTAAAGAATGTTCCACGTGAAACTATTTACCTAAATGAACGAGTAGTACGGATATGTCAGAAGGAGAAACACCGCTTATTCTGGAGGCTTGTCCAATTGACTTAGGTTTTATCTTGGTTAGTTTCTGCCTTGCCTCTGCTGATAGCGATTCGAGTTTATTATAGTCAAAATCTGGCTTGAGGTTTATTCCTTCAAAGCGTAGAATCTTATCTGCAGAATCCTGTTCTTTCTGGATATAACCGCTATATTTTGCTTGGATTTCTACTTGCTCAATTACTTCCAAATTGGTGCTGATGGAGTGTACTGTTTTCGCTACTGAAGGTATTTCCTGAATCATAGATGGAAGGTCAATTTCTGGTCTAGAAATCAAGGAATATGCCCGAAGTTTTTGCTTAACAGAATTACTGTTTCTGGTTGTTAAGTAAGGATTGCTTTCCTCTGTTTCTAGGCTAAGCTTACCAAGGAGTTTTTCGATTGTTGCCACATCCTCAACTTTAGCTTCCATTCTTTTGAGGCTTTCCTCGGAAGCTAAACCAATTGTGTAACCGAGTTCTGTAAGTCGTACATCTGCGTTATCCTGTCTAAGTAGTATTCTGTGTTCAGCACGCGATGTGAACATGCGATAAGGCTCTTCAGTGCCTTTTGTTATAAGATCATCTATAAGGACACCTATATAAGCCTGAGACCGCGTTAAAATGAACGGTTCTTTATTTGACGTGCTTTGATGTGCGTTTATACCAGCCATTAATCCTTGACAGGCAGCTTCCTCGTATCCAGTGGTTCCGTTAATTTGTCCTGCAAAAAACAGGTTTTTGGTCAGTTTAGTTTCTAAGGTATGGGTCAATTGTGTGGGTGGAAAATAGTCATATTCAATCGCATATCCTGGTCGGAAAATCTTCGCATTCTCCATTCCGGGAATGTGTCTTAAAGCCTCGTATTGTACATCTTCTGGTAAGGAAGTGGAAAACCCATTTAGATATACTTCTACCGTGTCCCATCCTTCTGGTTCGACAAATAGTTGGTGTCTGTTTTTATCTGAAAAACGTTCAATTTTATCTTCAATGGAAGGACAATATCTAGGACCTATACCTTGGATTCTACCAGAAAACATTGGCGATTTCTCGAATCCACTTCTAAGAATGTCATGTACAGTATCGTTGGTGTATGCTAAATGACAACTCCGTTGCTGCGTCAATTTTTGTGTATCCGAGAATGAAAATTTGCTTGGGTTTTCGTCTCCAGGCTGCTCTTCCATTACGGAGTAATTGATTGACCGTCCATCTAGTCTAGGCGGAGTTCCGGTCTTCATTCTTCCGCTTTCAAAGCCCAGTTTGTTAAGGTTTTCAGTAAGTCCTGTCGCAGCTTTTTCTGCACTTCTTCCTCCACCAAAATTCTTTTCTCCTATGTGTATTAGCCCGTTAAGGAAAGTCCCATTTGTAAGAACAATCGCTTTGGATCGGAATTCGATTCCCAGTGATGTTTTAACTCCGCGAGCGGCTTCGTTTTCAACGATTAGTTCGTTAACCGTGTCTTGCCAAAAGTCTAGATTTGCGGTACGCTCTAGCATCATTCGCCATTCATATGCGAATTTATAACGGTCGTTTTGTGACCTTGGGCTCCACATAGCTGGTCCCTTGGAACGATTCAACATTCTGAATTGAATCATCGATTTATCTGAAACAATTCCGGAATATCCACCAAGTGCATCTATTTCTCTTACGATTTGCCCTTTAGCTACACCGCCCATTGCAGGGTTGCATGACATTTGACCAATAGTGGCCATATTCATGGTGATAAGAAGGGTTCTGGATCCGAGGTTGGCAGCAGCGGCAGCAGCTTCACAACCAGCATGTCCGCCTCCAACCACAATTACATCATAATGCTTTTGCATAATTCGACCATTGTTTCACGTGGAACAACTCTAATCTATTGATAACCAAAATGTTATGAAAATTAAAAGGAACGCAAAGATAGGTAAAAATCCTCTTTAGCTGTCATTTGCTCTTTGGAAGAGGTGGTCTTGTCTGTATATCCAATCAAATGAAGTGTTCCATGAACCATAATTCGGTGGAGTTCATCGATCATTTGAATACCTAAAGAGAGAGCATTTTCTTCAACTCGGTCAATGCTAATGAAGATGTCACCAGAAACATCTAGTTCTTCACTGTAATCAAATGTTATGACATCCGTATAATAATCATGCTCAAGATGCCTTTGGTTTACATCCAATAGATAGTCATCCGAGCAGAATATTACAGCTACCTCAGCGAGCCTCTTTCCTTCTTTTTGACAAACTTGAGTTAGCCAATTAGAAATCTGATATTCATTGGAAAGCGAAAAATTTGTTTGCTCCGAATGGAACGAAACGGAAGACATTTAAGCGACTTTAAAAATCATTTCGACCTTGGTTCCATTCTGTGAAAACTCAACTTCATCAGCTAAGTGTTTCATCAGGAACACTCCTCGACCACTAATCTTTTCTAAGTTTTCTGGATCGGTAGGGTCTGGAAGTGCTTCGTGATCAAATCCATCACCTTCATCAATAACGCTAAACGAAAGTCGGTCAGCACGCTCAACAAACTCAAGATGAACTTTTTTATCTGGGTTTTGACGATTGCCATGATTGATGGCGTTATTCACCGCCTCGGTCACGGCAATTAAGATGTTACCGTAGTAATCTTCGTCTACTGCGAACTTCTTGCAAACTTCATCGACAAGTTTTTCGGCAATGACGATGTTGTCGGCCCTTGAGTCAAAATTCAGGCTTTGTTTTTCCATTAGTGCAGCTATTCCGACTGCTTTTTGAAGTATTCATCAACCTTATTCCGGTAGAATGGACTAAGGTTTGGTGGAACAGTTCTCAGCAGTTCAGTCTCGTTATTTTTCTGCCTTATATACTCGAAAAAGATTTCAGGGTTACCATAATCTTCACTTTTAGCTTCCTTCGATTCCCTTCGTTGTTCTTGTTCCCTTTCGCGTTCCGCTGATTCTGCTTCTAAAAGCTTGGTGAGAATCTCTTGTTGACGCATGAGAGTTTCCTGAGTTATCATTTTATTAACGAGGTCCGTTTCGGTCTGCTCCATCAAATCCTGCAATTTTTTCATGTCGCCAGAACTGCCTTTTCCGCCCGTTTCTTTTTTGAGTTGAGACTCATACTCGCGCGCCATGTTTCGAAGTGCTTCCTGTTGAGCAGCCATCTGTGCCATTTGTTTGCTCATTCCTTTGTTTCCAGGGCTCATTCCGGGCTTGTCTCCAGGTTTATTGCCACCTGGCTGCATACCTTTCTTCATTTGTTCAAGTTGCTGATTCATCTGCTCTTGAAGCTTACGCATGGCACCAGCAGATGGCTTACTTCCCTTTCCTCCGGGTTTGTTGCACGAACCAGAACCAGGCATTTGCGAAGCCATGGCTTGTTGCATTTGCTGCACTGTTTCGCTTAATAGCAAAGCAAGATTATTTAAAGATGTGAGTGCGAATTGCTGTCTTGAAAGTGCTTGTCCAGTCTGTCTATCAGCCATGTTTTGGATCGACTTTTTCATGTTGCTGTTAACCGAACGAATCTCGCGATTGACAATCGTTTCAATCTGTGGAACACGTTTGCTCAGGGCGAAAAGAGAATCTTCAATCAGTTTACTATCATCTTTCAGTTTGAGTTGCTGACGTGCTAAATCTGTGTATTTCGGGTCGTTCTGATTAGTGACTTTCAAGGTGTTGATGAGTTTTTCTTCATCAAAAGAAAGCGTAAGCAGGTTTTCCACGATTTGACGTAGCGCCTCCATGTCTTCTTGTGCGCCTTGCGACTGCATTTGCATCATCATGTTGCCCATCTTTTGAGCCATGTTTTTCATTTGATCCGCAGCTTTTTTCTGAGAATCAGACGCTTTTTTATTCTGTTCCTTCTCCAGTTGTTCTTGGCTGTCCTTCTGGTTCTCTGAAACAGACTCTTCTTCATTTTCGAAATCCTCCATTTTGTTTGGGGTTTCAAGCTCCTCGTTTTTCTTCTCTAGGTCATCAAGCTCCCTTTTGATGTCTTCGAATTTCTTGTTTAGTTCTTCTTGCTTTTTGCTTAGTTCTTCATTTTCCGCAGTCTTCTGTTTGGTTTCTTCCGAAAGGTTTTCTTGTTCTTTCGCAAGTTGTTCCAAGCGTTCCATGGTTTGCTCCAGTTTTTGCTCAAACTCCATTTGTTTGAATAGCTCCAAGCTACGGTCGAGTTCTTTTTCGAGGTCTTCGTTTGATAGCTCGATGTCTTCCAAAAGCTCCTGCGCCTTTTCCTTGGTCATCTCTTCCATGAGTTTTTCCATCTCATCAAAGAGCTTTTTCATGTCTTCCGACATTACTTCTTCAAACAGTTTTTCGAGCTGCTGTTGTTTCTCCACAAGCTGTGGATCAAACTCCATCATCTCATTCATCTTAGAGTTCTTCTTTTCGGAGTTCTGCTGAACATCTCCCATCTTTTTTTGCAAGGCTTTTTGCATTTGCAGCACCTCTTTCATCTTTTCCTTGTCTTCCCAGTCGAGGTTTTTCTTGTCGAGAAGGTCTTTCTGAATCTCCTTGATGGACTTCTTCATCTTCTCCGCCATCTTCATGCTTTCAGAAATTTCCTGCTTCACCTTTTCACTCTTAGAGTCGTTTTCAGCGGCCAGTTCATCCATGGTGGCAACGCGGTAGGTGTTCTTCTCGGAACGGGAAGACTTGCTTCCGTTCACGCCATCGTTGTCCCAGACCTCGAAGTAATATTCGACAACATCGCCAGGGGCAAGTCCAATGAGAGCCAAATCCCAGAAATGGAAGAAAGATTCTGTTTTCTGACCCTTCGAAACATTGATAGCCTGTTCTTTTTCTTCCGAAGCAGACCCTGACTTATCCAGTTTCTTGTACTTGAAAACAAGGGAAGAGAAGCCGTAATCATCCTTGACCTGACCATTGAAATAGAGCTTTTTCGGGTTTAGAGAATCCTCCACGCCAATTACCGAAATGGATGGATAAAGATCAGGTATAACGGTAACGGTGTAGCGAAGAGAATCGCCCGATTTTATAAACTCATTGGAGCTTACAATTGTATATTCTGAACTGATTTTGAAACGTTCAGAAAACGTGAAACTGTTTTTCGAAACACGTTTAAGCGTTTGGTTTTCATCACCAATCACCACATTAATTCCATCCGTTTTGGCAGTACTGAAAACCCAATTAACCTTTGTTCCTTCTGGAATAAGAAGGTCGCCACTGTTTTGGCGATTTTCAATTGGTCGACCAATGTATTTTGGGAATTCAAGTTCTACATCAAACCCAACAATTGAAGGTTTCGGAAGCACTTTTAATAGATGTTCATCCGAATTATACCCAGCTCCGCTCAAAGAGAAATTAACGTTTTCTCGAGGTTGATGGAAAACGTAGGAGAACTTGGCTGCACTCAACTTGTTCATCAAAGTGCGCTTGCCATCAATCTCCACATAAAGGTCGTTTGGCACCTCTTTTCCATCAAGAGAAACAAGTAATTCAAAGTCTTGAAGTTCTATGGTAGAAAGGTCTTCGTTCTGAATATTGAACTGAAATGGAGCGAGGTTTTCGAACGCAGTTCGGTGGTTTACAATTCTCCGCGTTCCTTCCATTACGAGGGATGGAGAGAAAATCAAAATGAGAATCAGCAGCAACAAAGGCGGAATGGCATAACGCAGAAATTGCCTGTTTTGACCAAGGTCGATGGCAGTTGCAAACGGAACGGGTTTTAGTTCGCCAATCCGTTGGTCTATACTAGCTAAAAGCAACTCAGAACTGGAAGTTTCGGCAGTTCGTTGCAGCTGAAGCGTATTCAATAATCGGTCTTCAATGTTGGAAAAGTGTTTTCCAACGATGGAAGCGGCCTCATCGTACGAAATACCAGGGCGGATTTTCCAAAGCTTTATTAATGGTTCGGCAACCCACATTCCGAACGAAACGAACGAAACAACCACCAAAGCATAAAAGAAAATGGTGCGCGTATTTGTGCCGAAATGCCCAAAATATTCCAGCGAAACAGAGGCAAGGAAAAACGCCACCAACAGGCCTGTGGTCAGGAGCGTTCCACGAATAAGTTGATTCAGATAATATTTCCGAATAAACTCATCTAACTTCTGGATTAATTGGTTGCTTTTCGCGCTCATCTCCTTCTCAACGCCTGCATAATTTCTTTGTTGCCGCGATTAACAAAAATACAGGTATTCCATAAGCTCGATAGCTGACTGTAAAATTGAAACACGAAATAAGGCTAACTTTGCGCGCCCAAAATTAACCTTAATGGAAGACCGAAAAGTACGCGTAAGATTTGCTCCTAGTCCAACAGGACCGTTACACATGGGAGGTGTTAGAACGGCACTTTACAATTATTTTCTTGCCAAGAAATTGGGAGGAGATTTTATCCTCCGAATAGAAGACACGGATCAAACTCGCTACGTTTCAGGAGCGGAAGAATACATGATGGAAGCACTGGAGTGGTGCGGAATGCAGTTCGATGAAGGTCCGCGACAAGGAGGTCCTTATGGTCCATATCGACAGTCGGAAAGAAAAGCCAGCTACCGCCAATATGCTGATCAATTGATTGAAAGCGGCCATGCTTATTACGCTTTTGACACGTCAGAGGAATTGACTGAAATGCGTGAGCGACTAACCAAGGCGAAAGTGGCCGCGCCTCAGTATAACGCGGTTACACGTGAATCCATGAAGAACTCGTTGACCTTATCGGAAGATGAGGTGAAGAGACGTTTGGATAATGGAGATCAATATGTAATTCGAATCAAGATTCCACGAAAGGAAGAGGTTCGGTTTCATGATGTAATTAGAGGTTGGGTTGTGGTACACACATCGCAAATGGACGATAAGGTTTTGTTCAAATCGGATGGAATGCCCACCTATCACTTGGCTAATATTGTGGATGATTATCTGATGAAGATTACCCACGTTATTCGAGGTGAGGAATGGTTGCCATCTGCACCACTTCATGTTTTGCTTTACAGATATTTGGGTTGGGAAGATGTAATGCCAGCATTTGCGCATTTGCCACTCATTCTGAAGCCTGATGGCAATGGAAAATTGAGCAAGCGCGATGGAGACCGATTGGGATTTCCAGTTTTCCCACTTAATTGGCAAGACCCAACATCCGGGGAACAATCGCAGGGTTATCGTGAACGAGGATACTTTCCAGAAGCATTCGTGAACATGTTAGCCATGTTGGGCTGGAATCCGGGCACGAATCAAGAAATATTCACAATGGAAGAGCTTATCGAAGCGTTTTCGTTGGAAAGAGTTGGAAAATCTGGTTCTAAATTCGATCCGGAGAAAGCCAAATGGTACAATCAGCAATATCTAAGAACACGTGATGATGCCGAATTAGCCGACATTTTCTTGGTTAAGCTCAAGGAAGAGGGCATTGATGCAGATAAAACGTATGTTACCGCGGTGTGTTCTTTGATTAAAGAGAAAACGCAGTTCACATCAGAGTTTTGGGATTTTGGAAGTTATTTCTTCCTAAAACCGACTGATTTTGATGAACAGGTCATTGGTAAACGATGGAATGAGAATGCAGCGCGCTTTTTCCCTGTTCTGGCAGATGACCTAAACGGCCTTGCGGATTGGAAAACAGACGTGATTGAAACCACATTCAAATCAACGGCAGAGAAACTGGAGATTAATCCGGGACACGTAATGCAACTCTTTCGAGTGTTGTTGAGCGGACAAGGTGGTGGCCCAGTTTTGTTTGAAATGACGGAACTTTTGGGTCAGGAAGAAGTTGTTGCTCGTCTTCGCGAGGGTGTTGAAAGATTAAAATGATGCAAGAACTTTTCATAGAAGACATCCGCCTCCACGCCTATCATGGATGTTTGGAAGAAGAAGGAAGAATAGGAGGAAAGTACCGCATCGACATTAAGGCACTGGCCGATTTTGATGCATGTGCAGACGCAGACGACTTGACCAAAACCGTTGATTATGTGGTTGTTTATGACCTTGTAAAAGAGGAAATGGCCGTCCGCTCCAAGCTAATTGAAACAGTTGCCAAACGTATTGCGCTCAAACTTCAAGCACACTATGCTTGGGTTTCTGAATGGGAAGTGAGCTTAATTAAGTTTAATCCGCCAGTTGGAGGAAGCCTCGGACAAAGCCGAATAGTTTGGAAGCTAAAATGAATGTGTGCCATTAGGCATTGATTATTACTTTTGCGACATGGTCGGGTGGCCGAGCGGCTAGGCAGAGCTCTGCAAAAGCTCGTACAGCGGTTCGAATCCGCTCCCGACCTCCAAGAGAGCAGCAGTTTTGCTGCTCTCTTTGTGTTTCTAAGAGGCCAATACCGCCATTTAACCTACAGATGTAACTTAGCAGTTTCCAAATTCAATCGCTTTGTGGTTAAACCGAAAGGAATCGTGGCTTCTCGACTATAATTCGTCTAGACATATTCAGGACAGAACCAGCATCTGTCATGCTCCATCAAATAGCATGTATTTTAATGTGCGTGGAGAGGTGGGGCCTTGCTGGCTGAACCTGACAGAAATGGGTAAATACCCAGAGAACACGATTCGTGAAATCTGGTTTGGACCAGAATTCTCAAAACTAAGAGAGGCCTTAAAAAAGGAAGACTTAGCTTACCGCTGTGGCACTTGTATTCACAATATGAAACAAGGAAACCACGTATCGGTGCTTGCAAAACTGTACGACTACCCGTATAAAATAAAGGAATACCCTACGGTAATGGAATTTGAGTTGAGCAATAAGTGCAACCTCGAATGTGTCATGTGTAAAGGGGAACTGTCTTCCACAATAAGAAAAAACAGGGAGCATTTGCCACCAATGACCAGTCCGTATGATTCGCAATTTGTTGAGCAACTAGAAGAGTTTATTCCTCATTTGGAGGAGGCTAAATTCTTGGGCGGAGAGCCATTCTTAATTGACCTATACTATGACATTTGGGAAAGAATTGCCAACATCAAACCAGAGATAAAGATTACTATTACTACGAATGCCACTGTGTTCAACAATAGAGTAAGCGCACTTTTAAATAAACTAAACTGTAATATCATTGTATCTATTGATTCATTTGAAAAGGATACGTATTTGAGAATTCGAAAGCGAGCCAACTTTGAAACTGTTATGGATAATTTTCATTCGTTACTAGATTATACCAGAACGAAGAACACATACATGCAGGTTTCAATGAACCCTTTACGTTTGAATTGGCAGCAATTAGCTTCGTCTGTTGAGTTTGCAAATGAGCGGAACATAGCGCTGTGGTTTAACACGGTGGTTTACCCTCATGAACAAGCAATATGGACCTTGGGTGCCAAAAAGTTAGAACATATATTGAACAAGCTTTCAAGCAATACAATTGGCCCAAAACCGGAATCATGCAGTAGGACTACCTACGACAATAACGTTCGTAATTATCTGAACTTAGTAAATAATCAAATTAGGAGCTGGGAGAAAAATGCCAAGCAACAGGAACAAGTGAGGGCATTAGAAAGCATAAAAATGTCTTCGCAAGAACTTGTGAACCAGATTAAAGAAGCTGCTAGGAATTATATTTATGAAGACGCTTATATCGTGGAGGCCTTGAAAAAGAAAAAAGTTCGAGCGTTAGAAGAGACGGTAGTCAATTTGATTAAAGCACAAAGTACAGAGGAGCTCAGGCGCCTTTATTGTTTGCCAACCGGAGAATTAGTCAACGAATTGAATGTTATTTTCAGTTTAGCAAACGGAACCGAGCCTGAATGAAGCTTAACCTTGATAAAATAGTTTCTGCGGTTACTGGTAGAAATCCGTTATTGACCGAGGAAGAGACGCTATGCCTTTATCCTTCCATAAACGTAATGATGACCGCAAATGGTAAATACAAGCCTTGCTGTAAGTGGGTTGATACGTTACATAATGAGGGAGAAGAGCTACAAGCGCCCAGGCACACAATTGAAGATGCTTGGAAAAGTTCAGAACTAGTCGATTTGAGGGAACAGCTTAAGGCAGGAAAAAAACCAGACAAGTGTAGCGTATGTTGGAAAGAGGAGGAAAGTGGTATTCGTTCAATGCGGTATGATTCATTCAGTTATAGACCAAGTAAAGAGTCTGTAGCCAACCCCAAAGCGCCTATTCGACTAGATATATATCCGAGTAACATTTGTAATCTAAAATGTCGAATCTGTAGCCCTGAGTATAGCACAAGATGGATTGCTGAAGCCAAAGAAACACAGGGAATAGAAGAGGAAACACACCTCAATCTTAATAAGGACAATCTTGATATTTTAAAAGATTGGTTACCAAACGTGGTTGAAATAGGGTTGTTTGGTGGCGAACCCCTCTTTATGAAGGAAACGTTGATGCTTATGGAATACTGTGTGGAATATGGTTTTAGCAAAAATATTACGCTTCTCATCAATACCAACGGCACCATATATTCCGACAATTTGATGAAAGTGTTTATGGCATTCAAACGAGTACTAATCAACTTTAGCATTGACGATTGTGGCCAAAGGTTTGAATATCAAAGAAGCGGTGCGATTTGGGAGACGACTGTTCAGAATATAAAATCATACGTAGACAATAAAGCAAACTATGGTAATCATAGTATAGAGTATAAAATGTGTTGTACCGTTAGCGCTCTAAATGTTTTTTATTTACCTGAATACCTTTCTTGGGTATCTGCAACGTTTCCAGGAATGAGTGTATATCTCAATTTTCTTCATGGACCGTATAGTTTGGCCATGCGAAACCTACCAACTAAAGTGAAGCAGAGAATTGCAGAGAAGCTTAGTAGTACGGAGAGCGCGTTGAAGGTGGAGTTTGAAGAAGGAGTTACCAGAACGTGGGACAATGTGCTTAATATGCTAAATGCTCCAGCAGAGCAACCCTCAGAGTTGTTCTTTAACGAGCTTGAACGAGGAGATACCTACAGAAAGGAATCCTTCCAAAACGTTTTCCCAGAATATTGGGAGTTGTTACAACCATTTAATCCGAATGCCGAGGCTACTGATTAAGTGCATCAGTGATAACATTTTAGCAATTCCACAAACGCAATTAGACATTGTAAAGCGACTCCATAAGTAAAACCATTGGCTAAATTTTATTCAGCGCGTTTAAGAACTTCCAAGCAGATAATTTCACCCTGTCCCAGGTCGTATTCTCTTTCCACAAATTGTCCGGAAGCAACTTTGGATTGAATTTTTGAAGTCCTAAAACGTAGAGATGAAGATGGGGTTTTAAGGAAGAATCTTCTCCGTTTATTATTGCTCTAACAGAAAAACCATTGAAGTGTACGAAAACAATCGGCCAAGTGTCGTTGATTGTGATGTCTCCATTTGAAGAGATTGTTCGTTGGCAAACATCAATATTCCAACCAGCCACATTACAGCCTTTATGCTCTAAAATTTTGGTGTTTGAATGAATAATTGGCACGAGGTCAAGATATTTCTGGTCATCAAACAATCCTCTAAACCAACTCTTTTCACAACGATAAACACAGCAATCGGCCCACCAGTCCATAATAGATTTCGCATTCTTGTTTACCCCTACAAAACCAGCATTGAAAAGACCAACCTTGAAATTGGCCTCAAGCCAATTTTGGTTGTTTTTTGGATTTCGAGGATAATTATGTGGCGTCAATAGCACATCACTATTCTCTAGTTCGTCCCAAATGAAAGTTGGAGAATCAAAGAAGTAGATGTCATTATCGAGATATACAACCTTGTCGAATTGATTCAATAGGGCACTAATAAATACTGGTTTTAGACTCCATCTTAGTTCGTCACTTGTAGAATTATGTTTTCTTCTTAAAACATGCTCATTCTCCCCAAGTTCAATACTCCCTGGTCTAAGTAGCACACCATTTTGAATGTTGTCAGTACCCGACTGAGTTGCTAAACAAATCATTTCGGCACTGCAGCCAACCTTCTTTAAGGAATCAAACAAAGCATCTACTTTGAAAAGATGGTCATTTGTGCTTATGGTGCAAAAGGCGGTTTTCATTGGTTGCTCAAGACAATGCTGCAAGGGTATTCATTTTGATTTGATGAGCTAGTATAAATGATAAGTCAAAAGAACTTAAAATTAAGTTTTCGTTAAACACGAAGAAGGAGCAACGGTAATTACAATTTGTAAACGGCTCTTTTTAGTAATCAGGATATCCAATAAGTAGACTTTCAGGAGGGACGTTGGATATTGCAGGTGAAATCTACTTTTTTGTAGGCGCTTGGTTCAATAGTAAACCGTGTGGGGTTCAATACTGAATAGGAAAAGGTTAGGTCATCCATTAAAAGCAGTTCATCTTCATGTATGTTTTGCAGAGTTGTAATTGTTTTTTCTGATGCATGAATTACATGGCATGTCTCGCCTTCATCAATAGAGGACAGAACGAATGTTGCGAAAAAACTGCCTCTGTGGATGTATGTATCTTGGCAATATTCTTCAACAGGATAGTAGGATTTAGTAACGCCAAGGCTCCTAGCATAATTAATGCTGTTTCTGAGTGATGCCACTGTTCTACCCGGTTTTTGGGCACTAAAGATTAAAAATGGAATCCCAAGCACCCAAGAAGAAACGACATACCTATGCGTATGTGACCAGGCGTACTTTTTTTCTCCGAAAGGAATCAAAAGAAAACAAAGAGTGAAAAGAGTTAAAAATCGCATTGGAAACAAGTACCTGTCGTGCATCATGCTTTGGCTCTTCTCGAGTGAAAAATGGGAGAAATCAAGATATTGTTTCGCTACCATCATCCAGCCTACTTGAAACAAAAGGAAGAGGCAGGCGATTCTATACTTCGACTCATTTATTAAAAATACAAAGCAGAAAATTGTTAGTGCAGCAACAATTGGAGACGATGAGATAAACTGTAGAGAGAAATTGAGAAAAAAACGTGGGTCAAAAAAGTGGAGGACACTTTCAGACAATGGGGATTGCGCTTGGTTTATCGTAGTCTTATCATAGTCATCTAAAAAGAACCACTTTAATAGGACCATGCTAAGACTTACAAATAAGAGTTTGAGATGGCCAAAACTGGTCTCTTTAGGAACATAAAATCGCCAAATCCAAATTGAAACAAGGAAACTAATCAATGCTAATGGGTGCGATGACACTGTAAAAAATGCTGCCGGAATTATAAGCGAGCGCTTAGTGAATGAATGCTCGTTCCAGTTCACGATTAATGAGATGGTCATAATAGCGAACATCGAGCCATGGGATAATTCTCCAACCATCATAAAATGATTGTAAACCATGCCGAAAACGTGTACTGAAACAGATAAGAGAGCTGCTAATGAATCTTTTAGGATATACAGTAAGATGAGAAAAATGACCACGAAAAAAAAGACGTCCCAGACCACGTAAGCCACCATTATTTCCTTTGTTGTCGCACCAAGCTTCGCACAAAAAACTGGGAATATTTGAAGCAGTAATAAAACATGACGCCCCATTGTTGGCGAAAAAGTTTCCCAATTAGCTATCGTAAATACATGAGAATACCCATCCATTATGAATTTAGACTCCACATTAGTGACTGCTAATACTAGGATTGCCATGTAGTACAAGGCCCCAAACACAAGAATACTCAGGTGAGATTTAGGCATCCAGCCAGCATTGAGTATGTTGGAATCCTTAATCATTTGGAATACGCTAATTTACAGGCCTTTGTCGACCGAAAGAGGTAGAAATTGAAAAATCCATTGTTTCAAACTCACGATTATCACGAGAAGCGGCTGTTTTGGCTTTACAATCTAGGTTTTTTGGCGCTAGGTTTTTTGGCAACGTATTTCTATGAAGAACGAATTTATGGATCTGATGCGAGTAGCTATTTATTTGGGGTAGTTAATACCGAGTGGTTTTATACAGAAAGAGGCCGCATCGTCATTTGGCTTTCGCAGTGTTTGCCACTACTAACTGTCTTTTTGGGGCTTTCAATGAAGTCAGTTTTAATTGCCCATTCACTTGGACATGTTCTGTTTTTTTATGCGGTTTTTTTGTTGGGACACTTTTATTTCCAACGTACTTACGTAGGAGCATTAATGCTTGTAGTGCAAACCTTGGCAGTAACAGACGCTTACTTTGCTTGGCCTTACGGAGAGGTGTATTACGGAGTGGCCCTTGTGGTGCTGCTGATTGAGACGCTCAAACATAAAGCTCCTTTCAACTATTATCCTGCGATTTTTATAGCACTTATATGTGTATTTCTCATCACTGGCCATCCACTGGTCTTTCCATGTTTGGGCCTTTCTATGGTGTTACTTTTTTTTCAAACCGAATCAAGAGTAAAGTTATTTTGGGCGGCTGCAATCATGTTGTTTATTGCAGGTTTTCGATTTGTCTTTTTTCCTAGCTATGACGGAGATTTAGCAAATAAGTTTTTTACACTTAATTCTTGGTCTTTCCCAAGTGCTGATGACTATAGAAGTTTAATCTACGCATACTACCCGCTTTGGATTTCAATGGTCATCGTTTTTGTCTATTTACTAGTCAAAAACAGATTGATTTCAGTAATCCTGTTTATTGCTAGTCTGCTACTTATTAGCCTTGTAATTATCAGGTTTTCGTCAATAAGCGGTGCAACTCAGCAATATTATCAAGCTTACACTGGTGTCTTCGTGGTGCTTGTGCAGATTGAAGTTTTTGGCACTGTAAAACGGAATAAGACAGCCGTTTTTTTTTCCTATCTCCTCCTAGTTGCTGCCTTGATTAGCGTCTATGAAATCTGCAGTGTCAGCGGACAGATAGTTGCACATATACAAAGGCTCAAATCTTTGGCGAAGGATCTATCTGCTTATGATGGAAACAGATTCGTCATAAAAGGACACAACATGTACGGAGATTCGACCCTTATTTGGCAGTCCTCAGAACCATTTCACGAAATGCTGCTTTTGTCTGCGGCAAGAGAGAAAACAATCTTGCTTCGTGTTTTTGAGCGCGGAATGGAATATCACGAATGGCATGTAAACGGACTAAATCCGGTTGAAGGACCTGAAGACCCCCGTTCGAAGCGAAAGGTTTATCATGATAATTCGAGCAATAGGCAATTAATGGCCGATTGGCTCCCAACTGCGGAGCCGGAGTTCAACCAAAAGTATTTTTACGTTAAACCAAGCTCCATTTATCGCTTTTTAAATAAGTCTGACACGATAAACTTACATAATGTTCAAAAGCTTGATATTGCCTACTTATTGGCACCTACGATAAACGGACAAATGCTAAATGTGGAGCTGTGCAATAATGGTTCGAGGATTTATAGCGATGCTAAGAACGATGTTAAATTGATGATCGTTTCTGATGGTCAAAGCGATACATTAATTCAGCCCCTCACGAAAGACGTTATTCGCTGTTCTACCGAAATTATTTTCATTCCTAATACATGGTGTAAGAAAGAGTGTAAAACATACCTTGTCACGAAAGGAAAAGTTATTATCGAGCTTCGATAGAAATATGCCAAAAATCAGGGTAATCTCGTTCAATCTCCAGAAAAAGAACGCTTGAAAACAAGTTGTAACCGGCTCCATTGAAGTGGCTGTCTGTTTTCCAATGGTAAGTTGAACAATCTGGACCTTTCATTGCGTTTTTAAGCGGTTCATACATTCTAACCACTGGAAAATGAAAGTTATGCGAGTCTAGGGCGAGCACTTCGCTTGCAAGACCTTCTTGTGGATAGCAAATTTTGTGAGGATTAGGATGAATAACAGTAAGGAACTTAATACCGTTTTCAACGCACAATTGGTTTATGTCGCTAAGACATTGGGCAATACTATCCGCAACTTCGGCTCTCTTATGGTCTTGGTTGATTCTATTAATTAGGTAATAATCATAGCTGTAGCATTCATGTACTATCATTCTTACAATATGGCTGAATCTATAAACTGCAAGAAACCATGGGGCTGGAAGATATTTTACGGAACCTCCATTCTTAAATCTGGAATATCCACCACGGATAATCTGCTCATCAAAGTCTGAATCATTTACTGTAGTTATTACATGACTTGGTCGATACGCCATTAACTGTTGGCTAAGGGCTGCCCAAGCATAGTGAGGGTCAAGGCCCGAAATTCCACACACAAAAAAATCTGCTTTTGGCAATCTCGTTTTTACAGACGCTTCTAAATATCTTGTCCACGAACGATGATATTCTGTACCGTTTCCTTCCGTAAAAGAGTCTCCAATCACAAAAACGCGCTGAGCCGAAGGGCAGGAGTCACGAGGCATTGGTCGCTCACGGTACCCAAGTTCATTGATAACATATCTAAAAACAGTGTCTCCAATATCCATGTCGAAATTCCTGTTGGGATGGTATGCATAGATGGAACTGTCTCTCGTGTGGCCCCATTCGAACCAGAAATCCCCAGTACTCTGTTCAGAGAAGGTTGAGTAAAGCCTCGTTGTCCTAAGTCCAACTTCCAGACACAATACAAAGAGAATAACGGAGAGTGCTAAATAATACTTCAAGAAACGTAATTACTCTAAACGGGTTAGAACAGAAGTGGCTGGGATTTTCGAACCATCCTATTTTTAAAATAGCTCAAATCAATCTGTGATTGAAAATTGATTTCTGAATTATGCTTATGCTACGACCGGATTCCCAAACTACCAATCAAGGAGTCGAAACACCATATTTATTTTCAATTAAACCCCGAACTTGTGCTGGAGTCTGTTTCAATAGGGAATCGAAAAGCTGAGATTGTCCTGTTTGCAGAAAATCAGCCAAGGCAAGTTCTACTGCATCTGTCTCCAAAACCAGTTCTAACAAACGAATGTTTTCTGCTACTAAAGCCACATTCGAATTAGCGTGTTTCATGCTTCTCAAGCTATCCACAAGTGTTTTCGCAATGGAGCGTGCTGATGGTAGGTTTAACACAACCTTATAGAGTGTTATTAAGTGTTTGGAGTCTCTAAATAAATGAGACCATTGTTCGCACAGATTCCAGCGTCTAACATCTTCTTTACTTGGAAAGATAATCGTTGCACACTCTTCGAAAATCGTGCAATTTTCCCAAGAAATTTCATCAGCGATTAACCGTGTTGCAAATGCACCGAACAGACCATGTTTAACTTCTACGTGATTTATTAACTCGATAAGACTTAGCGTGGAAATATCTTGTGCTAGAGTTTCTTTTTCTGTTAAAACTAACGAGCACATTAAGCTTTCAGAATGCAATGCGCAAACATTCAAGACCGACATTTTTTGAGCGAATAACGGGTCGACTTTGGCTTGTTTCGTTTGTGCAAGTGCGCTCGTTAATAGATGAATAAGATTATTTGAATTTGAATCTGCTTCATTCGAATAAAAACCAAAAACCGCATATAATAAATTGGCTGTATGGTGGGAGTCGTACTTAAATGATTCCGCCCATTTCTTTGCCAACCCAAGCTTTGTCTCGTTTTCAGAGTTTGAAAAACAAGCTTTGCACACATCTTTAAAAACATTGGGCATGTTCCAATCAACCTTACCAGAGATTAATTCTTGCGCTTGTTCGGTGAATATTTCATATTCATTATCAAGGCGAGATACGAGTTCAATCAAGGTTAACTTATTAATACTATCCAGTAATGATTTTTGGTGTTCACAAGCTAATGCGTAGAGCAGCTCATTGGAGTACGGAACACAAGCGCGTAATAACGCCACATTTTTGGTGTCTAAATCATTTGAGTCTAACCTAGTGATTGTTCTAATACGGGAAAAAACAGCCTCATTCAGATTTTGATCAACATCTTGCAAAGGCAGTCCAGATAGCGCACTAAATACCACAGGAACGTAGGATAAATTTGCTTGAAGCACCGTTCGGTGATATCTCAAAAGGTTCAGTGCCAAACTCTGACTTTGTGTCAATGGCTTACCAGCATTCAGGCTTTTGGAAAGGAGTTGAGCAAGCTCCTCATTAGAATGCGCGTTTTTAATAGCCCTATCAGTTACTTGTGCGATTTGTGAAAGAGTCCAATCAACTTCATCTGGCTCATTGCCCTTGATTAATTCATAAAACTCAGGAAAAACCGCAGGAAAAGATTCTTGCCTAAATGTATCATGACGATTTACGTATCTAAAGAATTCTTCAAAAGGTTTATCTACAGATTCGTTAAGGAAGGTTACAAGTTCTTCGATGGTCTTTGTCTCTTCCTCAGACATTGTGTAGGTGCTTGTAACATGCTTCCGAAGTCGTTCAGTAATTATCGCCTTAACTGGTTTAGGAAGTATTTGAACATTGAGCCGCCAAGGGTCGAATAACAGATTCCAGAAAATTCTTAAACCGGGAAAGTTCTTACCAAACCAATCAAAAAATTCGGGGAAGTAGTAAATGTTGAAAATGCTGACGGTGCAACAGATTTTAAAGTCGATATTTTGTCCTTCG
>JAIOYO010000037.1 GCA_021741075.1 Flavobacteriales bacterium | reverse complement strand
GTTCTAGATGCCTAATGCAGGTCGTTTCATCATTGAATCTTCTTCCAGTCTCAATTAAGTCCATTTTATTGAATTTTGGACAAAAAAGAGCGGTCACACCGTAATCAATTTACGGATTGCCACTTTCTAGGAAATCACCTCTTGAGAGGGGTTAGGGGTGTGTTTTTTATTCATGAAAAGAAAAATCATCCCTTACAACCCAAACCTGAAAGAGCTAGCTAGGAGCCTACGTAGCAACAGTACCAAATCGGAAATCAGACTTTTAGCACGACTGAAAGGAAAGCAACGACACGGTTTCGATTTTCACCGACAAAAACCAATTCATAATTTCATTTTAGATTTTTTCTGTCATGAGCTGATGCTAGGTATCTAAGTTGATGGACAAAGTCATCAACTTGAGGAAGTTCAGAGTCGTGATGAAGTGAAAAATCGAAAAATGGAGGAATTGGGAATAACAGTTCTGAGATTCAGTGATTCTGAAGTATTCAATAACCTTGACCAAGTAGTTTTGAATATTGACGGTTGGATTGAGAATTATATTGATTTAGATTCAGAATAAGGACACACCCCTAACCCCTCTCAAGAGGGGAATGACGGATGCTTCGTAAAAGACAATCTAAAATCGTCATTCGTAAATCCTAATTCAAACCTGATTGTACTTTTGCCGCAAATAGAGGCAAATGGATACTAGCGTACTTGAAAAAGCAAAACAATGGACTTCTGACGCATTTGATGCGAAAACGCGTAATGCGGTTCAGAATCTTATAGATACCAACGAACCCGAACTGACGGAAAGTTTCTACAAAGAACTTGAGTTCGGAACAGGTGGCCTTCGTGGCTTGATGGGCGTTGGCACCAACCGCATCAACATCTACACCGTTGGAATGGCAACGCAAGGTTTAGCCAATTACCTCAAGAATTCATTTGAAGGAGAAATCAGCGTGGCAATTGCCCACGATTCGAGGAATAATTCGCCATTGTTTGCTCGCAAAACAGCCGAAGTTTTTGCCGCCAATGGTATCAAAGCGTATTTGTTTAGCGAGCTCCGCCCTACTCCACAGTTATCTTTTGCCATTAGACATTACGGTTGCAAAAGTGGTGTTGTTATCACGGCATCACACAATCCGAAGGAATACAACGGCTACAAGGCGTATTGGGAAGATGGCGGACAACTGGTTGCTCCACATGATGAGAACGTAATCACGGAAGTGCAGAAAATTGCTGGTCCGCAGGACGTGAAATGGAACGCAGATGAATCGTTGATTGAAATCGTGAGCGATGAAATCGACACCGCTTACATCGCTGGTTTGAAATCCTTGTGCCTTTCGCCACAAGCCGTCAAAAAGCAATCTGATTTAAATATCGTTTTCACTTCGCTTCACGGAACGGGTGGAACAATGGTTCCGAGAACCTTGAAAGAACTTGGTTTTACGAATGTGAGTACGGTTGAGGAGCAGGACGAGGCCAACGGAAACTTCCCAACAGTGGTTTCTCCAAACCCAGAAGAAGCCGCTGCGCTTAAAATGGCTTTGGAGAAAGCCGAAGCTGTTGGTGCCGATTTGGTAATGGGAACTGACCCCGATGCTGATCGTGTGGGTATTGCCGTTCGTAACTCAAACGGAAAACTTGAATTGCTGAACGGAAACATGACAGGTTCTTTGCTTGTCTATTATCTCATCAAACGTTGGAGCGAACTGGGAAAGTTGAACGGAAAGCAGTTTACAGCCAAGACAATCGTTACCTCAGCATTGATTCAAAAGATTTCTGAATCTCAGAACGTTCCTTGCTACGATGTGCTTACGGGTTTCAAATACATCGCGGAGCTGATTCTGAAACTGGAAGGCAAAGAACAGTTTATTGGCGGTGGCGAAGAAAGCTACGGCTACCTCTCTGGCGATCTTGTTCGCGATAAGGATGCTGTGCTTAGCTGCGTGCTTATTGCCGAAATGTGTGCGTGGGCAAAAGACCAAGGAAAGAGTCTTTTTGATGTGTTGCAAGACATTCATGTTGAGTTCGGATTCTACTTAGAAGACCTCATCAGTATTACTAAAAAGGGAATGTCTGGTGCCGAAGAAATTGCCAAGATGATGGAAGACCTTCGAAGCAATCCACCAAAGAAATTGGCTGGTTCGGAAGTGTTGACGCTTCGCGATTACAAACTTGGAAAAGTGACCAACTTGACTAATGGAAACCAAACTGGGACTGGACTTCCTTCTTCCAACGTACTTCAGTTTGAGACCGCTGACGGAACGGTTGTCACAGCTCGCCCATCGGGCACTGAACCTAAGATCAAGTTCTATTTCTCGGTGAATGGTGCGTTGAACACTAAAGCTGAGTATGATACTGTTCGCGATGCACTAAAGAGAAAGATTGAGGCTATTCAGTCTGATTTGGATTTAAAATGAGACCTTTAAGTAGCGTCATGCTGAACTTGTTTCAGCATCTATTTGTTAACAGACCCTGAAACAAGTTCAAGGTGACAGATTGGGAAGGTTGCTGAAAACTGGTCGCTGGTCGCTATTCACTAATCGCTTAAAAAAATGTGTCTATGTCTCTTCGCCATTAATGAGTCTGATGAGTTTCCATTCATCCTCATAGCTAACCGCGATGAGTACCGAAAACGACCTGCTGCCAAAGCGGACTTTTGGAAAGACGAACCGAATGTCTTGGCAGGTCGAGATTTAGAAGGAATGGGAACATGGCTTGGCACCAACAAGGCTGGGAAGATTGCCTTTCTCACCAACTACCGCCATCCCGATTTCTTTGGCCGAAAAGGCCCGACTCGCGGAACGCTGGTTTCTAACTTCCTTACTTCAGATGTGGATGGAGAAAGCTACTTAAAGTCCATCGAAAACCCCGAAGCGTACAACGGTTTTAACCTAGTTGTAGGCACATCAAAAAAGCTGTTCTTCTATTCCAATGTGGAGAACGAAATCAAAACCATTACATCGGGAATTCATGGTTTGAGCAATGCCTTTCTCGATACATCTTGGCCCAAGGTTGATGATGGAAAAGCGAAACTGAAAGCTGCCATTGAAGCCAACTCATTCGAAACAGAAAACCTTTTCTCCATCCTTCACGATAGCAGTTTTGCCAAGGAAGCAGATTTGCCTCAAACAGGCGTTGGCCCTGAGTTTGAAAAACTGCTCTCTGCCAAATTCATCAATACTCCTGATTACGGGACAGTTTGTTCAACGATAATTAAAGTTGACCGTAATGGAACTTGCTTTTTTAATGAGCGGACGTTTGATGCCGAAGGGAATGAGTCGGAAAAAGTGGCATTTGAACTGCGAACTGAGAGCTAGAGCCACATTACCTTGAAAAATCAAGGCATTAAAAACAAATCTTAAACTGATTCTCCCACAGATTACCAGAAGTTTATGTTCGGAGAAAAACTGAGACCCTTCGTTCCTCAGGGAGGCAAACGGATGGTGCGAGGTTTGCCAATTACTTCGCTGAAGAACGTAAGGTCTCACAAAAAGTGGTAAACAACGGGAGAATCAGAAATCTTAATGCCTTTTAAAGGCCTATCAACAAGAATGAGTCTAGAGCTAATAATTGATTAAATCAGGTCATTATCCACCAAAAAATCAAGGAACGCTTCCAGCATTAAATACGAACCCTCTGGGTTTAAATGATTGGTATCCATAAATAAGACCTTTCCGTCTAAAATATTCGAGCAATCTCCTTCTTCTGGACAAAAAATCGGTAATGGGTTGAAAGCAAAAAAATTGGAATTGAAACGTACTCTGCTTTCTACTTCTTCGAAGTAAGCACTTGGGAATCGACTATCTAAGAATTCTCTTGAGACCGTCACATTGCACTTCTTATCTGGCTTTCTAAACCACTCGGCAGTACAGAAATCCGCATTCATCACTTTAGTATTGAACTCAACATTAGGAAGAAACAAAACCACGTTGATTCCTCTTTCGTCTGCTTCAATTAAAATTTCGTCTAACTCTTGTAGCCAAATGTCAAGACCGAAGCCCTTTGAATTTTTCTCCTCGGTATGGTCTTTCCATTTATCTCCCCTTGCATTTAGATACGGAACTTGATACAGGTAGGTGTATTTGCTAGAAAGAATCAAGATATCTCCCTTGTCAAGAGAATTAAGCACCTCATCAAGCCTATCCATGTCAGAATCACCACCATTTGGTATTAGAATATAATTGGGGCGCTGTTCGAATACAAGCTCTACACCACACTTATCGGCAATGACCGTTAGCATAGGTACAATATGAAGAGAATGGGAATTGCCAACAATTCTAATCTTAGTGCATTTTGGAGGATTCTTGGATGGTTGAAAAGGATATTTATCCAGAATTGAGCTCAAGGAATGTTTACTTCCGAGATACAAATGGTTTTGGTTAGGAAAAAATGTCAACAATACAATTGAACCAACCACCGCTCCTATCATGGGTAGTAGAACCAACCTTGGTCTCAAGGACATTCTCCAACTACAATGCCGCAAAGGCCACTCAATAAAGTGATAGGAAACCACTGCAAACCCAACAATCAATAACAGAAGTGGCAATAGAGTGGAATCAGTGACTCCAACAGTCCACCGACCCAATACGATGACAATCCAATGCCATAGATAAAGTGAGTAGGATATTTTTCCGATATATACAATGAATCCGTTGGAAATCGGAAACAATGAGGGCGATGGACTCTGAATACTTTCCGCTTGTACTATTCTAATTATCAGAATGGCGGTGGAAATAACGATAAAAAGTGTGTCGATTACCAAGTTTCCGTGAGGAATAAATATAAAAACAACCATCACCAACAAGATGGCTATGGCAGACAGTTTACCCAAGACGAATTTTAACAGATTATTATTCGTTGTTACAAGTCCAATTGAAACGAGGCAGCCAAATGTCACTTCCCATAGACGAAACGGAATCATGTAATAGGCCAGCATCTGATTTGATCCAGACTTCTCGACAAAACCTAAGAAGGAAAGGAGACAGGCTATGGCCAAAACGGAAATTATTTTCCGAACCTTCCAAGATCCTTTCATAAGAATCCAGAAAATGATTGGATATATCAGGTAGAATTGCTCTTCAACTCCTAAAGTCCAGGTGTGTGTAAACGGGTTCAACACAGCAAATTCGCTCCAGTATCCGATAGAATTATAGTACAAGTTGAAATTAGCCAAGCCAACCAACGAAGAAAGCCCCGTGAGAATGTATGTAGTTGGTTCCTTGACAAAAAAACTTACAGCAACGGCCGCTACCGTGAAAGCAAATAGCAACGCTGGAATGAGTCTTTTCGCTCTTCTTTTATAAAATCCACCCAAAAACCCCGATGCGCTATTGTCTTGTCTCGAAATCAGGGAATTGGAGATGACGAATCCTGAGATGACAAAAAACATGTCGACACCCAAGTAACCGCCAGGCATTAGGCTTTCTCTAAAATGATAAATGATGATTGCTATTACAGCCATTGCCCGTACGCCATCAAGTGCGGGACTATACCTGTCAACTCTCGCTAAGGAATCATCTTTCATACTAGTAAAGTAAAGTAAACCTCTTTCTCAATATTACCTCAAGACCACCACAACAATAAATTTAAGCTATAAATATTCGTTTTACACAAGTCTTCTTAATTCAAATTACGAGCAACCTAATTAGGCCATTGCATCTTTCTAGAATGGACGTACGATTGGGAAGATAATATGACGTTTGATATTATAGCGGAAGGCTAGTTGTTACTTTCTTCCCAAACTGACAACATTTCTTAACTATTTCTGTTCGTAAACCAAGGACATTGCGCTTCTCAATGCAGTACCTTCGCCTCAAATGATTGTCTTCTACCTCATCCTGTTCGGAACAGCGGCTTTAATTCTGTACGCATACCGAACTATCCATGTTCTGACTTACAAATTGCTTCCGGGTCCGAAATGGATATTCCGAGGTTTGTTTCTATTCGTAGTTATTTTTATCTATGCTACCACCTCTTACTTTGGCGTAAACAGAGACCAATATCGAGACAATCAATTTCTGATGGATTACACCATCATTGGCGCCATTACGCTTTCGGTAACGCTTTTGAGCATCTGCATTTTTCAGTTATTGGCAGACTTCGTTCTGCTTGGCAGATACATTCATTATCGCAGTTCGCGAGAAGAAGCCACGCGTGAAATGAGCCGTAGAACATTTATGAATGCCATTGCGCTGAGTGTTGGAGGATTGGTGCTTGGCTCTGTGCTTTGGGGAACTACTAAAGGCAAGTATGGTTGGAGAATAATGCAAAACCGAATGAGTTTTGACAATCTTCCAAAGGCGTTTGATGGCTTGAAGATTGTTCAGATTTCTGACCTCCATTTGGGGAGTTTCAACAAGAATTTTGAACCGATGGAAGAGGCCGTTGCCATGATAAACGAGCTGAATCCAGATTACATTTTCTTTACGGGCGATATGGTAAATGCCGATCCCGAAGAAGCTGAACCATGGATTGAAGTTTTTAGAAAACTCAAAGCTAAAAGCGGTAAATATGCCATTCTTGGCAACCACGATTACGGTTGGGGAAGACAAGGAAAACTGACCGAAGAAGCCAAGACACGCAATGCTATTGGAGTAACAGAAATCTTCAAAAAGATGGATTTGAAACCTCTCATCAACCAACACGAAATTTTGGAACGAGAAGGAGCGAAAATCGGTCTGGTTGGAGTAGAAAACTGGGGATATACACCAGAAGGCTGGTTCCCAACTCGTGGTGATTACAATAAATCGACAGAAGGAATGGAAGAGGTTCCGTTTCAGATTCTACTAAGCCACGATCCTACTCATTTTGACCATCACATTCTCAACAAAACCAAAGTTGACCTCACATTTTCTGGCCATACGCATGGTGGACAGTTTGGGATTTCAATTCCAGGATTGATAGAAATAAGTGCCGCCAAATTCTTTTACGCACGTTATGCTGGATTATACACCGAAGGGAAACAACATTTGTATGTAAATCGAGGAATGGGTTACCTCATTTTTCCTGGTCGGGTTGGAATGCCACCAGAAATTACCTTGCACGAATTAAATCGGGCTTAGTCCAATAGACAGAAATTTCTTAAAATTGGGACGTAATTAAACCTTTATATCATGGGAAAAGGACAAGATGCCAAGAAGGCTGTGAAAAAAGAACCAGCCAAAACAACTAAAGAAAAGCAAGCTGAAAAGCGTGCGAACAAGGGAAAGTCGAAGTACGACTAGTTCTAAATGACCTAAAATGAAAAGGGGATTCCAATACTGGAATCCCCTTTTTTTATCCGTCTGGTTTGCGCCTTTGCAAGAAATTTCTATGCAGTAACGCCCATCACCTTGGCCATTGTTTCGCCAATATCTCCAGGAGACGCAACCACGTGAATGCCACATTCGGTCATAATCTTCATTTTTGCTTCAGCGGTATCCTCATCTCCACCTACAATTGCACCAGCGTGCCCCATTGTACGTCCTTTAGGAGCAGTTTGTCCAGCAATAAAACCAACAACTGGCTTCTTGTTTCCTGTTGATTTGATGTAACGAGCAGCTTCAGCCTCAAGTGTTCCACCAATCTCACCAATCATTACTATGGCATCTGTGTCAGGATCGTTCATGAACAATTCAACCGCATCTTTCGTAGTTGTTCCAATTACTGGATCACCACCAATTCCGATTGCTGTTGAAATTCCCATTCCTGCTTTTACCACTTGGTCAGCAGCTTCGTACGTCAATGTTCCGGACTTAGAAACGATTCCGATACGTCCTTTTTTGAACACGAATCCTGGCATGATACCTACCTTCGCTCCTTCTGGTGTAATAACACCTGGGCAGTTAGGTCCGATCAAACGTGTTTTTGTTCCTTTCAGAAAATGAGCAGCCTTTACCATATCGGCAACAGGTGTTCCTTCTGTGATGGCAACAACCAATGCAATTCCTGCTTCAGCAGCTTCCATAATTGCATCGGCAGCAAATGCTGGTGGCACAAAAAGGATAGAAACATTGGCACCAGTGGCTTTCACCGCTTCAGCAACCGTGTTAAAAACAGGTCGATCTAAGTGAGTCGAACCACCTTTACCTGGGGTAACTCCACCAACCACGTTGGTTCCGTACTCAATCATCTGCGAAGCGTGAAAGGTTCCTTCACTTCCAGTGAATCCTTGTACGATTACCTTCGAATTTTTATCTACTAATACACTCATTGTGTCTGAATTTTGCTTTTGAACCGCCCAGCGGACGGGCGGCAAATGTATGTGATTACGAACGGATACCCAACATTAACGGCTACTTTTGCGAACTCAACTTATCCACAATCAATTTTAGCTTAAAATGGCCGCTCTTAATGCAATGGACGATACAATTATGGCGCTTGCCACACCTTCTGGAGCGGGTGCCATTGCGGTTATCCGAATGAGCGGAAAAGATGCGTTCGAAATTGCCGACAAGGTTTTTAGAGCGAAGGGAAAAAAGACCATTTCCAAAGCTGATTCGCACACCATCATCTTCGGAGATATCATAGACGGTGATGAATTGGTGGATGAAGTTTTGGTGAGCGTTTTTCGCAATCCAAAGTCGTTTACGGGCGAGAACTCGGTGGAGATTTCGTGCCATGGTTCTACTTTTATTCAGAAGCGAATTCTGAACCTATTAAGCAAGAATGGTTGCCGAATGGCAAAGCCTGGAGAATATACCATGCGCGCTTTCCTCAACCGAAAGATGGATTTATCTCAAGCGGAGGCCGTTGCCGATTTGATTGCTTCTTCTTCCGAAGCAGCACATAAAGTTGCCATGCACCAAATGCGAGGCGGCTTTGCAAATGAGCTGAAAGTATTACGCGAAGAATTGGTTCATTTTGCTTCGTTGATTGAGCTGGAACTCGACTTTGCAGAAGAAGACGTTGAGTTTGCAGACCGCAGCCAGATGATAGAACTCATCAATCGTATCAACACAAAAATTGACCAACTCATTGGTTCGTTTGAGTTAGGAAATGTGATTAAAGAAGGTGTCCAAGTAGCCATCATCGGAGAACCGAATGCAGGCAAATCAACGTTACTGAACGCACTTCTGAATGAAGAACGCGCCATCGTCTCTGACATTGCAGGAACAACGCGTGATACCGTAGAAGACGAGTTAGTGATTGAAGGAATTCGTTACCGTTTCATTGATACAGCTGGTATTCGTCAAACTACCGACACGATTGAAAGTCTGGGAATTGAACGTACTATGAAAAAGGCAGAACAAGCCGATGTGGTCATGTTCCTGTTTGATGCTTCTACGTACACACCAGAACAACTCAAAAGCGAGATTTCCGAACTAAAAACAAGGAAATCAGATCTAGAAGAACGATTGATTCTTGTTGCCAACAAAACAGACAAAACAACAGAAATTATTTCCGAGAAATTTGCCAATCTCAACGCTATTTCCATCTCTGCAAAAGAGAAAACGGGTATTGAAGAATTGAAAATACGTTTGACCGAGTTTGTCAATCTTTCTGCGCTAAAAGAAGACCAAACCATTGTGACCAACACACGACACATTGAAGCCTTGCGTGGAGCAAAAGAATCACTTCAAGAAGTGTTGGTCGGCTTTAAAAATCAGATGTCAGGCGACCTTGTAGCAATCGACATAAGAAGGTCACTATTCTACCTTGGTTCGATTACTGGCGAAATCACAACGGATGATCTTTTGGGTAATATCTTTTCGAAATTTTGTATCGGAAAGTAATCGGTACAAAACAAACAGATAGTAAATCACTAATAAACCACTAAAACAGCTTCAAAACGTTTCTTTTTCAGGCTGCCAAAGTGGGTGGTTGTTTTATTTTGCCGTCTGTTTGTTATGCTAAAGTTTGTACCTTTGTTGTACCTTGAGAGTGGAGGTACAAATAAATGAGGCGGTAAGCCTTTTTATTTTGCGCTTAATTGCACTTAAATAGGCTTAACGATATTTAAAGATGCTTAATGAGTACGAATATTAGAGTACAACGTATCTGCCAGCATTGCGGCAACGAATTCACGGCACGGACCACCACCACGATGTACTGCTCACACCGCTGCAACAGTGCAGCATACAAGGCGAAACAAAGGACCGCTAAGGTTGAGCGAAGCAATAAAGAGACCCAGCGTAAGAAGAACCAACCCGTTGAAGATCTGAAAGCCAAAGAATTCTTGGCTGTCCGTGAGGTTGCTCAATTGCTTAACTGTTCAGTGCGTTCAGTCTACTATTACATAGAAAGCGGAACCATCAAAGCCGTGAATTTAGGGCAACGGATCACACGGGTTAAACGTTCCGAGATTGACAGACTATTTGAACAGCCGCTCTCCGTGCCAACGGCTCCAGAACCACAGCATTTTGATATTTCAGAATGCTACCACCTTGCAGAAGTACAAGGGAAATTCGGTATTTCAGAAACCGCATTACACAACCTTATCAAGCGAAATGATATACCTAAAATGAAAAAGGGCTGGTTTGCATATGTTCCGAAAACTGCAATCGACAAGTTATTGAGTTAAGCACTAGATCAAAAGAGATGAAGGCAATCAAAGTAAAACTGAGGCAAAAGGAAATTTCAGGTAACAGGCAAAGTCTCTATCTGGATTTTTACCCACCCATACCACACCCTACAACAGGTAAGCCGACCAGAAGGGAATTTTTAGGCAGGTATGTCTATGAAAAAGCAAAGAACGCGTTAGCTAAACAGCATAATAAGGAGGCTTTGCAATTTGGTGAGGAGGTAAGGCAGAAACGACAAAACCAGTTAAACAAACCTGAAATCTATACGGGTTACGAATTGGAGCAATTAAGGATTCGGGAACTGGGCGAAAAGAACTTTGTAGAATATTTCAAAAAGTTGGCAGACAAGCGGGAAGGTAGCAATCATGGTAATTGGGCTTCAGCTTACAATTATCTTGATGATTTCACTGACGGGCAACTCAAGTTTGCCGACCTTAATGAGAGATTTTGCAGTGATTTTAAAGAATATCTACAAATCACACAAAGCCTGAGCAGCGCTAAAAAGAAGCTCGCTATCAATTCAACTGTATCGTACTTCAACAAGTTGAAAGCGGCTATGAAACAGGCCTATAAAGATGGATACTTATCCAGCGACCTAAATGTGAAAATTGAACCTATCAAATCTCAGGATGTGATTAAACAAACCCTTACGCTTGAAGAACTAAGGGCGTTGGCAAAAACAAGGACCGAAAATGAGCGAATGAAAAGGGCTGCCTTGTTCTCTGCATTAACAGGGATGCCTTTCAAGGAAATGCAGAACCTTGAGTGGGCACAAATCGAAACTTCCGAAACCTTTGGAATACGGATTAAGACGGTTAGACAAAAAACTGGTAAACCTTATATAATCTCCATAGGAGAACAGGCTTATGAATTACTTGGGGAACGTAGAGGCCTTAATCAGAAGGTATTTGATGGATTGAACAATCGAGACAGGTATTACTTCTTCCCATTGTGGCTTGCTCATGCTGGAATAGATAAAAGCATGACCTTTCATGACCTTAGACACACTTACGGTTGTTTGCAAGTTGAATTAGGGACTGATCTGTATACGATACAAGGCAATATGGGACAATCTACACAACGTCAGGCAATGCACTATGCCAAAATTAGCGACCAACGAAAACGTGAAGCTGCGGATAAAATAAAATTAGACCCTTAAACTGAGGACTTTTGCTTAGTGGAAAAACTCATTTAATTTTCTTCGTTAAAATTAATCCGCTAAACAAATAAACCTCGGTACCGAACAAATCCAGTAGCACTCAATGAAAATAATCGTCTTTGATGAAAACAACGAAAATCATCATATAAAACCATTTGATATAGATATTCCAGTCACTTGGGAGGATGGGCCAAATTTGCCACACCTAGTTAGTGACTTTGCCGCTGTTCTACAAAAAGTCCCAGAATCAACGTTAAAGGAATTAATAGATAATTCCTTAAAGCGACTGCTAGAACAATTACAGCGTCAACCTTCAAAACAGGAACCAGTTCTAAACCGCTACTTCAATTTCAAAGACACTTCGCAAAAGATACTACTTCAGGCTTATGGGACTCTCCTCCACATATCTGCGTGTTCAGTAAAAAAAGGCTGGTATGATGATGTAGTTGACTACATAGAATACAATCAATTGAGTTTCGGAATACCAGCTACTGGAGAAATTCAATATTTGGAAGCGGTTCTGTCCTTATTGAAAAACGTAGCGCCTGAAAGTCGCTTTACAAAAGTGGAACAGCTTATTAAAAAGAAATTAGAAGGGAGCAAACAACCGGATGTTAAACTACAGCCTGAACTCATGGCCATGTTCGAAAAATGGTGGGAATCAATTCCATTTGACCTTGAATATTTGAAACCATTACAGGATAATCATGATGAATTGAAGGTGCTGTTATTTTTAATAGGGCCTAAAGCTTACGCCAAGGTAAATAGGTACTCAGGTGCTGTGCAAACAAGTGTTTTTTCCATTCCGGAAATGATGGAAGTGCTTTGCCGATTAACCGATGAAGTTACAAGGACATTAAATCTCCTCACGTTGCATGATAACCAGCAGTTGACGGAAATCGGCAAATATGAACTGGGTCTGACTATAGCTAGGCGAAGAAAAAAATTAGCACTCGGCTATTCGCAATCAGCAAAAGCTACAACACCAGAGTATCAAGAAATATGGCAAACTTGGTTAGGAGATGAAATAGCTTTTTTTGGCGAATTGCAAAATATGCCACAGTATGGGCAATCAAAAGACTCGATCACGTTTATCCTTTTGCCCGAGCAGCTTGAAGAGTTGAAGAAGGAGCTGGGTAAATTAGTTGACAACCCAAATCGATTGGGAACCCTTCTGGATGGAAAACCTGTTGACGGACCAGTGGTTATCTTGGAAAAATGTAGTCAGAACAAATTCTGCGAAATCTTTAAACGATTGAGTTACAACGGCTACGTGTCACGGAATTCGTCCGAAATAAAAATGTGGCTACAAATTCATTTCCTAAAAGCAAACGAAAAATTAGGAAACCAACCATTGGGAGACCGCACCCTCGAAGATTTATTCCAAGCAAGTGCTAAACCCGTGGCTCAAAGAATTCGAGATTTCGAATGGCTCATTTACAAAACCTCTACGCAACTGGCTCAAGAAGCGTCCGATTATAAAAAGAACAGTTAAAAGTGACTCTTACGGAGGTTGTACGGAGGTTATACGGACGCCTTTTTCAATAGCTTTTCTCTTCGTTTCATTGTGCTCTCAACCGAAAAGCACAATGGAAAAGCCCAACTTATCCTTCGACCAACTTCCTCAACTTATACATGACCAAGGGCGTCAAATAGAGGAACTGACGAAACTTGTATTGCAAGCATTGGCCGACAAGTCAGAACAGGAACCTGACGTGCCCAATATGAATATCCATGAGGCCGCAGAGTTTCTAAAGCTCAAGGTTGCCACCGTGTATTCAAAGGTTAGCAAGGGCGAGTTACCCTACATGAAACGTGGGAATAGATTGTACTTCTCCAAAAAGGACATCATCCTGTATTTACGGCAGACCAGGAACCAAACGAAAGAAGAAATCAACGCCCAAGCATGCGCTTATCTGGCGAAGCACAAAAGATAGGATTGAACTCTTTATCAGCACAACTATTTAGACAATCTCAATCAACACCACAACCAAAAAAAATTCAATGATCGCACAAACAACCATTGACGATGTGAACGCCCTACACTTGGATAAGGTGATAGGTAGATACATAGAACTGAAGCAAAAAGGCACATCGTGGACGGCTCTGTGCCCCTTCCATACGGAAGCTACGGCCAGTTTTTCGGTCACACCCTCGAAAGGTATATTCAAATGCTTCGGATGTGGAGCGGCTGGTAACAACCCCATAAGCTTTGTGATGAAAAAGGAAGGGCTCGACTTTCCGAATGCCGTTGAGAAACTGGCTAAGGACAATGGCATCGTTATTAAATATGCCGACAAGGAAAAGGCCATCGCCAACATAGCCAAAGCCCAAAAGCGATTGGAATTGACTGAACTCAGCGCCCTTGCCCGTGACCACTGGCAAGCTAATTTGACTGAAGCCGACCCGTCCATTCTGCGCTGGGGTATCGAAACCATGCAGCATTGGGATATTGGCTTTGCGAAGAACGAATATCAGGACCTCTTTCAGGTGCTGAAGGAAAAGTCACCAGATTCCTTGGCGCTGGGGCTGCTGAAAGAGAAGAACGGAAGGGTCTACGATGGTTATCGAGGTCGGCTCATGTTTCCAATCTACAACGAAAATGCGCAGTTGGTCGGTTTCACCGGTCGCAGCGTGGTAGATGATAAGAAGATTCCCAAATACATCAACAGCCCCGAAAGTGAATTGTACGACAAAGGTGCACTGCTCTATGGCCTGCACCACGCGGCCGAAGGCATCCACAAGTTGGGTAAGGCACTGGTTGTGGAAGGCACGGGCGATGTAATCAGCCTCCACCGCGTAGGAGCCACGAATGCGGTGGCTCCGTGCGGTACGGCCCTTACGGACGAACAACTGAAATTGCTAGGGCGCTATTGCAAAGAAATTACGCTTATGTACGATGGCGATGCGGCTGGCACCAAGGCCATGCACAAGAATGCCGTACGGGCTATTGAGCTTGGTTTCACGGTGCATGTGGTCGTGTTGCCAGAGGGTGAAGATCCCGACACCATTCTTTCCGGTTTCAAAACATTGCCCTATACAAAAGATCGCGCCATTATTGAGGTCTTCAAGGATGATACGATCGATTACATCCATTACCTAAGTACAGTTCTAGAAAGGGAAGATCTGCGCTTGCGCAGCAACCAACTTGAACTCATTTGCAAACTGCTGGCCTACAATCCTAAAGATCTGGAACGTTCGGCCATGTTAGTCAGAGTGCTGGCTGTGTCGGGCGAAAAATCGCAGAAGCTGACTAAGGCTGTGAACGAAGCCCGCAGGTTATTGGAGCGACAGAAACCGGAAAATCTCATCTTCGGAAATGCACACATCGAAAGCCAATACACCATGCCCGATGATGTGGGTTGCACCTTCAACGATGTGAAGGAGGAAGTGTTGAAGTATTGCTTCTTCTCGGACCGCAACCGCATATTCGTGCGTAAAGGGGATGAAGGCAACTACACCTTTCGCAAGGTGAGCAATTTCAGTATTCGCATCATTCAGCACATGAATGACGAAAAGTTTCCGAAGCGATTGATCCAGATTATCAACGTGCATGGCGACAAGCGCACCTTCGACACCAGTACTGACAATTTCGTAACCGAACTCGCTTTCAAGAAAATGATTGAAGGCCATGGAAACTTCACTTGGAGTGGGTCAGGTAACGACTTCAATTGGCTCATGCGTAAGATGAAAGATGATATGGGTACCGGACGCATGATCACCATCCTTGGTCAGCAGCCGGAAAACATTTGGGTATTCAACAATGCTGTGATAGTGGACAACGAAGTAATCTACTTAGATGAGCACGGTTGCTTTGAACACAAGAATGAAAGCTATTATGTTCCATCTGGAAACAGCATATACGACCGAACTGAAAGCAAATTTTCCGCACAAAAACGTGCCGAATTCATAAAAAACCCATACAGTTTCAGAGAAGTGGCTTTGCAGATCAAACAGGTGCACCGAAATCACAGCATCAATGCGCTATTGTTCACTGTGGCCTCCTGTTTCAGCGATCTGATATACGAACGCACCAGTTTCTTCCCTCTTCTTTTTCTCTACGGAGAGGCCGGTTCTGGAAAGGATAATCTGATAGAAGCCTGCCAGAGTTTTTTTGGAAAACCACAATCGGCCATGACCATTACTGGAAAAGCCAATACCGACAAGGCCAAGGTCCGCAAGTTCGCGCAGTTCATCAATTTCGTTGGACACATGACTGAGTATGTGCCTGGCAATGATGATACCGACCAGATGTTAAAATCATTCTACGACCGTGTTGGCTATGAACGAGGAAACATCGATAGTGCCGTGGGTACGGATAGCATCCCAGTTAACATGAGTGTCACTTTCACAGGGAATGACTATCCGGTTAATGATGCCTTGATTACGCGCTTTATTGGCGAAGAAATGAATGATACCGAATTCTCGCAGGCGCAGAAAGACGAATACGAAAAACTGAAAGATATGACACTCCATGGTTACAGTAGCCTAATGGTCGATATTCTGAAGCATCGCCCCCGGTTTGCTGAGGATTTCCGCAAGGAGATTAAGGCAGTTGGCAAGGAACTAGCCTCCGAATTAACCCATCTCAACCTTGCCGATCGAATGATTCAGAATGCAGCTGTGCTAGGCGCAGTTTATAAAATTACGCATGCGCAGCTCAAATACCCCTTCACATGGGAAGAGTTCAAGGAGAATTTGAAGAATGTTTATGAACGCCAGAGTAACAAGCGCAGCACAGGCAGTGTAGTGGCCCACTGGTGGGAATGCATCATTGCCGCTATCAAGGACAAGAATGCACCTATCCGCGAGCTCCGCGAATTTTCTGTAAGTGGCGATGAACTGGTTATCCATTTTTCAAGCGTGTATGCGCGGTACCTAGAAAAGCATTATCAGATCTTCCGCGAAAAAGGCCTTAGTAAAAGCGTATTGCTCGATAAACTGAAGAAAACAGATGCTTTTACCAAGGCCAAGAACAGCCATAAGTTTGGCGAACGCCAGAGTAGTGGGTTTGTTTTCCAATTGGAAAAGACGGGAGTGCGCGATCAGTTTCTGGAGGCCCTGTCTTATGTTGATAGCGAAAACCGCATCGCGGGCCGCGAGCCTGCCAGTAGCCACATGCCTAAGGCTGGTTGCCACTCAGATTTAAAAATAGTTGGAACGGTTGAACCCCAGAAGAATAGAATAAACGATTTGCCACTTTGATTTGCAAAAGCTCGAATGGTCAATAAAAACTCAGGACACCAAAATTCGAAGGGCTGATTTTTGGTCTTACCTTTCTTACTCTTAACATAAGTTATTGAATAGTAATAAGTTAAATATTAAAAGCGAGTAAGATTAACGGTAAGAAGCGGTAAGAAGTAGTAAGAACGCCAAAACCTACATCGTACTGCTTCTTACTAAAATGGTGTTCTAGTAAGAAGTTAAACTGCTGAAAATGAACAAAGTAAGACTTGTAAGAAACGTAAGGCGCTTTTTTCACCTTCCAAGTTTTGAAACGTATTTTTTTTCAATCATCAATAATCAACCAACGCCACGGAATCGGAGGCCACCCATCTTCCTACTGGACCTGTCCCCCATAACTAACCTCTTCACCACAACTGTACTGCATTCAAATGATTTTAGTCCGTATCGGCCATGAAATTTGATCAATCCATCCTGTTTTGTGCTCAAGAATAGTGGTAGCGTTATTTATCCGCAGCAGTAACCATAGCCTAACGCTGCGGATATCGGAAACATTTACTGTTTCCATGATAAACCCCTTGATTTCGTGGCGCACGTCAGCCATGCAAAGGGGGTTTATCAACTCTGAGCTCACGCTAAATACCGTACGGATTTCGAGTCTAAAAACCCCACTATATGCGAGGGTTTTGCTCCTTGATTAGTTTGCGTAAAACTTAGCTACTTGTTTCAAACACTGAACCACAGCACATACGAAAAGCACCGTGCGGGTTGCCCTCCGAGAAAACCCCACAAATGTCTGGGGTTTACCGCATGCTTCAATTCCGCACCCTGGCTAACCAGAGTATACCGCAACATCTGAACTTACGCCAAAGAATTTCGTGCTGGCGCTGTATCCGTAACTAACCTCTTTTCCGCAACCGTACCGCATGCGGTGGTTTTTAGTTCGTAGAAACCCAAAAAAACCGCTGATTTCTTCTTGTTTTGTGCTCAACCTATGTGTGACGGTGTTGCTTTTCCGTAGCCATTGGCCCGGGCGAAGGCTTCGGATAAAGAATACTTGCCTATTCCGACAAAAAACCCCTCTAAACGTTGGGGTTTATATCATGCTGCAGTCCGCAAAAAGTGAGCTGCCTGTTTCATATGCCCAACCATAGCACATGCCGAAAAACACCGTGCGGGTTGCTCTCCGAGAAAACCCCGCAAATGGCTGGGGTTTACCGCACGCTTAAATTCCTCTCCCTGGCTAGCCAGAGTATACCGCAACATCTGAACTAAAACTAAAGAATTTTGTGCTGAATCTGTACGCGTAATGCGCCTTTTATCCGCAACCGTATCACGCGCGGTGGTTGTAGCTCGCAAAACCCACAAAAACCGCTCATTTTCTTCCCTTTTTGTGCTCAAGGTGCTAGGGGTAGCGTTATTTATCCGCACCGATAACCGTAGCCGAACGCTGCGCAGATCATAATCATTTACTTTTTCCATGATAAACCCCTGGATTTCGTGGCACATACCAACCACGCAAAGGGGGTTTATCGACCGTGGCCACATGCTAAAACTCCGTAATGGTTTCGGGCTAAAAAAAACCACTCTGCGCTAGGGGTTTGTTCCTTGCGTAGTTTGCGTAAAAGTGCCGTGCCCGTTTCAAACATTGAACCGCAGCGCATGCGGAAAAACCGCGCAAATAATTAACATTAAAAACCCCATAAGTATCAGGGGTTTAGTGCTTCCTGTAGTTCACGAAATGCTGAAGACGAGCACGTACCAATACCCCACAAAACCTCGGGGCTTTTGGATGTTTACGAGAATTGACCATTTGGAAGCCCAATTTCAGCCGCTTTGCTTGAGATGTTATGAGATTCAATACTTCACCAACGGTACGGAATGGCTTTTTCCGTTGATAATTACTCGCAAAAAGTACATCCCGCTTGGGTAGGAAGTCAGGTCGATAGTGTTCTCATTCGTATTCATCGCGCGGACGCTTAGCAGCATTTCTCCGAATGCGTTGCAAACTGTATAGATGTCAATCGTTTTACCTGAAGATTGATGCAGATTGAATATTCCATTACTGGGGTTTGGCTGCACTTTCAATGGTGAGCCAGAGCTATGCTCTTCTATGCCCGATGGGTTTATAAAATTGAAGGAAGTGACCACTGGCAAGTGGTCGGACGCGTAATGCAATGCGTTTGCCATGGTCTGACTCACACTAGTATTTGGCAATGCATTAATAGAATCGTTGTAATGATTGCCATCGTTACCCACTGCCCACGAAGTGCCGTACATGTATTGTATGCGGCCGCTGGGTCCAAAACTGTGAGAGAATAGAATAAGGTCGAAGCGATCATCCAGACCACCAGAAGCCCCACCCCCGAAACTGCGCACCCGAGGGCTTTGCGTATGGCGTATGGCATAGCTTTCTGAGTTCCAAAGGCCAGATGTACCTATTTGGTCTATGAAGTAACCCGTGTTGCCATCCTGTGCCAATAAACGCTGGTAGGCAGGTTCGGTAGAACCATAGAAATTGAAATCGCCACAGACAATGAAGTAACTGCCTTGGGGCAATGCATCAGTTACGTTACGGAGGTTATTCACTTCGCTCAAACGCTGCTGTTCGTTGGCGGTGCCCGTACTCGATTTTAAGTGAACGGAAAATACATGCAGCGTATCGGTAGAAGACCGATGCCGCAAGGTGTACCACGCAATATCGCGCAAGGTGGTAGAAATGACCTGAACAGCCATGATTTCAAATACAACCGAATCGTAAAAGAGCGCATTGTCGGAATCGGGGCCGGGAATGAACTGTGCCATGGCCATAGTGCCGTGTATCACTTCTTGACGAAAATAAGTAGCGGCAGCCTGCCCCTGCATCTCCTGCACCACAAGTAGTTCAGGTTGCATAGAATCAATAACGGTGCGGTAATAGGGAACGCGGTCGCTGCTGGTCTCATAGAAGTTGAGCAGATTCCACGTCATCAGCGTAGCAGGTTGCGCCAAGCACAAAATGGGCAAGAGCAGGAATAGCAGTATGCGCAAAAAGACCATGCCCAAATGTAGAAGAATGGGGCGTTTCTCGATGATGTTCAATAGTTAGCTAGGAAGTCTGCTTTATACCTAGTAAAGCTGTGCCACCAATGTGGCTTAGACCAAATAGGTCAGACTTATTCGTCTAGTTCCTCGTCTCCTTCAGGTAACTCAAGTGCCTTTACCGATTGAATGGCGTTTCCGGCAATCCCTTTAATGGATCCGTACATATCAATGGTATTAGTAACGACCTTATCAATCTGTTTCTCACGTTCTTTCCAAATGCGTTGCATCGATCGTTTTTCACCATCCAGAGCAATTTTCATGGACGTGAACCCCTCGACAATGGCTTCAACCTGCATTCGGAAAGTGTTGCTGGTAAGAAAATCGTAAAGCATGTGCATTTTGTCTCCTTTGTTTTCCTGAGAGCTGGCAACCAGGCTCAATTGAACCACCGATTCTCTAAGCACTGCACATAGGCCTTTAAACTCTTCGTAGTTGCATATCCAGACGCCATCTTTTATCCCCATTCGGTCAAAATCAGAAGGCATTGCCTCTGTGACCAAGACCCCAATATCAGCCCCCTTTTCTCTCATATCCGTTTTGAATTTCTCAATCCAGCTTGGCTGAAAATCCTTGGTGCGCTTGCTTTCGTAATAAACCTTGCCACAATTCTGGCGGGTGCGTGTGTTGACTATTTGAATACAGTCTCCGCCACGAGCGCCTTTCTTAATTTCTTCTATCGTATCCAAGGGAAACTGGGTCGTTAACCATTCTTCAATAGCAAGCTCTTGAACTTCTCCTTGCATTTGCATGGAGCCCTGTTCCTGCTTTCGCTTCATTTCCTCAGTGAGCTTCTTCTGATCTTCCAGTTGTTTCTGCAATTCCCGAAACTTCATCTCGTTTTTTTCTTCCTCAGACTTTCGAATTTTCTCTTTCTCTTCAATCAGTTGTACGTTGAGTTTTTTCTGGGATTCTGCTTCAACTGCTTCTTTTAGCTCTGCTTTTTCCCGTTTCAGCTTCTCAATTTCGGCTTTGGTTCGATTGAGTTCTTTAATCTGTTCTGATTTCTCGTTAAGTTCCTTTTGCAACTCATTATACTGCTCCGATTGTTCTTCCGTCAGTTTGGCACGAAGCCTCTCCTCGGCTTCTTTGGACTTTTCCTTTACTTGCTTGTCTAAGCGTTCCTGAAACAATTCATTTTCCTGCTTTTTCCGCTGCTCAAAAGCATCCTTAGCTTTCTCCAACTCTTCAAAGCCTTCCTCGAATTTCTTTTTCTCTTGTGCCAATTGGGATTGATACTTCTGCTTTATCTCTTCCTCTAACTGGTGCGAAAGAATATCCTGCACATCTATGGATGTACCGCAGTTAGGACATTTGATTTGGGTTTCTGAGTTCATTTTCTTTTTGACGCCTTATATTTTCTGTACGATTGTCAAAAGCAGGGAAAGCTCCTTCCAGGATTTCGACAAACTTGGAATTGAGGTCCGCGATCCTAAGCGCCTACTGATGAAACTCTCGTCTATCGGCAGTGTAATTCAGTTCTTTTTAAGAACAACTACAGGGCTTCAGAATGGGCGAGTGCTTGCACGTACGTGGTATGGTTCAATTATCTACTTTTTTTCAAGGAAATTTCATCGCTAATCCATGAAAGTACTAGGGTCTTAGACTTGTCTGCCCGTTTTAATTCTTTGAACAATACTGACAACTCTTCGGGACTTTTTTTCCGAAGATCATTTTTAAAATTTTGTTCATGAAAACCTTCCAGCGTATACCCAGCTTCATTAACATACACGGGGTTTGCATCAAAAAATTGCTGGTCGTATTTACTTAACTGAACAATCAAATGAAACAGCTGGTCAGCCAGCTTTTCGGCATCTTCCTTCCTGACTATCATTTCACAGTCATAATTACTGCCATGAAAGAAATATTTTTCATTTGGGATTTCAGCCGATTCAGCATAGGCCTTGTAAATAGGTTCCAGGCAATCTCCATAATTCAGTTTTATTAAGCGAGTATTCCTGACAATTGGATGCATATTAAAATCTAGTTTCCAGTATTTAGTGCCCTCTTTCCGAATCTTCACGTAAGGAAGGGAACGCTCAAAACAATAGTCTAAATGCGAAACATTAGGAATGGGTTTTTCATCTTCGATGATATAGGTAGCAGATTTCATGTGCTTATGTTTAAGGAGCTAGCTTATAGCTGTTGGGGTTTAGCAGGCACGTTACGCAAAAAGCTAAACGAGCTAGCGGATTTTATTAAGAAATGCTTTTCAACCTACATTCCCCTTGGAATAAGTATTCAAATCTTGGTGTGTTTGATAAGCCGCCATCCCAATATTTAAATAATTCCATTTTCAAATTATTAGATGTTATACTCAGGCTTATCTCATCAAAAATATTCATGTCAACTTTTAAAAGTTGTTCCTCACGAATAATTTCAACTTCATAAATTTTACCAAATCCTTTTTTATGCTCTTGAATATAGAATTCACAATCCGAAACATTATCAAATAGGAATATCGAATCTTTCCGAGTTGGTAAGTGATTAAAGACCTTACTTCTAACCATTTCAAAATATCGCTCCCATAAGTACTTCCCTTCAACATAAGCCAAAAATGGATTTTCATCATCAAAATGTTGAATGAAAGTGTTTAGTAGTTTAATCGGGATTACTATTCCTCGGTGGGCATCTTTATTGGTCACTTTATATATGTCTACAAAAGTGTCTTGGACAATGGCCTGTTCTATTTGATTTAAATAAACATTGCCAAATAATGCAATTCCTATGTTGATATCTATAAGGAAATCGACTGGTAAATCTATTTTAGTCGCAATGTTAAAATAGCCATCTAATAGATGATTGTATGTCGTATCGAAACTCATCCCATAATTATAAGTGTCTGAGTTTAAGATAATCTCATCTTGTCCGTAGTGTCCAACTCGATAATATGCTTTCTTCATTGTGGGTCTGGGAGTTTATTAAAAGTAATACAACGTTTTGCCGTTGTTAAAATCTTACCTGGCTCGCCTTTTACTTAATAGCCTCTATCAATTCTGCCTTCATGTCATTCTTGAAGTTCAAATATTTGATAGAACCGATTGATTTTCTAGAATGCAATTTGCTTTCACCTTTCATAAATGCTCCTTCAATTTTCCAACGCTTAGATTCATCTTTGTTGCTGGCTTTGGTCTTATTAATAAGAACCTTCTGTTCAATCTCTTCATAATCGTTTATCCAAAAGCCATCAGGAACGAAGTTTTCATCTAAACTGATAAGATAAAGCTTGTCAAATGATTTTGCCATTTTACTACCAGTCTTATACTTCAATTTAATAGGCGAAATAGTACGAGTCTTAGAATGAGCTGAAACGGCCTTTACCTGAACTTTTACAGGGTCTTTTCTTCCTTCCTCCGTATATTGAATATCATGCGGAGCCCCAGGCTGTTCGTAGCCAATTGACTGTCCTTTACCAACAGTTTGCTCAATGTATAATTTGGCATAATACTCTGCTATTACGCCTGTCTTTTGGTCTCCGCCAGGTAGTTCGGAATCTTCGTTCTCGCCTTCTTGCAGTTTCTCAAACCGTGTGTAAACGCTGGCGTAGTCTTTAATAAGCTTGGAGATATCTTGGTTCATTTAGGTTGCTTGTTAAGATTCGTGATTCTCAGATGGTTCAGTTTTTACTCTAAACCCTTCAGAATGATACCACTCATTCTCTGACAACGCCACATATAAGGCTGTTTCCCACGAGTTTATATTACTAGCACGTCTACTGCGTGCGGACCTAGCTAAGTTTCTCCGGATCTCCTCCGCTCCGCCAGATTCAAAAAGGTCAGTCATTTCCATTTTAATATTTGATAGAGTCGTAGCCGCGTTTACTGCGAACATTTCATTTAACTCCAGAGTCTCAAACTGAAACTTCAATCTTGTAAAAACCGAATCCTGCATTTCAGATGACTGCAATGGGTAATAGTTGACGGAAATAATCTCTCCTTCTATTATTTCGGCATGAAGCCAGAGAATATCTTCTATGTCATCGAAGTATGGGTGTAGATAACCTTCGGTTCCATCTGGAGTAGCAACCTTTTTAAAATCATTACAATCTGTGCACGCACCAACTAGGTTTAATGGCGTTACAGAGTATACTGGAAATTTTGATTTTGGTAGATAGTGGTCAATGGATTGTACTCTATGAAGCGAGCAGTATGGACAAAGACCTAGTTTCGGAAGCTGGTAAATTTCATCATAATAGTCTCGGCCTAGTCTTTGAACCATGCGGTAAGTGTAGACTTTCTTCATATCCTTTACGGACAAACCAAGCAAGAGTTCAGGGTTTGGAATCTTATGAAAGTCAAGGCTTTCAGCCTTGTTGGCGTACTCAATTGAAGCGCTATTTACTAGTTCGGCATTGCCCTGATATCTGGCTTTAAGTGGAATGTCTTCTGTGTCGCTTATGCACGTGTGATAAACGGTTGACGCCTCAAGACTTGGTCTTTTAACCTTTTTCATTGGAGGACTTGTCGCGTAGGTTAATTAAAGTCATTGCCATAGCCTTGCCCTGAAGGCCTAGCTGGTCATTCAATAGCTTCATCAAGTAATCGAAAGAGATACCATCTTTAATAGCGTCTGAAAGAAACTTATGGTAGCCTGATTTTCTCACTTCCAGCCCGAAAACGCGATTGGTTAAGGTCCCAATGTTTTCTCCGTAAGTTTCCTCTGGCAATCGCTCGGCAGACGCTTCGAGTCCTGACCTACGGAGTAACCATACAGACGACTTTGGCACTTCCTGAAGGACAACGGGCGAATGAGTGGCAACTATTGCAGCAGCGTTCTTCTCCGACAGCAGGTCTGACAAGGATTTGATAAAAGCAGAAAGTAATGGCGGATGTAAATGCGCTTCAGGCTCATCAATAAGAACCAAACTTTTATCGGCAAGAGAATCTACAAGACGTGTTATTGTAAGCAAAACGATTTTGTGTCCAGAACTAAGTTCTTTGAATAATTCTTTGCACTCTTTTTTAAACTCATTAGCTTCAATTTGTTCTCTTCTTTTGAACAGTTTCATTGGGTTCGCGTGTGCAAAAATCGGGTCGGAATATAACTGTAGGAATGCACCTTCAAGTAGGTAATCTTTCTTTTCCGACAGGCATTTGTCTATCCCCTTATGGAACTCATTTTCTAATACGATATTAGATTTTGTTAATTGCCGCGTTGCATTTTTACTACTTGTTTTCTTCAATCCTATGTAGTAGTAAGGGATTGACTTTGTTTTATCTTTTAACTCGTCTTCCGGAATTGTTCGGTCAAAGGCACTAAAGCTCACAAATACAAGACTAGCAAATTGTTGATTTTGTCCAAATTCTAATGAACCGTAGCGAGAACCCGTCCTTTTCAAGACATTAACAATATTTCTCAACAGGTGTGTTTTTCCAACACCGTTACTGCCTACAATCACATGTAGATTGGTTGGTGGGTTAGATTTAGGAACTACGCTAAATGTTAGGCTTAAACGTTGCTTATTGGTTTGGGGAGAGGTGTAGCGAAATGAAAAAGGCATCTTATCCAAGAATCCATCGATAATCTTCCTGAATCGGTCTTCAATAAGAGACTTGCTAACTGATCGCAGTAAGGAGTGAATCGTGACATCATGGTCAATAGCAATGTCATATAATTTTTCATCATAAGCTATGTCGCGTAAAGCAGTGAGAATATCGATTGGGGCCGGGCTCTCTAACTCCATCACTTCACGATAATACTTCTCATCGGTGCCAAGTGAGAAGAAATTGTCAGGTAAAGTCTCGAATACCGATGGAATATTCGGTGCTCCACGTTCAAGGTCTAATTCGCCAATTCTAATAGCGCCTAATGGCTTGTAGTCATGTACAGATTGATGTAAGTTGATATGAAAGACCGTTTTATACCCAAAATCATCCCAATTATCATGGTACAGGTAGATGATTGGAAACTTTGAGTTAACTGTTATTTGTTCAGTTGTAAATTTCACTTATTATGTATTAACTGATTTCAAATTCCACTTTTGGCAACCCCTCCACAATCTCAACGCTTTGCACACTCACATTTATCACACTTAGCAATAAATCGAGGATGTAACGTTGATTGCCCACTTCATCAGCCCAATCGTTAGGGTCGTTTTTGATGTTGCTTTTGGGGTCTGTTTTTACTTGGTAGCGTTCCATTATCCATTCAATGGCGCTTTTGCCATTGACCACATACTCGTAAGCCTTAGCAGGGATGTTATCGATGGTTATCTGTGCATTGTAAATGATGCTCTCCTTTTGGTCTTTCTTAGGGAAGCGCATCTTTTGCACACGGTAGTTTTTGCCGTTATCACCTTTTACCTCAACACCATCATAAGGAGGCACCGTTTCATAATTTATATGCAACTCCGCCAAGTGGCGGCCTGCCTTACTAAAAGCCCAAAAGTCTTTTACATCTTCTACCAAGGGCAAGCGCGGCAGCATTTTCTTTAGATCATTGGCAAAGGCGGTGCGGTAATCGGGGCTGTGCAAAAAGCCATATACATAATAGAAGATGTCCTCTTTGGTGATGTTCTTAGCGCCATACTGCTCTTTGGCGCGTTTCAGTATAAAATCGCTTACGCCATCTCTGCGCGTGTACTCTTCTCCGCCCTCTTGCTCAAACAAATTAGGGTTTTGCTTGGAGCGTTCTTCGTAATGGTATAATGGAAAACATAGCCCGTTGAATTGCATCTGACGGTCTGGGATGCAATCCGTAATAACGGTTGAAAAATCTTTAGAGCCACCTGTGCCCATTACACAAATAAGTAGGTTTTCTGTTTTCCGCGTGGGGAAAATAGATGGCAATTGATAACGGCTCCAGTTTAGGTGCTTATCGAAATAGAGGTTTTGCTTAAAGAATGGTCTGTAAAGACCAATCCTTAAAGAATTGTCCTCGAAGCATATTCTTTTAGCTTTGTCTGCGTCCGACATGAGACCTTGGTCCCATTTAATTATATCAGTTTTTTTAGCAACGAATTTATCGACAGTTACATCGGGATTTGTTTTCCGTTCATTTTCTAGTCTGAGAACTTCTTGATTGTAAAAATCTATCATTCTACCCAGCTGACCTCTCAGTTTGGCTTTTGAAAACTGGTAAACCCAAGATTCTCTGTTGGTGATGACTCCAGCTGAATACTTAGGGAAAATTACCTGAGCAGTTTTCTTTTTATCGCCTAAAACGTGGAAAGCACTAAACGCCTCATTCCGATGATTTATCCAATCCCCTTCCTCATTTGGGTTTAACGTTTTCCATTTCATTTTGGGATTGGTCACTTTGACGAAATCGCGAATGATTTTCAGTTTGTCCTGCTGGCTTAGATAATCACCAATATCATGGTAATGTATGGTCGCCTTTTTGTTCTTTTTACTAGGGTCTTTTACCAATAACGTGATGGCAATGGGTGTGCGTGAACCCGAGCCGAATATTTTCCCACCTTCCTTCCTGCTTAATTCACCACTGGTGCGCTGATTACCGCGTAAATTGAAAACCCAGATACTGGAGAATTCCTTTTCCAAGATTATTCTAAATCCTGCAGTTGCTTGACCATCAATCCATGACCCGTTTGACACAAAAGCAATTATGCCACCCATCCCATCCAAACGGTCCGTACTCCATCGGAATGCTTTTATGTAGGCATCATACAAGGATTTTTTGAAAGCTGTGGTTTTGGAAGCATATGTTGCCTCAATCCTGCTTTCGAGGAACGGATATTCTTGATTTTGAGCGAAATCATGGAAGTCCTTCTGTCCTACTGAGTAAGGCGGATTACCGATTATAACACGCAAAGGGGCTTTCTTCTGCCGTGCTACACGGGCAGAGTTCTGAGGGAACATTTCGGAGAAGAGTTTGTCTTCGTGGCCTTTTTCGCCCAATTGGAAGGTGTCGGTAAGTACAATGCCTTCGAAGGGTTCGTAGGGTATCTCGTCTTTTCCTTCGCCTTCGTCATACAATGCCTTTTGCAGTTGGTCGTGAAAGGCTGTTTCAATATTGATGGCTGCGATGTAATAGGCCAAAAGCACGATCTCGTTGGCGTGCATCTCGTGCCTGTATTTACGGGCAAGGTCTTTGGCTTCAATAAGACCGCTTTGCAGCAGACGGGTCATAAAGGTGCCTGTGCCTGTAAAGGGGTCGAGAATATGGATATTCTCATCGCTGAGGGAGCGTCCGAATTCCTGTTTCAGTACATCATTTACCGAATGGATGATGAAATCGACCACTTCCACGGGTGTATAGACAATGCCCAATTGCTCCACCATCATTGGGAAAGCGTTCTTGAAGAACTTATCGTAGAGTTCGATAATGATCTTCTGTCGGCCTTCGGCATTGTCAATGCCTTCGGCACGGCTGCGCACCGATTCGTAGAATTTTTGGAGCTTGTCGTGGTCATCGCCAATGGCCTCGCCTTCCAATACATCCAACATGCCTTGCATGGCGCTGCTCACCGCATTGGTCTTGACAAAAGAATAGCCTTCAAACAAGGCTTCGAAAATCGGTTTGGTAATGATGTGCTGCGCCAGCATTTCTACCGCCTGCTCCTTGGTAATGCTGGGGTTGATGTTCTGCTGCAATCCAGCCAAGAAATTATTGAACGCTTCGCCCTGTGCCTTGCGTTCGCTAATAAGGAAATTGATGCGTTCAATCTGCCGTTGGGCAATATCGGCCACATCCTTGGCCCATTGTTCCCAATACCTGCGGTCGCCCACCTTCTCTACCAAGCGCGAATAGATAACGCCTTGCAGGTCGCCAAACTGTAATTTGAGTTGGTCGGCAATGTCATTGACTGCTTTGCCATCCTTGGTGCTATTGGTAGTGATGGGATTGCCAGCTTCATCAAAGCTAATATCAGCCCCACCGACAATGATATTGTTGGGCGTCTGCTTGTTCAGTTCTATCTTATTGATGGTGGCATTGAAACGGTCGTCATGCGCACGAAGGGCATTGAGAACAGTCCACACCACTTTAAAGCGTTCGTTCTTGTCCAGCGCTTTGGCAGCTTCCACATCGCTTGGCACTATGACGGGGATAATGATGTAACCGTATTTCTTATTGGTCTTAGGCGATAAGCGCATGACGCGCCCAACCGATTGCACCACATCTACTTGACTATTTCGTGCCGAAAGGAACATGACACCATCCAAAGAAGGCACATCCACGCCTTCGCTCAAGCAACGCACATTGGTCAATACACGGCATTCGCCTGATTCGGGTTCTTCTTTCAGCCAATTGAGCATACCATCGCGCTCGGGTGCGCCCATGGTGCCATCCACGTGCTTCGAACTGACCGTTACCATGTGCTTTTGTCGCCAATCGGGTAGCGAGTCCACATAGATTTCAGAAGTGCTATTGAAAGTACCCGTTATCTGCTTCGATTTCTTGATGCTTTGACAGAAAGCCACCGCCCTGCGCATGGGTTCGGGGTCGTTTTCTTCCAAAATGCCCATATCGCCCATCATTTGCTTGCTAAGGGCATTGATGCAACCAATGAGTTTGGTGGCATCGTCTCCTTCAATCTCGGTGTTGTCCTTATCGGACATCATTTTCTGAATGGCAACAGGTACGTTCTTCTCACTCAGCGTGAGGATAAGCACCTTGTAATCGGTGAGCAGACCTTTTGCTACGGCAGCACCGAAACCGATACGGTCAATCTCTTTGCCGTAGAGTTTTTCATCATCCATAGAACAGAGCACGGCATCCTTTTGAGCTGCTTGACTTACTGCATTACTATCATAGAGGCGAGGCGTGGCTGTCATATACAACCGTTTCTTGGCCTTGATAAAATCCTTGTTGTGCACTTTTATAAATGCACTTTCGTCTTCATCAGCCAAGGTGAAACCTGTGGTGCGGTGTGCTTCATCACAAATGATAAGGTCAAATTCAGGGAAACCTTCCTTCAACAATACTTTCTGTGCACGGCTGATGACCTCAATGCTCTGATAGGTGGAAAACACCACCGTCATACCTTTTTTGCCGCTGTCCTTAAACCCACGAAACTGATTTAATATCACCTGAGGGTCGGTAGAAGCAGGTTGCGCCAAGTCGGTCACCTTGGTTCCATCGTGGTCATTCTTCTCCCTGTCCTTGCTTATCTCAGGGTCAGAACAGATACACACCGCATTGATGGCTTCATCTGCTTGCGAAGACCATTCGCGCAAGGTTTGACCGATAAGTGCAATACTCGGAACGAGAAAAAGCACCAATCCTTTGCCCTTGGTTTCCTTCTCGGCAATTTTAAGGGAGGTCATGGTCTTGCCCGTTCCACAGGCCATGATGAGTTTACCGCGTTCGT
>JAIOYO010000036.1 GCA_021741075.1 Flavobacteriales bacterium | reverse complement strand
GCTTCAATTCGTCAGAAACGTGTTCGTCCAAATTGCGATTAAAGAACACCACACCGTATTTCAGCGTTTTCAAAAACCATTCGGAAGGAATGAGTTTACGAATTTGCGCCACAAAACTCTCCTCCTGAGTAGCAATCTGCGTTTCTGCCAACAGCCCAAATGTTCTACCGCGTTCGTAAGGCGAACCTTCTACATAAGCTTCCCACAAACCATATTCATTCTGACGATACCAGCTGTTGCCCAATTTTCGTGTTCCGTCCTCAACGGAAATCGAATGCTCATCCAAGGCCAATTCTGGCACTTCAGGCGTATCTAGTGCTAGCGAATGATAGAATAACTGGAGTGCAAGCCAGCTTATGACCAACACCACAAGCACCCCAACAACTATGTTTCTTAAAAGCTTCATTTTGCGCGTCCGAAGTTAGGGTTTGCCATCTGTTTCAACTGGTTACTTTTGCCATGAACTGAAAAAGAATAGATAATGAGCAGTTGGATAGAAATACCTGCAAACAGCGATTTTACGTTGGATAACATTCCATTTGGAATCGGAAGTACAAATGGCAAACCTCGTGCGGCAACACGCATTGGCGATAAAGTAATAGACCTTGATGCGTTACAAGCAGCAGGGCTTTTCGCCAGCATCAATCTTCCTGATGGCATATTCAGCAATAAGGTTTTGAATGATTTTATTGAACTCGGAAAACCGATTACCAATGCAGTAAGAACCCGCCTTCAAGAACTGTTTGCTGCAGATAATGGCGAATTCCGCGACAATGAAGCATTGCGGGTTGATGCCATACGAAACGCGAAAGAAGTGCAAATGCACATGCCGGTCCGCGTGGGAGATTACACCGATTTCTACAGCAGTCGGGAGCACGCCACCAATGTTGGAACCATGTTTCGCGACCCGAACAACGCTTTGCTGCCAAACTGGCTTCACATTCCTGTCGGATATCATGGCAGAGCTTCTTCTATTGTGATTAGCGGCACTCCGCTTCATCGCCCAAAAGGACAAACCAAGGCAGACGATGCAGATGCACCAACATTTGGCCCTTCTCGCCTACTCGATTTTGAGCTAGAAATGGCCTTTGTGGTTGGGAAATCAAATGCTCTCGGAACTTCTGTTTCTGTTGAAGATGCCGAAGAGCACATTTTCGGAATGGTGATTTTCAACGATTGGAGTGCGCGCGATATTCAGAAATGGGAATATGTTCCTCTTGGGCCATTCCTGGCCAAGAATTTCGGTTCATCCATTTCTCCTTGGATTGTAACGATGGAAGCCCTTGCGCCTTTCAGAAGCGCAAGTCCGAAACAGGAACCGAAGGTGCTACCGTACTTAGAAATGAAAAAAGACCACAATTTCGATATTAGCCTCGAGGCCATTATCGAAACAGAAAGTGGTGCATTAAAAACGGTGAGCAACTCCAATTTCAGGCATATGTACTGGAGTATGGCTCAGCAATTGGCGCACCACACGGTGAATGGTTGCAACATGAATGTTGGTGATATGTGTGCATCGGGAACAATTTCTGGCCCTACTCCAGATAGTTATGGCTCCATGCTTGAGCTCACTTGGCGCGGAACTAAACCAATTGCTATGCCCGATGGATCGGAACGCAAGTTTATCCAAGATGGCGACTCCGTCATCATGAAAGCATTCTGCGAAAAGGATGGAAAACGCGTTGGATTTGGGGAAGTGAAAACCAAGATATTACCTGCAGTTTAATCATAAAAAAGACCGATCCACCCCCGTGAATCGGTCTTCGTAAAACACTTAGAAAGCTACCAGTTTAGCTGGGCTTCCCTTTGGTTTATTTAGTTATTTCCAGCCTTAGGAGTTACAGAAATGCTATCTATTGAACTCCCTTGTTTAACAGATATACTATCGATAGTAGGCTGAACTTTAACTACCGAAATGCTATCTATTGAACCGCCTCCTTTGGTTCCAGAATCCTTCTTCGGAGCACATGCAGATACGAACAGTACAGTTGCGAAAACCGCGCATGAATACAGGTAATTACTTTTTTTCATTTTGAAAATTGATTTGATCTATTTGTTTGAATGATTGGTGAACTATTAGCTTACAGCTATTTAGATATGTCGGAGATATAAGAACAACGGTCACAAAAAAAGCCTCTCGAAAAATCGAGAGGCTCTCTTTTTTTGTACTGAATCAGCTTACTGAGCAGCTTCTTCAACAGCAGCAGTGCTGTCAACAGCAACTTCTTCAACAACTGGTTCTTCTTCAACAACAACTTCTTCAACAACTGCCTCTTCAGCAGGAGCTTCTTCTTGAGCTGGTGATGAACATGCAACGAAAGATGCAAAAAAAACTGCAACTAGTGCGTTGCTAAACAATGTAGATTTTTTCATGATTAATGAATGAGTTTGGTTTATGAGAGGCGCAAAAGTATTAAAAACAATTAGTTCTGTTATTGTTTGTTAATAAATCTCTAAAAACTACTCATTTCGCAAGTCTTTGCCTCCTTTACCGTTGTGAACATAGCCCGCTGAATACTTCTGGCCCATACTATCCGTTGGCATTCCAACTGCTTATACATTTGTTCTTACATGATTTGGTTTAAACGAGTTGTTTTCTTCCTCTTACTATTGATTGTTCTAATGACAGGAACACTAGGTTTCGTTTGGTGGAAACACGCAGACTATCTAAAAGCCTACGCTCTAGAAGCCGTTAGAGGCACTATTACTACCAAGGCTTCGTTTAATGAGAATGTAGTGCTATCTCTTTGGAATGATTTTCCACTTGTGTCCGTTGAAATTTCTGACCTTCAAATTGAAGATGCATTTAAAACAGACACGCTTATTAAGGCTGAAAAAGCTTACGTTCAGTTTAACTTATTCAAAATACTGCAGAACAAATTCACTATTGAAGGCATCCGTGTTACCGATGGTTTCTTGAAATTACGTAGAAACGCCAACGACAGCTGGAATTTCAAGGTGTGGAAAGCAGGTGAAACTTCGGGAGATGAGAACGTTGATTTTAGCATCGAAATTCTAACGCTTGAGCATATTCAACTAGATTATGTTGATCACATGATTGATTTGAATATCCAATTCCTTTCGGAAAAGTCGAAAATAAAAGGTCGATTTACGGATGAGAATACGCGCCTAGGACTTAGCCTCAACGGCTTTATGCAGGTATTATCAACAAAAGGAATTGACAGGATAGTTGACCTTCCATTGAGTTTAGCAGGAGTGCTGAATATCAATACCAAAGACAAAATTTACACGATTGAAGAAGGAAACGCAGTTTTAGCAAGTAACGAAATGCTACTTGACGCAGAGTTAGCAAGCATCGAAAACGGAACCAATATGGAACTGAAAATTCAGGCCGATAATATGGACCCGTTTGACCTACTTCCACACATTTGGCCTCAGATTCCTGAAAATATTAGAAAACTTGAACTGGAAGGGAAGGCCAACCTAACCATTACCCTTAATGGTCCGTTTACAAAAAACCATGGACCTCGATTAAATGCAAACATTAAACTTTCAGACGGAGGATTGGTTTTTCAGAACACCGAGGTATCCAGCCTCAATTTCGAAGGGAAATTGTTTATGAATGACATCAAACAATCCAAAGCAATGGAAATTACATTCGATTCTTTTGATCTTAGAACTCCAGAAGGAAATGTAAATGGTAATGCCACACTTACCGACCTGAATAATCCAAGACTAAGGCTAAAAACAACGGGAAGCTCACGACTGGAAGAAATCCTAAGAGTGGCATCTCTTGATAGCCAAATTATTGGCAACGGAGCAATAGCATGGAATATTGACTTTGAAGGACCACTCGGCAAAGAGTTCCATACAACTCTTACCGAACTGAAACAAATGGAGTGGTCTGGTACAGTCAATCTTTCTGACGCAAACATCACTTTCAACACCAACATACCTAAAATCGAAGAGCTTCATGCTAAAATTGAAATGACCTCTGAAAAGACGGTAGTACGTGAGTGTCGAGGAAAATTGGGACACCTGCAAGTTGAGGGCGAAATGGAAATTGCTCATGTTAAGGAAATTTTAGTTGAACCAACAACGCCTATTAAGCTGACTGGAATCGTCCAAATTGACGAGCTAGACGTTCAAAAACTGCCAAAAGAGTGGAAGTTTGAATCGAGTTCATCTGATTCCAAGTCTAATCCCAGAGCCGTTTCGGCAAATGTCCAAGCAACTATTGGTAGAATCGTTTACAACAACTTTAGTGCAACATCCGTATCCGGAAACATCAAAATGGAGAATGAACGGCTGGAGGTTACCGGTCTTAGTTTCAACGCGCTAGACGGATCTATAAAATCGAACCTAATCTATGCTTCAACATCTACAGGTTCGGTACTAAAATTGCAAAGCGAACTGCGAAACATCGATATTTCTCGAACGCTTTCAGAGTGGAATGATTTCGGGCAAAAAGGAATTACATCGAAGAATTTGAAGGGCCGTGCGTCATCAAATCTAAACGCAGAAATATACCTCAATGAAGATTTAGAAATTCTGATGGACGAACTAAAAGTTGAATCTGACCTTGAAATAAGCGGTGGAGAACTTATTCGGTTTGAACCTCTTCTTGCCATGTCTAAATTTATTAGCGTTGATGAGTTAAACCACGTAAAATTTGACACGCTACGTAATCAGTTAAGTATACGAGACAAGAAACTTTTTATCCCAAGAATGTCTGTTTCAAGTAGCATTTTGAATGTTCAAGTATTTGGCGAACATGGTTTTAGTCAAGAAATGGACTATCACGTAAACTTGTTGCTGAACGACCTATTGAGACGTAAAGCAAAGAAGAAAGAAACGTTTGATGGACACGAAATCATTGACGAAAAAGGGAAAACGCGACTTTTCTTATGGGTTAGAGGTAAGCCAGGCGACCTTAAAGTTGGGTTTGATAAAAAAGAAGTTCGACAAAAGTTGAAAGAAGATTTCAAGACCGAAGGACAGACCATCAAACAGCTTTTCAAAGACGAATTTGGTGGTGGAGCTACAAAAAATGAAGAATCGGAACCTGTTCAATTTAAATTAGAAGGAGACGACAACTCCACAATAAAAGGAACGAAGGCAACCGAAAAAGAGAAAACGGAACCAAAAAAAAAGAAAGGCTTCTTTTCTTCTGAAGGAGAAGAAACGGAGACCGAAGGCGGGTTTGAAATCGAATTTGAGCCTTAAAACACAATAAGCCAGAGGTATTTCGTTTCATTACCTTGCAACTGAAATTGGACTGAATCCCAAGTGAACATCTACTCCAAAAAACAGCGTTGGAAACAACTTCTTATCGTGCTTGCCCTATGTATTGGTGCGGGCTCACTACTATACACAAATCAACTTGCAGACCGACTAGCAACGCAAGAAAGAAACAAGGTGAAACTTTGGGCTGACGGGACTAAGTTCTTGGCAAACTCAGCAGATCAGAATGCTGATTTGAGTTTCGTTTTCGAGGTTGTAAAGTCAAACACAACAATTCCTTTGGTATTAACCGATGGAGAAGACAACATCATTTCACTTCGGAATTTCGATGAAGAACTGAGTCAAGATCCCGAATATCAGAAGAAGCAATTCCGCAATCTCAAAGGACAAAATGAACCTATAGAAATTGAACTTTATGGCGGAACCAAAAACTACATCCACTACGACAATTCTGATTTGTACTATCAACTTAAGTATTACCCGTATGTGAGTCTAGGCATTATATCCATCTTCATTCTTGTAGCCTATTTTGCGTTCAGCTTTGCAAGAAAAGCAGAGCAAGATCAAGTTTGGGTTGGATTGGCAAAGGAAACAGCCCATCAGCTAGGCACACCACTTTCGTCTCTTATTGCTTGGATAGAATACTTGAAATTAAAAAATGTTGACCCATCAACGCTGGAAGACATGGCCAAAGATGTTTCGCGGTTGGAAACAATAACCGAACGATTCTCTAAAATTGGCTCTACCCCAGAACTGATAGCTGCGAATCTGGCGCAAGTACTGCACGAAAGTGTTGACTACATGCAAACACGAAGCTCAAAGAAGATTTCCTTTAGTTTAAACCTTGACGAAGCGGAAGGCACACAAATTCCTATGAACATTCCGCTATTTGCTTGGGTAATTGAAAACCTTTGCAGAAATGCAATTGACGCCATGGAGGGCGCTGGTTCGATAAGCCTTGTCGTTATCGACCTTGGTTCTAAGGTAGCAATTGACGTTTCTGACACCGGAAAGGGAATCGCACCTTCTAAGTTTGAAACTGTTTTTCAGCCCGGTTATACGAGTAAGAAACGTGGTTGGGGACTAGGACTTTCGCTAACGAGAAGAATTGTAGAACAATACCATAGTGGCAAGATCATTGTCAAACAATCGGAACTTGGCAAAGGAACAACGTTCAGAATCACGCTCAATAAAGCCTAATGTCCGGAATTTACATTCATGTTCCGTTCTGCCGAAGAGCGTGCCACTATTGCGATTTTCACTTCACAACTAATCTCAAAAACACCGAACCACTGGTGCAATCCATTCTGAAAGAAATTGAACTTCAGAAGGATTATTTGAACGGAGAGTCTATCTCTACCATCTATTTCGGAGGCGGCACTCCTTCCCTCCTACCTAGTTCAGATATTGAAAAAATCATGAATAAGATTAGCGCATTTCATTCGGTCGAATGCGACTCGGAAATTACGCTTGAAGCAAACCCCGAAGATCTTTCCGTTCAGAAACTCACTGAATTGAAATCTCTCGGAATCAACCGATTGAGTTTGGGAACGCAATCTTTCATTGATTCGGAACTGAAATGGATGAATCGGATGCATACGGCAGAGCAAGCCACAACAGCCATTCGTAATGCTCAGGGTTTGGGTTTTGAGAACATTAGTATTGACCTCATTTTCGGATTGCCTGACCAAACAAGAGACAATTGGCAATACAATTTGAATGCTGCGCTGGGTATGAATGTGCAGCATATTTCTAGTTACGGATTAACAATCGAAAATAAAACTGCACTAGGCAATCGCGTTAAAAAAGGACTCGAAAAACAACCAGATGATGCTCTTGCAGCCGAGTTCTTTAAAATGAATCTGCGCGTGCTTACCGAGAATGGATTTGACCATTATGAAATCAGCAATTTTGCCAAAGAAGGATTCATTTCGCGGCACAATTCATCTTACTGGCAAGGAATTCCTTACCTCGGCTTGGGACCTTCGGCACATTCATTCAATGGATTTTCGCGCCAGTGGAACATTCGAAGTAATGCAGCTTACGTCTCCAACATTTCCGTAGAAAAACCATTCTTCGAACTTGAAAAATTATCAGAATCAGATTGCTTAAACGAGCAAATCATGATTGGTTTACGAACAAAATGGGGTATTCAAAAATCAAAAATGGAAGCCATTAAAATTGGAAGTTGGAATAAGTTAATGTCAAATCTTATTCCGGTGGAACATGCATTTTTTGTAATCGACAATACTTCTATTAGGTTATCGGAAACTGGAAAGCTTGTAGCCGACCGACTTGCATCTGACCTATTTTTCGATTAAGCCAAGTATCTTTGGCAATGATGGAATTTCTAAAACGGAACAAAGAGATTTTACTTTTTTTGGTTAAGCTCGGAGCTCTTTGCGTCTTCTATTTTCAGTGGTTTTCGCTTGTTGTTTGGGAATTGCCAATTATTAGCACCTACTACGGTCATTTTGTGCATTACACAATGGTCACACTCACTCAAGGCAGTGTAGTTGTTCTCAATTTATTAGGATATGAAGCAGAAGTCTTTAATGTGCGCTTCATCGACCTCTACGATTCTATTGTGAATATTTACATCAAGAATTTCTGTTTGGGAATTGACATGATGTTCGTGTTTACTGCACTGGTTCTCTCTTATCCTGGAAAGTGGCTAAATCGGCTCTGGTTTATTCCGCTTGGCATTCTGGGTATCCAGTTAATCAATATTGGTCGTATTGTTGGCATGTCGCTCTCGTGGATCATACTTGATAGAGGAGATTTTGTAGATCACCACGATATATTCAACCTTATTGCTACCATATTCATCTTTCTCATGTTTGCTGTATGGGTAAACCTCAAAAAAAAACCTGCTCCTAATGGAGCAGGTCTTCTTGGATAGCAACCCTTACCAGTTCGGCAAGGTTGGCGCATCTCGATCGGGCAAGCATGTTTTTTCGGTGATTAGTTATGGTGTGACTACTGAGAAAAAGTTCTTCTGCAATTTGCTCAGTTGTATATCCGAACGAAACCAATTGAAGCACTTCGATTTCTCTCTCCGACAAAAGTGTTGCCGTTTTCCCACTAATTGGGGTCATCTGAATTACAACTGGAACTGAGCCACTTGGCCGACTCTTGTTTAGCGACTTCAACCATTTCTTGTAGCGCTGAGCTCTGAGTTCCTTTCCTTCATGTTGCTGTCGTAGTGGCGCTTTCATGGGTTCAAATTTGCCAGGAGACCGTTTCCTCCGATAGTAGCCTCAATACCTGCATTCTTCAGCGCCTTAATTCGAGCAACAATCATCGATTTGTGGTCTATTGAAGCCAACGGAATACAGCTCATGTAGTTCCTGTAAGCTTCTATGGCTGCGGATTCAAGCTCTGTTTTAGAACAAGCTTCGGCCAAATAGAACCAAGCTCTAGCAGGTGCTGTTCTGTCCTCTACTCTACCACTTTGGTGCTGAAAATGGTAGTTTCTTGACGCTTTCTTAAGAACGTGAACTGTAAACGCATCAACCATTCCACAATTCATTCTACACATTCCTAGCAGATACTGAACCTGTCCATGGTTACCATCCGAATCGTATAATTTGGTAAGCATTGGAATGGCCTGCCGATGATTTCCTTCCAATACTAGCTCAAATGCTTGTTCGAATAGTTGTTCGAATTTATAGTCGCTCATTTGAGCAAATGCACTTTCTGTTTTGATTATTCCTGTGGTGAATACTAAGGCCACAATTGCTAAGTTTTTTATCGATTTCATGATTTCTAGAATTATATGATTGATTATTGATTGATTACAATGTTTTCGTTTTCGAAGCTTGCAGCCTGCTTTTCGGCAGCCAACTGGCAGCTATCCGCTCTGCGGCTAATGATGGCATAGGTGCGACTGGTATTAGGCTTATCGGGGTCGCTAACCGAGGCTAGGTATTGCTGATAGTAAACAGCCGCTTTGCCGAAATTTTCAAGCTTTTCATAAGCAATGGCCAAATGATAGCTGGTTGCTAATGGTGCATTAGTCTCGTCCAAATCCCATTCTTGATAATCCGTTGAAATAGATTTCACTGCTTGGTTTAGGTAGAAAGCTGCCTTATCTGGAGCTTCCTGTCCATACAAGTAGCACATTCCGAGCATCTGGCTCACATTCGCATTCTCAGCCGTGTTAGCCCTCACTTCAAGCAATTTGATAAGAGCTTTATCATACTCAAGACGATCCATGTCCAACATCGCTTGTCTAAACTTGATTCGATATTGCACAGCATCTTGAGCTGTTGCGCTCACTATAGAAATACCGAGTGTGATAAGAGTAAATAGCACGATAAGCGCATTCATTGCCTGGTTTGAGATTCCATCATCGTCTCCAATTTTTGGGCGAGGAGTTTCTTCGTTAAAAGTTTGAGTAGAATTCAAGTTCATACTCCAGTTCTGATTGTTGTTTGAGGTTTTCATGATTAAGAGATTTTAGTTGTTTGATTGTGTGTAGCTGTTGTTTGAATTCGCTGACAAACATATTTCGGGGCCCACCCCCAGTCCTAACCAACTTTTTCTCGATTCTAGGAATTCTGAGCTCTTTTTCCTTACAATTAGCCACAAATAACCAATCACCTTTCTTATTGATAATCAATTAGTTAAACATGATTCAATAACTACAAAAGGCTAGTCGTTCGTAGGAATTGAGAATCGATTTGAAAGCCGTATTTTGGAGCAAATTCTTTGCATATGGCAGCCCAAGACGAGCTATTTCAACTGATAAAATCGCTGACACCTTCCGAAAAGAGGTACTTTAAAACCAACGCATCAAAAGGTGGAGATGCTAAAAGCAACTACGTGCAACTGTTTGATGCCATTGACTCGCAAACAGACGAATACGATGAGGAGCTTCTGAAACAGAAGCACGCCAAAAAGCCTTTTATCAAATATTTATCTGCCGAGAAGAAGTACTTGCGAGAACAGGTGATGAAGCAGATGCGTGCCTTTAATTCTACCAGAACGGTAGATAATAGGATAAATGAATTGCTACAGGATGAAATGTTCTATCGAGATAAGGGATTGAACGATTTGAGGGAAAAAGCGTTGGCAAAAGCAAAGGAGCTGGCCGCAGAAGCTGAACGCTTTCATTTATTAAAAGAGATACTGAAACGACAAACGGCATTTGTTATTGAATTTGAAAAGAAACAATTGACTGCGCCAGTCATTCAGTTAATTAACGAACAAAAGCATCTTTCCATTCTTCAGGAAAGTGAATTGGAATTGCAGACAAAGAACCGCGAGCTATTCTCCATTCTGCGTTCGGGAGCAGATATGCAAGATCCAGCAGTTCGAAACAGAGTTGAAATGCTTTATGCTGAAGTGGAGCGTTACCGAACAAGGATTAGCCAATCTTTTGTTCTTCAATCTCACTACGAACGAGCATGCAGTAACTATCATCACTTGCAGCGAGATTTCAAATCAAGCTTTCAGCACACCAAAAATGAATATGAATTGTATCAAGGCTCTGAGCATCTAAAATCTGAAGATGCAATCAACTATAAGATTTGCTTGGCAAATCTTATGGCACGTTCTCAATCTGCCCACGAAAACGATTGGTTTAAGAAAGCCTTAGAAGAAATGAAGGCGCTTCCTGCAAACTCATTCAACGAAGAAGGCGAGGTTTTTCAGAATATCTATTTCCAAGAACATCTATTTTACATTAATAATGGTGAATTTGAAAAGGCAGAGTCCTTGGTTCCCATTATTGAGGAAGGATTGATTATGTATGAGGGCAAAATTAACATCGCCAGGAAGCTCGCTTTCCAATTCAACATCATGGTTATGTATTTTTTGATGCACAATTTCAAGGAAGCATTGAAATGGACGGAACCACTGATGGACGATAATAGTGAAATCAAACAAGAACAAAAGTTTGTGACCACCTTGCTATTGCCTATAATTCACTTCGAACTCGGGCATGCCGACTTAGTAGAATCATTTACTCGATCAGCATACCGACATCTTCAAAAGAAAAAACGTCTTCATGAGTTTGAGCGCTTGGTGGTCAAGTATTTGACCGATATGCCTTTGAGTTCAAATCAAGTTGAGTTCAGGTTGAAACTGGAAGAATTCAATACTCAATTGGAAAGATTGATTCACGACCCTATTGTAAAAGTCACCCTTGGCATGGAGGAGATGAGCCTTTGGGCAAAGAGTCATTTGACCGGTACAAAAATGAGTTTGCTATTAAAGGAAGCCGCAACTACGGGGCATTCCGTTCAATGACTTTAACTTGACACCGTAGACTACTTTCTGCAGTATATGTGGAGCTGAGTACCGGGATGATCTGGAATTTACTGCCAACTGCTTTCTTTAGACCGGTTTCAATAGAGCCAATTGCCATCTTATATAGCTGATTGTATTTTTTTCGAAAGTCCGTTGATGCTGTAATTGCTAGTTCATAATCTGGAAGGAGATAATTCATGTATCCTGCTCGTTTTTCGACCAACCCGTTTGCAAACGAAATGAACTGATATGCTTCGTATCCACTTTTACCTTGCACCCCAAGTGGAATCTCGATTCCAATAGGTTCAAGACCTATGTTCCTTAAATCGTTTTCCAGATTCAACCGAATTTTGTTCAGGTCGAACGCAAGTTTGTTAAAATGAAAGCTTGGCGCTGCATCACCAATTTCATAAGGCTTGGAAAACAAATAGTAAAACCTTTTAGAGTTATCCAATTTTCCAAGTGGACTGAAATACATGTCGATATGAAAAATACATTGGTGCGAGGCTCTTTTGAAAGGAACATAAAACATGGGGGCTGACTCATCAAATCCGACCCAGATCAATTTCTTGTTTGAAACTTCACCGTAAACCGCTTTCAAAATGGCGTTTGCAATCGCCACAGAATCGTTGGAGGTAACTCCAATGGATTGCCTTCTGGCCTCGGATGTTCTCAAGAATTCCAATTCATCCCTTCCGATTAAAAGGACATCCTTAGTGACAAACATATTTCCACCAGGTATGGAACAAAGTAAATCACTGCTTGATGTGTCCACACATAAGATGTCCCTGAAAAAAGTAGCCCATTCTTCAGTTCCATTGCAGACGCGATTGCTAATCGGGGACACTTTGGAAGTGTTTAAATGCCGCGTGTTATTCGATTCAATTCTAAGATGTAATTGATCCTGTAAGAACCCACGAAGCTCTCTTGCTATATCTGACGAGCATGTGGGTAAACAATTAGGATTCTGTCTGTAATCACAGTAACATATCGTTCCTGACCTAAACACCATGGTATTCTCCTGTCCAAAAACAGTGTCTGAATTTGCACTTACGTTTGTACCAGCTTTGATTTCCGTTGCCGCACGCAAATAGAACCTTCGTTGGGCCGCTAGCATGGAAATCCTGTCATTGACCGATACAGTATCATCTATGGTAAGAGCAACATCTTTTAGCTTCGTTTTTTTTGACCTGCCTATTTTAACCCTTGGGGCAATTCCAATGTCACCGACCGACCTCCATTCTATCTCGCCTTTGCTTTCAATTGGCTCATAGACAAAGGAGGTATTATCCAATCCGAAAACAAAATACGCTCTTTCAAATGCCGAAAGACTCGAAAGTTCAATCACATTACCATCGAACTCAGGTGCTGAATAATTCTCGGCAAAAGGTTGATTAGCTTCTAACCATGCCGCCCATTCCTGAGAACTGAACGTATACTTATCCAGTATTGCTTTAAGTTCCTGTTTCCCAAAGTCTTTATTGAAAGCCCAAGATTCAATAGTCTTTGACGAAGTCACTGAAGAATCGTTGGCAACAAATAATGAATCCGACAGAAACGAACCTGAAACCACCTTCGTGTCAATCAAACATGGTCCATACAAATGTCTATTCTGTTTAAAAAACGCAGAATGATTACCAGAAGCATACATCAATATCCGAGAAATTTCCCCCTCAGTGTCGTACAACAATCTGCTTTTGGGCTGAGTAAAGCCGTCTTTCAACCCTGTCTGACATCCGGCAAACATCGGAGCAAGCAAACAGACCAATACCAGCGAATTAAACCGAAACGACAACTCTATTTGTTTAAAAACTTAACCCCAGCACAATCACCGTCTGATCGCGGATCAAACTGAAAATTGGAATCCCAGTAGCGGAAGTCTAAATCGCACGCTGACATTTTCACCTGAAGCGCCTTTGTGTTCTTATTGGCCGACACAACCAGCAAGCCGTTCGAATACCAGAACATGACCCTCTTTCGGTACAGTGCATTATATTCCAAATCACAAGTAATGAAATTCGTTTTCGGAGCAATCGCGTCTCTCGTGTCTTGCCCTCCAACGAACGAAGTGGTACCGGTAAACTGATAAGTTGGAATGATCTTAGCATCACTGAAACCACTGAAGCTCATCTTCTGAGTTGTGCCATACCCTTTCGGATTCGTATAAACTTGCGTATCAAAGCCCTTCCCTCCATCCTTGAGCCATAGTTCAACACCTAAGTTATTGGCAATATTTACCGAGTCGATAGGGGTAACAGACGTCACGTAATTGATTGAATCAGTAGTGCAAAACCCGTCATTGCAAGGAATCCTACGTATAGCTGCAACCTTGCTGATTATGAAATATACACTATTGCTATTAACCCACTTTATTGAAATGTTATGATCTCCAACGGAAGGAAAACTCTTAGGATTTAAATCGACCGATTTTAGCAATGTGAGTGTGTCGCTAATTAAAGACGCTTGTAAATCAGCAGTAATTGAATCAATCATCGCATTAAGGGTCTGCCGTTGTTCCGCTGTAAGACTATCAGTTTGAGCAGTCTTAAGTGTATTTACGTCTGATGCCTTATTTCCACATCCAAAAATGGCACCAACGAATGTGAACGCAACTAGTAATCTCAATACCGTTTTCATGGTTTAGGGGGTTTAATGGTTTATCTAACAATATTATTAATTCGTCTACATATACACAACACTCAACCATTAAAATGACTAAAAATAGCTATTAAATAATGTAGATTTCACAAAGCGTAAATAAGTGCAACTCGCAAAGCGCACTTGCCACAGAAGTTGCATGAGATTTCAGAAGTTACCTATTTATGATTTTCCATTTCCAACCGTTGGTAGCTTCACTCCAGTAAGTACCTTTGAATCCATGTCCGATAAGATGCCAGAAATAGACCCAGAGAAGGAAAAACAGGATATTCTCAAAGCCTACAAGAAACTTTTACGCTCTACCAAGCGCCACGAGGCTAAAGGAGATTTAAAAATGATTCGTAAGGCATTTGATGTTGCCTTAGATGCGCACAAGGATATGCGCAGAAAATCTGGCGAACCGTACATCTACCATCCTATTGCAGTTGCTGAAATTGTAACATCAGAAATTGGACTTGGAGCCAAATCTATTGTATGCGCTCTTTTGCACGATACGGTTGAGGATACTGACCTCACAATTGATGACATGCGCAGAATGTTTGGCGATAAGGTGGCGCAGATAATTGATGGTCTCACCAAGCTTTCTACCGTACTAGATATTCAGGAAGACAAGAGCATGCAGGCCGAGAATTTCAGGAAGATGCTACTCACCATGAGTAGCGACATCCGCGTGATTCTCATCAAACTTGCCGACCGTTTGCACAATATGCGAACAATGGATTCGATGCGGAGAGATAAGCAGTTGAAGATTGCATCTGAGACGATGTACATTTATGCACCACTTGCCCACAGATTAGGACTTTATGCCATAAAAACAGAGCTGGAAGATCTCTCTTTCAAATACATTGAGCCCGAATTATACGAAGAGATTGTAAATAAACTGCGTGATACGGCACGTCAGCGGAATCGATTCATTAACAAGTTTAGTTTTCCGATTATCAATTCGCTAAACGATGCCGGAGTTGACTACGAGATAAAAGGAAGAACCAAATCGGTTTATTCCATTGCTCGTAAGATGAAAACCCAAGGAGTACCGTTTGAAGAAGTGTATGACATTTTCGCTATTCGACTTATTCTTAATAGCAAAATGGAAAACGAAAAGTCGGATACTTGGAAAGCCTATTCCATCGTTACCGACCATTATGTTCCCAATCCCGGACGCTTTAGAGATTGGGTTAGCAAGCCAAAATCTAACGGTTACGAATCGCTGCACACTACCGTTATGAGCGAAACCGGAAAGTGGGTAGAAGTTCAGATTCGAACCCGAAGAATGGATGACGTGGCTGAAAAAGGTTTAGCTGCCCATTGGAAATACAAAGAGTCAAACAAAGGAGAAGCGCAAGCCCAATCGACCGAGAACAGTTTTGACGATTGGCTTAACCAAATTCGAGAATTGCTTGAAAGTCCGGACCCAAACGCCATTGATTTTATTGACGACTTCAAGCTAAACCTTTTTGCAGAAGAAATCTTCGTTTTTACGCCAACAGGCGAGGTGCGAACGCTTCCTGCCGATGCGACTTCGCTTGATTTTGCTTTCGAAATTCATACCGAAGTGGGTATGCGCTGCATTGGAGCCAAGGTGAATGGAAAGCTCTACCCTCTTAGCCACAATCTTAAAAGTGGCGACCAAGTTGAAGTACTGACCAGCAACAAGCAAAAACCGAAAGAAGATTGGTTGGCGTTTGTGGTAACCGCAAAAGCGAAATCAAAAATTAAACAGGCGCTTAAAGAAGAAAGCCGAAAAATTGCTGCTGACGGGAAAGAGATTCTGGAACGTAAATTCAAGCAATGGAAAGTGACGCTTGACCGGGAGATAATTGACAAGCTACACAAGCATTTTCGCTTGCAGACAAGTCAAGATCTCTTTATCAAAGTGGCCAAAAAGAGTATCGATTTTAAGGACATTAAAGAGTACCTAGAAAGCACTAAAAATGCTTCTAAATGGTATAATGTCCTTCGAAATAAAATTACCGGAGCTAGTGATGCTCCTACCAAAACTGAATCTGCCAAACCTAAACTAAAAGACCCAGAAAAAGGTGATACCATTGTGATTGGTGATGCAAATCAGAAAATGGATTACATCATGGCAAAATGCTGCAGTCCTATCCCAGGCGATGATATTTTCGGATTTGTAACCATTGGAGAGGGAATTAAAATACATCGAACTAATTGTCCGAACGCCATCAATATCCGAAGTAATTACGCTTACAGAGTTGTGCCTGCAAGTTGGGCAAGTAAAGAAGATCACAAAGCGTTTGTGACGGGAATTTTAATCACTGGAATTGACGATGTTGGACTTGTAAACTCCATTACCAACGTTATTAGCAGAGATTTGAACGTGAACATGAAAAGCATTGCCTTTGAGAGTAACGATGGCGTATTTGAAGGCCACATCAAAGTGCTAGTAGAGGGTATCCATCACCTAAACAATCTCATTGTCAATCTCAAAAAGGTCAACGGCATTAAGAAGATTGTACGCGAAGATGAATACAACAATTAATGGAAGTAATCGCATCAAATAGAAATGCCAAGTATGAATTTGCCTTTTTGGAGGAATTTACAGCTGGCTTGCAACTTTTCGGCACCGAGATTAAGAGTATTCGGAATAAAGACGTAAGTATTGCAGAAGGCTATTGCACGTTTATAAATGATGAGCTGTATATTCTCAATATGCATATTGCTCATTACGAGCAAGGAAGCTACAATAACCACGAACCAAAACGTGAACGCAAACTTCTGCTCAAAAAGCAAGAATTGAAGAAGTTAAGCGGTAAGCTTAAAGACAAAGGACTCACCATTATTCCTACAAGACTTTATATCTCAGATAAAGGTCACGCAAAACTAAATATTGCTTTGGCGAAAGGAAAAAAGCTACACGATAAACGTGATACTATTCAGGACCGCGATGTGAAGCGCGAAATTGACCGTGCAATGAAACGCTAGTGTTATCAACCAAAAAAACGACATGAATTCATTTCAAGACAAAGTTGTAGTAATTACTGGTGCTGGGAATGGAATTGGTCGGGCTCTGGCTCAGTTACTTGCCAAGCAAGGAGCGAAATTGGCACTGAACAGCAGAACAGCTTCTCACTTAGAGGAAACTGTCCGTTCGCTTGGACTAGATGACAGTAGGACTTTCACGAGGGCGTTCGATATTTCTGACAAGCGAGCTGTGTTCCAATTTGCTTCAGATGTAAATGAGCACTTCGGACAGGTGGATGTGGTCATCAACAACGCTGGTGTAGCCATCACGGGCCTCACTTTTGAAGAATTGGAAATTTCCGATTTCGAGTGGATTTTCTCTATCAATTTCATGGGCGTAGTATTTATGTCAAAGGCATTTCTTCCGGTTTTGAAAAATCAGAAAAGCGCAACTGCTTTGGTCAATGTTTCAAGTCTATTTGGAATGGTGCCGATGGCGCTTAAAACACCTTATTGTTCCACAAAATATGCGGTGCGTGGCCTCACCGATTCTCTCCGTATGGAGTTATTAGACTCCAACGTAAAGGTCATTGGAGTCTATCCTGGAGGCGTAAAAACCAGCATTACAGCCAAGGCATTGAAAGCTGAAACAGAACCACGTTACACAAAGACTTTTGAGAAGTTGCTGGTGATGCCACCAGAAGAAGCAGCACAAATTATAGCAAATGGCATACTTCAATCAAAAGAAAACATCATTGTGGGAAAAGACGCGAAAAAGGCCATTTTCGCTTACCGCTGGTTGCCATCTATACTAAACAAGATGGCGTTAAAAACAATGCGAGAATTTAAAGGAAAGAAGGACTAATCTACTGGTCCTTATCTTCTAACATGGGCACAAATCGGAAACTGCCGTGCTCCTTCATTACCAGCTCTCCACTTTCCATTTTGGTGATGGTTTTCATGATTTCCTCATCTCCATTCGAAACAGGAATAACCATGACACCACCAGGATTAAGTTGGTCCAACAATCCTTCTGGAATGATGGGTGCGCCAGCTGTAATAATGATTCGATCATAAGGCGCCCAAACGGGCACTCCTAGGTTACCATCACCGTAAAAGGTTTTCACGTTGTATCCGAGTTTGGGAAGCAGTTTTCCAGTTCGATCATACAATTCTTTGATGCGCTCTACAGAAAAAACCTTAGCTCCCATTTCGTGCAAAACGGCTGCTTGATAACCAGAACCTGTTCCAATTTCGAGAACCTTCAATCCGCGCTTAATTTGAAGCAATTCACTCTGAACTGCAACTGTATGCGGCTGAGAAATTGTTTGTCCGGCACCAATACTGAAAGGTCGGTCTTCATATGCATACTTATCAAACGCACTATTAAGGAACAAATGGCGTGGCACTTTACCAATCGCTTTTAAAACTTGCTCGTCAACTATTCCTTTTTCGCGAAGATGAGCAACTAACTTCTTCCTATTTCCTTGCTGTTTAGGCGAATCGCGAACCAATGGGAGATGTTAAATTTTGAATGTTGAAAAGAGAATTACCGTTCAGAGAACTAGGTTGCCAAATGTAATAATTTGCAAAGCGAACGAACCTCAATTGAATCTCCATTTTTAATGAAAAACCTCAAGGTCGGTGTGCTGGGTGCTGGACATCTTGGAAAAATTCACCTCAAGCTACTTGCAGAAACGGAAGGGTATGACTTAGTAGGAATTTATGACCCCGACCAGTTAAAGTCAGAATACGCGACAGACACTTTCGGAATCACGGCTTTCGACTCTATAGAAAACTTGATTGCCGCTGTTGATGTGGTTAATGTGGTTACTCCCACTCTTTCACATTTTGAATGCGCTTCTTTAGCCATTCGAAATTCCAAGCACGTTTTTATTGAGAAGCCCGTGACCAACACCTTGGAGGAGGCCGATGCATTAATGAAACTGGCGATTGAGGCCAAGGTAAAGGTACAGGTCGGACATGTAGAGCGGTTCAACCCTGCCTTCATTGCTGCGCAATCCTACATTCAGAATCCGATGTTCATCGAATGTCACCGATTGGCGCAGTTCAACCCACGCGGAACTGACGTGCCCGTGGTGATGGACCTGATGATCCACGACCTCGACATCATTCTGAGCATGGTAAAATCGAACATCAAACGCATCAGCGCAAGCGGTGTTTCGGTGGTCAGCAATACGCCCGACATTGCCAATGCCCGAATTGAGTTCGCCAACGGATGCGTGGCAAACATCACGGCAAGCAGGATTTCTTTGAAGAACATGCGTAAAACGCGCCTCTTCCAGCGCGATGCATACATCGCCATCGACTTCTTGAAAAAGAAAACCGAAGTGGTTCGATTGGGAGATGGCGAAGCCGATTCAGACGCCAATGCCATGTACATCGAACTATCTGACAACACGAGAAAGAAGATAAATTTTGAGTTCCCTCATATTCCAGAAACCAATGCCATTCAGGAGGAATTGAAATCTTTCAGAAAATGTATTGAAGAGGGAACAGAACCAGCTGTTACCATTCAAGATGGATACAATGCCTTGCAAGTGGCCCACGAGATTGTGGCCAAATTGCATCTTGGCTCCGACTTACTTACAACTGAGATATAATAAATTTACTTTCGCGTCCGTTCTCGCGGTCAAATCGCGCAATGAGTAAACGAATACAATCCACCATATTTCTATTTGTCCTTGTAGTACTTGCAAGTTCATACACTTCGTGCGATTTAATCAATCCCGAAGAACAGATTCCTTCCTTCATAAGGATTGATTCATTCTTGCTATCTACCAACGTTTCAATAGAAGGAAAACCTGCTAGTCAATTTACTGATGCGTGGGTTTACAATGACGAAAAACTCGTTGGCATCTACGAACTTCCAGCCGTTGTACCTATTTTGAAAGCCGGAGAAGCAAACATCCGAATTAGAGGTGGCATCAAACTAAACGGTCAGGTTGGATCACGGATTCCCAATCTGTTTACCAAGGATTATCAAGCTACGCTCGAACTTTTCCCAGACAGTCAGTTGCACGTAAATCCGACCCTAAAATTCAATGACTGGGTAAATTTTGATTGGCTCGAAGATTTTGATGGATCTGGTGTATCTCTAGCACAAACCACCACCAGCGAAGGAATTCTTGAACGAAGAAGTGGTTCCGAAGCGCTGGATGATCAATCATTAAAGCTATCTCTAAGCGCAGACGAACTCCTGTTTGAATGTAAAAAAGTGGGAGACCCACTTGTCCTTCCGGGAGGAGGAACTCCCGTACTTATTGAATTCACATATCGTTGCAACAACGCTTTTGTTTTTGGACTTTTTAGTAATGACTTAACAGGAACCATTCAGAATCCAATCATCGTCCTCAATCCATCAGAGGAGTGGAATCATGTCTACATCAATCTCACAAGCGCAGTTTCTTCAAACCCGAACTTTACAGGGCACCTTCCGTTTTTCGGTTTTGTAAAGGATGAAGATGTTGCTGGAGAATCTTTCGTTTATCTAGACAATATTCGTTTGTTACACTGATGAACAAGGAGCTTCAAACTTTCAAATACATTCTGTTTGACCTTTTGGCAGCTGCTGTAGCATGGAGCATCTTCTTCTATTACCGAAAAACGTATGTAGAGAGCAACAAGTTTGGCTATCAAGTTTTGGTAGATATGGATGAGCGTTTTATTCAAGGGCTTGTGCTTATTCCGCTGTTTTGGCTCATCTTATATGCCATTCTTGGCACCTACCGAAAAGTTTACCGTAAGTCGCGATTAAAAGAGCTTTTTCAAACTTTCCTCGTTGCGCTTCTTGGAGTAACTACTCTCTTTTTTGCTCTTATTCTTGATGACGAAGTCTTGAATCACAAGACCTATTATCAATCTTTTGCCGTGCTCTTTGGGTTACATTTCGGATTAACGTTCATCTTCCGATTCATTTTATCTTCCATCACTGCAAATAAGATTCACACACGTCAAATTGGCTTCCCTACATTGATGATAGGAAGCGATGCCAACGCATTGGAACTTTATAACGAATTGGAAGGTCAGCGCCAAGCATCGGGCAACCTTTTTAAAGGTTTTATCCGTGTCAAAGAACGCGAAAGCTATCCGTTAGAAGACCGCATTCCATTTTTGGGAAAAATCGAAAATCTAACCGAAGTAATTGAACAGCATTCTATTGAAGAAGTAATTATTGCGCTAGAATCAAGCGAACACAAAAGCCTCGAAAATATTCTGAATCAACTGGAAGACCGAGACGTAATTGTGAAAGTTATTCCTGACATGTACGACATTCTTTCTGGTTCTGTGAGGATGGACTCCATCTTCGGAACACCGCTTATTCAGGTTACACAGGACATCATGGCTCCGTGGCAACAAGTAACCAAGCGCGTTAGTGATGTGGCTGTCTCGCTTTTTGCTTTAACTGTTCTTAGTCCGCTGTATTTAATAACGGCCGTTCTAGTAAAACTGGGCAGTCCTGGCCCTGTGTTTTATGCCCAGGAAAGAATAGGGAAAGGCGGCAAGCCATTCTTCATTTACAAGTTTAGGTCGATGGTTACAGATGCCGAGAAACTCGGCCCAGCCCTATCCAGCGATCACGACCCACGCATAACACCTTTTGGTCGTTTTATGCGTAAGGTTCGATTAGACGAAATCCCTCAATTCTATAACGTCTTGAAAGGCGACATGAGCTTGGTTGGTCCACGACCTGAACGTCAGTTCTTTATCGATCAAATTGTCAAAATCGCTCCACATTATCGCCATTTGCACAAGGTAAAACCAGGTATCACGTCTTGGGGAATGGTAAAATACGGCTATGCCGAGAATGTGGAACAGATGATTAGACGAATGAAATTCGACCTTCTCTACATAGAAAACATGAACTTGATGGTGGATTTGAAGATTCTCATTTACACCGTTCAGACCGTTCTTTTAGGCAGAGGAAAGTAATCCGCTAGACCGCTATTTTCTTCCCCTGCCTTCTGGTGATTATATTCGCGCCATACAACGCAAGGCATGAAGAATATTACAGTTATTGGAGCAGGGACAATGGGAAACGGAATTGCGCATGTATTCGCGCAAAGCGGTTTCAAAGTATCGTTGGTAGATGTAAGTAAACCGTTTTTAGAAAAGGCTCAAAATACCATCGCCAAAAACCTTGAAAGACAAATTGCGAAAGGACTTCTAACCGAAGCGCAAAAACTAAAAACACTTCAAAACCTGAACATTTTCACCAGCCTAGAGAAAGGCGTGGCGGATGCCGATTTGGTAGTGGAGGCCGCTACTGAGAACAAGCAATTGAAGCTTTCCATCTTCGCGGAGTTGGAAAACCTTTGTCCAGACAAAACGATTCTTGCTAGCAATACTTCTTCTATTTCTATCACGGAGATTGCCGCAGTTACCAAACGGGCCGACAAAGTAATCGGTATGCACTTCATGAATCCTGTTCCCGTGATGAAATTGGTAGAAATTATACGCGGTTATTCTACTTCAGACGCCACCACCGCCATTATTGTGGAGATGAGCAAGAAGCTTGGGAAAGTTCCTACGGAAGTGAACGATTACCCCGGTTTTGTTGCCAATCGCATTCTTATGCCGATGATTAACGAAGCGATTGAAACACTCTATCACGGAGTGGCTGGAGTGGAGGAAATTGACACCGTTATGAAACTAGGAATGGCGCATCCGATGGGACCGTTGCATTTAGCCGATTTTATTGGTCTCGATATCTGCTTAAGCATCATGCGCGTACTGCACGAAGGCTTAGGAAACCCGAAATATGCTCCGTGTCCGTTGTTGGTGAATATGGTTGCAAGCGGTAACCTCGGGGTAAAGTCTGGTAGCGGATTTTACACCTACGATGCCTCCACGAAGGAGAAAAATGTGTCTGCGTTTTTCGTCAAATAATCATCACACTTTCGGCATCATTCTTAACGAGGTCTTAAATTAGCTCAACATGAAAAACCTGAAAGAATATGCCAATCACCGTGCAGTGGTGGTTCTTTATCTGCTAATTATTTCTTTCGTTTTTCATGGAACCTACGACCGCATCTTTGACAAGAAGGTGCATTTGGGAGGCGACAATGCTGGCTATTACATCCTAGGAAAATCGCTGGCAGACGGAAAGGGCTACACCTCTATTCATTCTAAAGACCAAGTTCCGGGCAATCACTTTCCTCCGGGATATCCCGTACTAATAGCCTCTGTAATGAAGGTTTTCTCAGGAAAGATTACCACCATAAAAGCTGCCAACGGCTTTTACATGTGGGCTGCGCTAATGGCGTTGTTCTTCCTTTTTAGAGCACTTACTCGGAACATCCACTTATCGTTTGTGGCGTGTTTGCTGGCTGCTTACAACTTCCATTTGTTGGAATACAGCACCATTATGATGAGCGAGATTCCGTTTGTGTTGTTTTCCACACTTACACTGTTACTATTTGTCAAAACCGATTTTGAGAAGCCATTTTACAAGAATTGGAAGTTCATTCTATTCGTTCTTACACTGGTATTCGCCTTCTACATCCGTACTCTCGGTATTGCACTTTTCCTTTCGTTTATGCTCATTTTGCTTGTACAAAAACGATGGAAATATGCTGGATTTCTATTCGTTGCGTTCTTCCTACTCATTGCGCCATGGCAAATTCGCAGTCACAACTTGGGTGGAAATTCGTACATCAATCAACTCTTAATGGTTAATCCCTATCGGCCAGAAATGGGGCCGATGAAGCTTGCTGATTGGCCAAATCGAGTTTCGAGAAACGTAAAGCGCTATTTCGCACTAGAAGTAACCAATGGCGTAATGCCATTTGAAACCATTGATTATAAGCAATGCGTGAAACAGCTTAAAGCTGAAGCCGGAGAACTTGAAACCGATACAACGCAAACCAAGCTTCCAGAAAAGGAATTGACGCTGGAGGAAAAGGAAAAAGATGCTGCAACCCGCGGCATGCCAGGTTCTAAAGTAGAAATAACCTCCACCGATTACCTTATTTCAATTCTTCTTGTGCTCTTAATTGCCATTGGGTTGGCAAGAATGAAGGACCACCGTTTGCTTCTTGCACTATACTTGGCTGGCACTTTCAGCATTCTTTTCCTCTGGCCCGAGGCATGGTTCGGTATTCGGTTTATGCTTCCGCTGGTTCCCATTCTTATCATGTTAATTCTCAACGGACTTTCTGAACTTCCGTTGTTTGTAGCAGAAAAACTAAAAAAGAAGGAGCCTTGGATACTTGCAATAGCCATTCCTTTTGCCGTATTCTTTTGGATGAAAAGCGACCTCGAAACCCGCGTAGTTGAACTAGAAAACCGAGGAAAAGGCGTATACATCAGTAAATTCAAAAACTACTTTGACATTGCTACTTGGTGCAGCAAAAACCTACCGAAAGATGCAGTAGTATCTACACGAAAAGGCCAGCTCTTTTACCTCTATGCCAACCGTTGGGTAACGGGGTTCTTAAACACCCTCAATCAAGAAGAATTGCTTGAAAGTTTGCACGAAAGTGGCGTTACGCACGTGGTGCTTGACCAATTGGGGTATTCTTCTACTTCGCGGTATCTCTACCCTGCAATCAAGAAGTATCCTGGCAAATTCAAAGTGATTTATCAATTGAAAAATCCGGATACCTATTTAATGGAATTCAGATATGATCTCGATTACACAGGCGAATGGAAGGATGGCAAAAAGGATGGAAAAGGCGTTTTTCGTTGGGAAAACGGGATGAGTTACGAAGGCGACTGGGTGGCTGACAAACGCAGTGGACGCGGAAAATTTACGTGGCCAAACAAACAAGTATTTGATGGTATTTGGATAGATGACAAACGAACTGGGCCGGGAGTGCTCTATATGCCAGATGGCTCAAAATATGAAGGCTTTTGGACTAACGATAACCTTAATGGAAAGGTGAAACTCTTTGATAAGGATGGCAAGCTAACGGAAACCGCCACGTTTAAGGATAATCAGAAGATTAGTTGATTAGTTGATTAGTTGATTAGTTGATTAGTTGATTAGTTGATTAGTTGAAGCTAAAACTTCCTACGTTCGGACGAACGGTTCTTCTTGAAACCTATCAACTTTATCTCTTTATAAACTCTATCAACTTATCTCTCTTCACTCATACTCATACCTAAGTATGGTAATGTCGCCCTTGAGGCGCTCCATGTCTTCGGCAGAGGTTCCATCGTAAAAGCCACGAATCTTGCGCTCTTTGTCTACAAGAATGAAGTTTTCTGTATGAATGAAATCTTTCTCGCCTCCATCGCCTTCGGTAGTAACGGCAAAGTAGCTTCTGCGCGCTAGTTCGTAAATATGTTTCTTGCTGCCCGTGGTAAGTTTCCAACGAGTGCCATCCACCGCATATTTTTCTGCGTAAGCAGCCAATACAGGTACGCTATCTTTTTCTGGAGTAACGGAGTGCGATAGAAACATGATGTCTGTATCGTTCTTGTAGAATTCTGAAAGACCGCTAAGACTGACCGTCATTTTAGGGCAAATGTTAGGGCAAGTGGTAAAGAAGAAATCGGCTACATAAATCTTGTTCTCAAAATCGGCTTGCGTAACGGTTTGTCCTGTTTGATCCGTCAGAATGAAATCGGCAATACGATGCGCTTTTGCGGTTCGTTGCATATCGGTGTCTACCAATTGTGGGTTTACATCTGCTGGCTGAAAAACCTGCAACCGCTGGTTTTTCTTTATCATCGGATACACCACAATAATTCCCACCACCCAAACCGAAAGGAAAGCAAGAATAATCCACTTGTATTTCGTCATAGCGCAAAAGTGTGACAATTTACGGAGATAGAATAGCACCAAAATCACATTTGGTGTGATAGTGTAATTTCATGCCGTGCTTCGAAAAAGAACAAAAAAGCCTGTGCGTTTTCAATCAGAAAAAGATGAAACCGTTTCGATTATTGAAAAAAATGCAGTAAACGAACGTGAGGCCATCTTTCTGGCGGTGCTGTTCATTGTATGTGCAGCTTTGCTGGTTTACATGTTACAGCTAACGCTCATCCCCATTCTCACTGCAAGTCGCATTTTCATTTCATTCGGATTAGGTGGTTTTCTCATTGCATTTTTGCTTCGAAAACGGCTGCATATAGATGTTCTAGATGGGCTATACTACAACGTTTTTGGCGTTGCCCCCATTTGCATGGTCGGAATTCTAGCCATCAATATGGCAGATACCGAGACCTACACTGAAACGTACAAGGTTACCGCTCATGAGCTTCATGGTGACCACTACGAATTTGAACTAGCAAACGGTGCCTATGCCGATTTCTGGCGCATACGTACCATCTTGATTGAAACCAGACCGGCCCGCTCTGCTTATATCGAATACACGTTTAGCGATGGGTTACTAGGGTATAAGGTATTGAGGGAGACGCGGTTGTTTTAGCGGTAAAGAGGCAATGCATAGTGTCTTCCAAATAGCATCACCAACTCGTTGGTTTGTAGTCTTTTAGGAACTTACCACACCAATGCTTGCCTGTGTTAATGCCATCAAACAACGGGTCCAATACTCGGGCAGCTCCATCCACAATATCTAGCGGAGGTTGAAAATCATGCAACTCTTGTTTCTTTTGGGCTAACTCAATGGGGTCTTCATCTGTTACCCAACCGGTATCTACGGCATTGGTATAGATACCATAGTTGGCAAAATCTGCGGCAGAAGTAAGGGTCATCATGTTTAGTGCTGCCTTGGCCATGTTGGTATGCGGATGGCGCGCTTCTTTATGAAATGGATGAAACTTCCCTTCCATGGCCGATACGTTAATGATGTGTTTCATGCCTGTGTTTTCCTTTTTCATAAGGTGAACGAGGCGATTACAGAGCACAAATGGCGCAACAGAATTAACGAGTTGCACTTCGAGCATTTCGTTGGTATGAATTTCTCCCAACTTCAACCTCCAACTATTGGTTTTACGCAAGTCTACTTGCTGCAAGTCGGCATCCATCTTACCAGTAGGAAAAACTTCATCGGTAGCTAATGAATGGTCTACCGTGTAGGCTATTTGAGAGAGCTTGGCAGAAACACTCAGCCCAATTCCCACTTGCTTTCTGTGCCAAGATACAGGTAGGTTTTTGTCCTCATCCTCTAGTTGAGCGCTCATAATTCCAAGTTCTTTTAAGCACGCTTCGTGGTCAGACAACACGTTTTGCACCAAGGGTGGCAATTGAGAGATGGGACAATCTTCTTGCGCCAAAAGGTGCTGATAGAACCCTGCTGGACGCCTCACAGTTTGTGCTGCATTATTGATGAGCACGTCCAATCGGTCGTATTGCTGCTCTATGTAGTTGCAGAATATCTCCACACTCGGTATATGCCGTAGGTCTAATCCATGCACCTTCAGTCGGTGGCCCCACTTATCGAAGTCTTCTTCTTTGGCATACCGCAAGGCAGAATCTACCGGAAACCGCGTAGTGGCAATAACAGTGGCTCCTGCGCGCAACATCATGAGGCTAATGTGGTAGCCAATTTTAAGGCGCGAACCAGTAACCAGCGCCACTTGTCCCGAGAGGTTGGCAGATTGAAAACGTTTGGCATAGTTGAAATCGCCACAGGGCGTGCACATGGTATCGTAGAAGTGATGGAGCGTTGTAAACTCCTCTTTACAGACATAGCATTCGCGTGGGGCAATAGATGTTTGGGCACGTTTTACTTGCTCGGCAGTAAGGGCAATCATTTTGGGTGCCATAAAAACAGTTGCCTCTCTGGCGCTTCGAATGCCCGTTTTGTTGCGCGCCTGTTTGTCATGTGCAGCTGCCTTTTTTCTGCCGTTTTTGCGTGCGTCTTTATCGCGTTGGGTAAACTCATCTTTAAGCGGTCTTGATAATCGACCAGCTTGTATCATCAGTTCAATTTTGCGCTCTTTGGGTATCTCAAATAGTTGATTGGTATCGTTGTTTAACGTTTCTAAAATGGCAATGCAAAGCTCAATTTGGTCTTGGCTTAGCTGAAGGTGTTTCTTGTCTGTTTTACCTGATTTCATTCTTAGCGCGTTGCCTTCTTATTATGGTTACAAACATGGGAATTAAACGTTTGCTTAAAGCACGAGGATACTTTAAGGTTTTGAGGCCTGAAATCAGCTTGATGCTAGCAGAACCTCTCAGCAGCTTATGTTTGTGCTGCAACCTAGCTATGTGTTAATGACTGCGAACCAAAAAAGACCGAAACCACTAAAGCAACCGTGGGCCACCAAAGCTGCCATGGAGCAGGTGTATGCGCTTAAGCTATGGGGTGGCAATTCTGCTGATTTCTATTCTGGCGCTGGTTCGCATGTGCCCGAACTTGTAAATCCTTACGTAGATGTGGTGACCACATTTTTAACTTCGTTTGAAGAACCACTTACCGTTTGCGACTTGGGTTGTGGCGATTTTAACGTGGGCAAAAATCTTGTAAAGCACACCAAGAACTACGTGGCTGTTGATATTGTGCAGGAGCTTATAACCCACAACAATAAAATGTTTAATGAAGAAAACCTCGTGTTTGCATGCGTTGATGTAGCAGTAGACGAGTTGCCAGCAGCCGATTGCGCCATTCTGAGGCAAGTGCTGCAGCATTTGTCAAATGCCGAGGTGCATCGTATTGTTGAAAAGCTTTCGCAATACACCTACATTATCTTAACGGAGCATGTGCCCGAAGGCACGTTTACGCCCAACAAGGACATTCTTTCTGGGCAAGGCATTAGACTGAAACAGCAAAGCGGTATTAACCTGCTTGCTCCGCCTTTTAACTTCAAGGTAAAGGAAGAAAAGCCACTTTTGTGTTCCGTTTTACCAAATGGAAAAGGAGCGATATGCACCACGCTTTATGTTGTTTGCTAGCGAAATTGCAGGCTGCCACAAGCGCTACACGTTATCTGTGCTCAAGAACGCAATACTTCCATTAGCTCGGTATCAAACTGTAATTCTGGATAATCGAACGGTTCGATGGCTTTGTGCACATCGCCTACGGCAGCTTTTCCGCGCAAAGGCCGCACTGGGTGGGCTTTCATCTTTTCGGAATGAAACGGTACACACAAGTTTTGTATTTGCTGTTTCATTTCTGGGCCATTACCCATAAGCCAGTGGTCTATGGCTTCATTTTCTAAAATAAGCGGCATTCGCGCACCTTCTAGTTTAGGATTGTTGTGCAGAGCGCTCATGAGTTGATTGCCTTTTACGGTTACAATGCTGAAAGTAGGGATGCATTCGCCCGTTGCTTTATCAATCCATTCTTCCCACAAAACTGCCACAAACATGGGCTGGTCTGATTTTAAGCGAATGTTGAAGGGATAGGTTCGTTTGCCAAAATGATGGTGCTCGTAAAACGATTGCAACAGCACTATGCCGCGCTTTTGGGTTGCAGCCATACGAAAGGACGGTTTTTCGTACATGCTTTCGCTGCGGGCATTAAGGGTTTGATTCCAGAGTTTAGTGGCCTCCTTGGCATCTTTGCACCATTGTGGAATAAGCCCCCACTGCATTGGGCGCAACGCTAGACCCGTTTCTTCGCTAAAAACAAAAATGGGAACGGTAGGATGTGCAAAACCACTTAGGTGAAATCCACCTGCCATTAAGGGCAATGGCGTTTCTGGGAAGCGCTTGTTGTACAATTCGATGTGGTAATTAATATCGTCTGTGCTGGCGCCCATGCGAATACCAGCTTTAATTCGATTCTTGTATCCAGCCTCTATATCGTAGCACATACGAGATGATAATTTACAACGGTCTGGCCAAAGCCAAACTTCAGTTGGCTTTAGGTTTTGTTGGCAACTGGTTTTACTTTAATTTTTCCGTTCGTTCTAATGTAGAGTAAAACTTCCTAATCAGACTTATTGGAAATGACGTGAACTGCTTTTGATGTCGCCCCAAAATAGCTTCCGATGTCAAGGACTTTGATTTCACCATCTTCTGGCATTTCGTACTCCAATACTCCATTGATGACAACAGAATGAAGAACGTTTCCTTGAGTTTCAATTTCTCCGGTAAATCCTTTTGGAAGTTTTACAAAAAGGCTTCTAAGTTCATCTGTTTCTAATAGAAAACTTATTTCGGCTTCGCTTTTCTCATCAATCCAATTAGACTTTTGGTTGTCGAGCCAAACGATGTTCGAAACGTCAACATTGATTGGTCTTTCGCCATTGTCGTAAATTTCCTCAAGTGGTTTAACGAGGTAAGGACCGTGGTCAATTTCTACGAGCGCAATATTTTCTTCTCCTTTGGCAGAAGTGATATACGCTTCTCCGTCTGGTTGTGTCCAAAACGAACCTGATTTGAAAGATTGGGAATCTGATGATGCAAGACGAATATCCTGATCGCTGAATCAGAATCTGGTATTATTCCGTAGAAAGAAACATCAATTCCTACGCACCACTAGCACCCTGTCCTCCGCAGTCCAAGGGTC
>JAIOYO010000035.1 GCA_021741075.1 Flavobacteriales bacterium | reverse complement strand
CAGAAATGTACTTGGCGCTTTCCATGCTTCTTGCACCTGCGTAGAAAATCCCTAGGCCTTTCTGACCCAGTACCTTGATGTCTGTTCTTTCCACTGGCTGAGAATAACCTTGCTCATGCAATTCAATCACTGCACGTTTCGCTCGGGCAATTCTTCTTTCAGAATTAATACACACTTCATCAATTCCTTTACGGAAGATGCCCAATTCGAAAGCTTCCTCTGCCGATGTGGCAACTTTTGCCATACCAACGGTGAGGAAGCGCTCTCTCAAAGCTGGAAGCTCCAGGTTGTCTTTCTGGAAATCGTCAGAAGCTCTCAAAGCCATTTCTTTAGAACCAGCTCCGGCAGGAATAACGCCTGCACCGAATTCAACCAGACCGATGTAGGTTTCTGCTGCCGCAATCACTTTATCTGAATGCAGACAAATCTCGCAACCACCACCCAAGGCCATGGCGTGAGGAGCAGAAACAACGGGGATAGAAGAGTAACGAATTCTCATTACCGTATCTTGGAATGCTTTTACAGCCATATCTAATTCTTCAACTTCCTGCTGAGCAGCAAGCATGAAGATCATTCCCAAGTTGGCACCTGCCGAGAAGTTCTCGCCATTGTTGGCAATCACAACTCCTTTCCATTTCGCATCGCCTTCGGCAAGATCAATGGCTTTGTTGATTCCTTGAAGAATTTCACTTCCAATGGTGTTCATCTTCGTGTGGAATTCCAGGTTCAGAACGCCATCGCCAATATCGAAGATGGTTGCTCCACTGTTGCTCCAAACCACGTTTGTTTCGCGAAGGTTATCCAAGATGATAAGGTCTTCTGTTCCAGCAACAACCTTGTATGATTTAGAAGGAATGTCGTAGTACATTTTCTTTCCATCCTTTACAGAATAGAAGGTCTCACATCCGGCAGCAAGCATATCGTAAACCCACTGAGCTGGTTTTTTACCAGCGGCTTCCATTGCTTTTGCAGTTTCAGCAACGCCCAATGCATCCCAAGTTGCGAATGGGCCTAGCTGCCAACCGAACCCAGCACCAAGAGCATCGTCAATCTTATACAGGTCATCAGTGATTTCTGGAATTCTGTTCGATACATATTGGAACAATCCATAGAATGCTTTTCTGTAGAATTCGCCCGCTTTGTCGGTTCCGCAAGCAAGAATCTTCATTCGAGCTTTTAGGTTGTCTTCTGCTTTTGCAGCTTTCAACGTTGGGAAATCAACCTTGGCAGGCTCCTGATATTCCATTGTTTTCAGGTTCAACTCCAGAATGTCTCTTCCAACTTTTTTGAAGAAACCTTGTCCAGATTTAGAACCCAACCAACCTTTTTCGGTCATTTTGGCGATGTAGCTTGGCATCTCGAAAGTTGCTCTAGCTTCATCGTCTGGGCAGTTGGCTTTCAATCCACCAGCAACAAGAACCAATGTGTCCAATCCAACTACATCACATGTTCGGAAAGTGGCAGACTTCGCACGACCCAAGATCGGTCCTGTCATTTTATCTACTTCAGTAACTGTCAAATCCATTTCTTCCACCAAGTGGAACAATGCCTGAATGCTGGCAACACCAACTCGGTTGGCAATGAACGCTGGCGTATCCTTACAAAGCACCATTGTCTTTCCTAGGAAACGATCACCGTAATCCATCAAGAAATCAACGACCGCTTGGTCTGTTTTAGCCGTTGGAATGATTTCCAACAATTTTAGATAACGTGGCGGGTTAAAGAAGTGTGTTCCGCAGAAATGCTTCTGGAAATCTTCGCTTCTACCTTCCAACATTTGATGAATCGGAATACCTGATGTGTTCGAAGTGATCAATGTTCCAGGCTTGCGGTATTTCTCCACATTCTCGAACACTTGCTTTTTGATGTCCAAACGCTCGATAACTACTTCAATGGTCCAATCGCAATCAGCGATCTTCGCCATATCGTCCGTAAAGTTTCCCGTTTTGATACGGTTAGCGTAGGACTTCTTGTAAAGTGGATTCGGGTTCGATTTGATGGCAAATGCCAATGCATCGTTAACAATTCTATTTCTTACGGCAGGATGATCGGTTGTCAATCCTTTTGCCGCTTCGGCTGCATTTGGTTCTCTTGGCACGATGTCGAGTAGAAGTACTTCCAATCCGACATTCGCAAAATGGCATGCAATCCGCGAGCCCATTACTCCAGAACCAAGTACTGCTACTTTTTTAATAGTTCTCTTCATTTGTTTTAGTGATTAGTGAAAAGCGACCAGCGACCAATTTGGCTGCTGGATCTCCTCATTATTAATTTTTAATTCTCAATTTTTAATTGATTGACGTTTACTTTATCATATATCGACTTCTTGTCGATGATTTCATTGATGGTATTTGCTACTTCAAAGAATACATCCAACTTCTCGGAAGGAACAAGATCTCTCACGGCTTTGTTGAAAGCAACCACGCCTATTTTGGCCAATTCGCGCTTTTTCTTGCCTTCTTCGGTCAAAAAAATGCGCATCACACGCCCGTCTGTGGCGTCTGACTTCCGTTCCAAATACCCTTTGTCCTCCATCGTCTTGAGCATTCGGGTCAGGCTGCGAGGTTCCATGCCCAAGGCAGGGGCAATCTTGGTGGCTGGCGTGCCGTTCTCCGCATCAATGTTCAATAAAACAAAACCGGTGGCTGCACTCACATCATGCTGGGCACCGGTGGTATTATAGAGTCTGGAAATGGCGTGCCACGTGGTTTTTGTAGTAAAACACACGCTTTCTTCAGGACGTAGATGTCGTTTTTGAGCCATCAGATGCGAATGTATAAAATAGTATGCATGCATACCAAATGTTGAAAACTATTATGCGTGCATACGTTTTTTGGAAGACAATTAAAGGACCGCTCCTGGTTTCATCGGTAGTTATGAATGAGAAAAGTCATTGGTCGTTAGAAGTCAAATACGTAATAAGTCGTATTGCAATTCTAGAATAGATTGTGATATTTGACCAATTACTAACCCTTTAATTAATTACATAATGAAAAAGTATTTTTTGCTTGCCGTGTTTGCTTGTGGTGTTATGACAATGACATCATGTAAAAAGGATTGTTGTAAACTTTTGACCGTAAGTGTTTGTGAGGGTGATGAGCCTTCTGGAACGACTTGGGAGGATTACCGAGAGACCTTGGATAATTCAGGGTACAATTGCGATTAATTTTAGTTAATTGAATGTTGGAAAGCCTGCCGTGTAAACGGCAGGCTTTCTATTTTTATACATTGTGCTCAGTAATTGAAGTTGTATTTCATGAAATCCGTAAGAGTTGCCATTGCTCTGTTGTTAGTTGTTTGTCTTGGCATCATCACGTTCAAATCAGACTATTTGATTCAGTTGGGATTGGTCAGCTTGAATTTTGGATGGATGCTGAGTTATCTTTTTCCGAAAGTGCTGGTTTTAACCATTGCTTCTGTTTTGATTGCTGTTGTTTGGCCAATGATTCGCTTGTCTGGTGGATACAGATTTTTAATTGGCTTTTTAATTTTAGGCTTGAGCGCGGGTGGTTATCTCCTCGTTAATATTCCTTATGTAGAGTGGGGTAAAACAGGAACGGATATGACAGATGAGATGGCTGGAAATCCGATTGAAAGCTATTTGAATCTAAACCACCCTGGTTTTGATGGTGTAGTTTGCTTGGCACTTCCCAGTTGCTCTCATTGCGAAGTGGCAGTTCCAAAATTGGCGCTAGTAAAGAAGCGCGTTCCTGACTTGGATGTGTTGGTCTTTGTGTTTACCGATGACTCTTCTAGAGTTGGTTCATTCCAAAAAAATACTGGTGTAGAAAATCTTCCCTTCGTTTTGGCTCCTGACCCAGCAAATTCAAGTGTACTTTGCCAAGGTTCATTCCCTGGGTTCTTGTATTTCAAAAACGGAAAAGTCGTTCATCGATGGTTCAATTCAGAATTTGGTTACGCTGCTTTGGATTGGGTGGAGTCGGGGCTCCAATAGCGGAATCGGCCACCCGCGTGTTCGGAGTTTCAATATTGATGTTCGGAATACGTTCCACGTAAGTCGTTTCCAAACTGATGTGCCCGAATTCTTCCGTCACTTTTCCGCGTAGTTTGTATATGCCCGGCCCGCGAAACGGATAGCGCGTAGCCACATTCGGAAACTGAACGCTATTGATCCATTGTCCTTCAAGGTCGATAAGATTTCCGAAGGTCATGTACTTGCCATTGCTGGTGTGCGTACCGCGAATGTGCACCCGATAACCAATGATCTCCACCGTTTCGTTTACGCGTTGATGAATTTCGGCAGCGGTTGTAGTCGGCAATCCTCTTCGATCGATCAGGTCGAATGGCGAGATGGTGACAGGAAAGCCCAAAAGTTCCATTTCGTCATAGGCGTTTTCGAGTTCGTGATACCACAGTTCGGGCAATTGGAATTCCTTCACTTCGGCATCAAAAAGTTTGCGTTCTGGCCGTGAAATTTTTGTGTGACCGAGCAGGAAATGCGCATCCCACAGCAGCGCTTTTTTATCCAAACCAGTAAAACGAAGTGCGCCAATGCGGATGAGAATACGCAACTGTTCTAACGAGATCGGAACACGTTTCACCACGTCCCGAAGGTCTCGGAACGCACCATTTCGGTAGCGTTCAATGAGTAACTGATTCATCGTTTCGGTCTCAAATCCAGCAATCATTCCAAGTCCGATGAAAATGTCTTTTCCGTAAATGCTTGCTCCGCTATCGCTACGGTTCACGCAGGGTAGATTGATGATTGCTCCGTGCATTTTTGCTTCATGCAGATACAGTTCCTGAGAATAGAAACCGCCACCGTTGTTCACTGTGGCCACCATATATTCGAGCGGATAATGCGCTTTGAGGAACAGTGCCTGAAAACTCTCCACCGCATAACTGGCCGAGTGGCCTTTGGCAAATGCGAAATTCCCGAAACTCAAGATCTGTTCCCATATCTTTTGAATGGTTTCCTGTGGATGACCTTTCGCAATACAATTGTTGAAAAACTGGTCTTTGATCTTCCCGAATTCGTTGCGCTCGCGGAATTTCCACGACATGCCTCTGCGCAGAATGTCGGCTTCCTCCAAAGTCAGGTCAGCAAAGATGTGTGCGACCTTCAGTACGTCTTCCTGATAGACCATGACACCAAACGTGTCGTGCAAAATGGCATACATCTCGGGCAGTTCGGCCTCGGCTGCTTTACGTCTTTCCTCATCCTGAAACCGCAGAATGTACTCGCGCATCATTCCACTTTTAGAAACGCCTGGGCGGATGATGGAACTGGCCGCCACCAAGCGATTGTAATCTTCGGCCTTCAGCTTGGTCAGCAACATGCGCATGGCGGGCGATTCCACATAAAAAGCACCGACCGTTTTGCCGTGTTTCAGCAGTTTTTTGATGGCAGCATCTTCCTTGAATTTTGGAATGTCGTGCACGTCCACTTCCACACCTCGGTTCTCTTTAATGATGCCGATGCTATCCTTGATCTTGCCCAATCCGCGCTGACCGAGAATATCGAATTTGTGCAATCCCACATCTTCGGCCACGTGCATATCGAACTGTGTGGTAGGAAAACCTTTGGGCGGCAAAAACGTGGCGCTGTACGAATGAATATCGAGTTCGGGAATGAGAATTCCGCTGGAATGCACCGTGGTGTGATTGGGAAAACTCTGGATGCGGAAGCCGTATTTGAGTACGAGTTTCGATAGGTGATCGAGTGAATTCACATCTAAGTAGCGGCTATTCAGTCGATCGATCTCTTCGGCAGGAAGGCCAAGCACCTTGCCTAATTCTCGGTTTACCGAACGGTCTTTGAAAGTGGAATACGAACCTTGCAAAGCGGCTTTCGGATAGCGCTCAAAAATGTAGCGTGTCACATCCTGACGGTCGGTCCACGAGAAATCGATGTCGAAATCGGGTGGGTTTTTGCGTGATGGATTGATGAAGCGCTCGAAATAGAGATCGAGCTCGATCGGATCCACATCTGTGATGCCTATTATATAGGCCACCATACTGTTGGCGCCACTGCCGCGTCCAATGTGGAAATAACCCTGCCGCTTGGCGTAGTTGACAATATCATGATTGATGAGGAAGTAGCTGAAGAACTTCTTCTGCTCAATGATGTCCAACTCCTTTTGCAACCGTTCAAAAACGGTTCGGTTGGCATTGGGATAACGGTATTTCAGCTTGTCGTTGCAGAGTTGCTCCAGCCGCTCTTTGTCTTCCTGAAACGAACCCAGAAAATGGCGTTGATTGTTTGAAACGGCATAATTTCCGAACTCAAAATTGACCTTACAATCTTGTAATATCCGTTCGGTATTTTGGACAATGTGTGGAAATTCGGCAAATGCATCGCGAAGCATATCACAACTCCAAAACGTGTCTTTTTCGGTTGCTTGTTGATCTGTCGGAAGCTTACTCAGCAGACAGTTCTGGTCGATGGCGCGCAACAGCCGATGTGTGTTGAAATCGCTTTTTCCTCGGAAACTCATTGGCTGCAAAACCACGAGTTTCTCCTTCATTTTCAGCCATGGAGAAAGCTGCAATCGCATGAGTTCTGAGGGACGAATGCCGATGAATTCAGCCCCTCCTAACCTCCCCAAAGGGGAGGAACTAGCCCCCAAGCTGCCGAGCGTCTCCAATGGATAAATGACATAAGCGTTATCAAATTGTGGAGCACGGTCGGGAATTTCCTCACCATACATCAACTGCTGCGAAAGATGCTTGTTGATCTCTTTGTAGCCTTCGTTGTTCCGAGCTAGAGCCACATATTTAGTTTGTGTACCTAGTTTGAAGTCTACCCCAACCACAGGATGAATGTCAAACTCCCGTGAATGGCGCAGAAAATCGAGGCACGCTGCCGAGCTGTTCACATCAGTGAGCGCAACAGATTGTGCACCCGCACGCACTGCAATTTCGAGCAGTTGTCTAGGACTTACGGCTCCGTAATGAAAGCTGTAATATGTGTGGCAGTTGAGCAACATTTAGAGTGCACCAATTATTTATATGCTCAAAAAGGACGTATTGTATTAAGGGGCATTAATTTCAATTTCTACATCGTCAATCCACTGATAATGAGCTCCAGCGTTAAGAGCATTTTGTGAAACATAGGTCTTGAAGATGTGCCAACTTTTGAACCCTTTATTTGTGCTAATTTTTCCAGAATGTTTTATGAGGGTTTTATCATTTATGCTGCACGAGAATTGACCGTTTCCATTCTTATCTGATATCAAATGAAACTCAATCAGAAACCATTCTCCTACAGGAATTTCAATCGTGTTGCTTTTATTCGTTTTGTGAAGGCTTGTCTCTAACCAATCTGGTTTATGCATTTTCCATACGGGCCCTTGTTGTGCTTGTATCTTCCAAAAAAGTGGGCCTCCTGTTTTGCTCCTATTGATGTATACTCCAATTCTATAACTATCGTCAGTTCCTCGAATTTCTGTTATTTGTCTCCACGAACCGTTGGGCATAACAGATTCAAGATTCTCTTGCAGCCTCAGCTTATAGGCAACGCGAATATTTCTAAACATGTATTCAGGGTCGTTCATTAGGTTCAATTGATTCCTAGCTAGCTTTCCCTCTTGACTTTTTACTGCTTTTTTAACCTCTTGATAAAGTGCTTGTGTTCTTTTTCCATCTTGTCCTATTGTAGTTTCAATGGCTGTTTTAACCACATTGGATGGATTTATTTCGTTATCGATAAGATAGATGAATTTAGATTTATCATTGTTCCCGGGGAGGCTAGATGGCCATTTTACTCCTGTATTAGAGTCAGTTCCGATTATTTTCTGACTCCATTTACCGTCTTTATTTGTGGTCGGTGAAGTAATCTGAATGTTTCCATCAAACGTTGATTTGAAGTGCAATTGTGATTCTGCTCGTTTAGAATAAGGTTCAGTTGTAACGGTTGAGTTGTTACAACAGAATAGTGCAGTTGAGGTTAGCAGCATCAATAACGTTTTCCACACATTTTGCGAATAGGGCATTGCCAGATGAGACATATAGATTTGTTGAAAATTTGTTCGTTTAAAGGTATTTTAAAGTCTGCACTTGATTGGTTCTAATTCTACACTACTTCGATTCAAATCCATATACTTGGTTTGTGTTTAGTACCTAAATCAAACCTAACAGTGGCATTAACTCAAACTCGTGTGCATGCCGCAGAAACTCCAAAAATGCGCATGAGGAGTTTATGTTGATTAGCGAAATAGGGCAGTAGGAGAATGGAATATCTCAGTCTAATTCTTAACGTTAGTACATTGATTATTAGTCCAAATAATGGACATTTATTGGTTCATAAAGTAGTCTTTTGTTTGGTATTAAGGGGCAACGAGGAGATAAAATGGCAATTCAATAATTGGTTTGAATCTTACATGAAATGAGTTGCTGCTTTGATTGAAATCACCGTTATTTGTCATTGTTTAGAATCTGTCTAAATAATGAAAGACATACGTGTAGGAATAGCTGATGCCCACTTTGTGGTGAGAGAGGGGCTGAAGTATGTTTTCTCGCACGATATGAACATCAAAATTGCGGGCGAATGCTCGGACGGAAAAGACATTCCGAAGCTGTTGAAAGAGAATCTGGACCTTCTCATTTTTGATTATGACCATGCAGACTACATTTCATTCGAAGACCTTCAGAAGGTTTTTAGAGTAGCACCCGAGACCAATGTTTTGGTGATTTCTGCTCATACGGATGCAGCCACTATCAATCGTATCATAAGACAACCAATAAGAGGCCTTCTATCAAAGGAATGTAGCGAAGCGGAAATTTTGGATGCCGTGCGTGAAACCGCCAAAGGCAAGAAGTTTTTCTGCAATAGAATTTTGGATGTGGTGAGCGAATCGAAGAAAGACGGATCAACGGAGGATTGTTCTCCTACTTCGTTATCAGCCCGCGAAATAGAAGTTATCGAATACATAGCGCAAGGACTGACTGCGGCTCAGGTTGCTGAGAAAATGTGCCTTTCAGTTCATACCATCAACACGCATCGTAAAAACATCTTCAAAAAACTGAAGGTGAACTCCACCACCGAATTGGTTCGCTTTGCGTTGAAAGCAGCGCTTATTTAGCATTCAACTATCATTCGTATTACAAACACTGATGTAGGCATCCGCTTTATTCAGAACAACCGTGCCATTACAGCGGTTGGATTCTATATTTACCATCACAACAAATTGACATTTATCAAATGGGCTTTGCTAAATTCCTAGAAAAGAAAATCATAAAACACCTTCCTTCTGTTGCCCGTGCGGTACAGCGCAGCATGAATGATGAAAAGAAAATAGATTTAATCATGAACGAAATGCGCAACGACCCCGCTATGGTCGATTCGCTGTTTCCGTATCGCGATAAGTATCCCGTCAACTCCAAGATGCCCGAGAAATCGATGCCGAAGGAGGAGGTGCTGAAACAGATAAAGGAAATGCATGCCGCAGAAAGCAAGCCTTGGAAAGGGGGCAAGATTTCGGGTTCTTTCTACCATGGCGATCAAGAGCATTACGATTTCCTCAACGAAACTTTCTCTTATTACTCGCAGGTCAATTCCATTCAACGAGATGTGTGCCCTTCGCTTACGAAGTTTGAAGGCGAGGTCATCGCTATGACCCTCGACATCTTCAATGGCGATGCTGTGAACAAGCGCAACCCCAAGCAGAAAGCCTGCGGTTCGCTCACTACGGGTGGTACCGACAGTATCTTTCAATCGGTGTATGTGCATCGGGAATGGGGAATAGACAAAAAGAACATCACGCAACCAGAGATTGTGCTGCCGGTCTCTGCTCATCCTGCGTTTTTCAAAGCAGCGCATTACCTCAACATGAAAGCCGTAACGACCAAGTTGGATGCGAACTTCCAAGCGGATGTGGTCGATATGGAAAGTAAGATAACGGCAAATACGGTGATGATCGTTGGATCGGCCGGAAACTATGGTCATGGCATCATCGACCCGATTGAGAAACTATCAGACCTTGCTCTCAAGCACAACATTGGCCTGCATGTGGATGGCTGCTTGGGTGGTTTCATCCTCGCTTGGGCACAACCATTGGGCATCGAATGTCCTGTTTTCGACTTCCGCTTGCCGGGCGTTACTGCCATGTCTGCCGATACGCACAAGTATGGCTATGCGCTCAAAGGCACATCAACTGTGCTATTCAGTAATGAGCAATTGAGACGCTATCAATATCACGGACAGACAGATTGGCCAGGAGGTGTTTACATATCCACAGGTTTTAACGGTAGCAAATCTGGCGGATTGTTCGCGGCTACGTGGGCTGCCATGATGCACTACGGAAAGGAAGGTTATATGAAACGTGCCAAGGGCCTTTTTGACGTGAACCTGAAACTGAAGAACGTGGTGCGCGCCATTCCTGAGTTGAAACTCTTCGGAGATTCGCTCTTCATTACGGCCATTGGTTCGGATGCCTTCAACATTTATCACGTGAATGATTACTTGAAAACGAAAGGCTGGCGAATGAACGGATTCCAGCATCCCAACGGATTCCACTTTTGCGTGACGGGGCCACAGCTTACCAATCCAACCATTGTGGAAGATTTTGAGCGAGACCTGAAAGAGGCCGTGGCCTACGCCAAGGTTCAAACGGGCGATCCCAAATCGGCTGCCATGTATGGCGGGGCAGGGAAGGAGATCGACCCATCCATGTACATGCCAATGCTCACCGCTTATACTGATGTAACGCAAAGCACCTATCCCTTCTAAACTCAACGTTCATTTTCCTCTCTCCCATGTCTGCACTCCTCTCAAAATGTGTCCTTTCTATCGACCTTGGGTCGAGCGGACCGAAAGTCTCCGTTGTAGATGAAAACGGGGAAATTCTGGCATCGCGATCGGGTAGTTGCGAGAGCATCTATGTGCAAGATGGAAAAGGAGTGGAGCAGGATGCCAACCAATGGTGGAAGCAGATTATGCAACTATCAAAGGAGGTAATTGACGAATCGGGAACGGCAGACCGCATTGTAGCCATTGGCAACTGCGCACAATACTTCAGCTCGGTGGCGGTTGATAAGGATGGCAACCCGACCCACAACGTCATTATGTGGGAAGACCTTCGTGCCGAAAAGTACGTCAGGCAAAAGCTTGGGGGATTCCCTACGCTTGAAGGCTACAATGCATTCAAGCTACTGCGGTGGCTCTCTTCGGTTGGCATACCGCCTGTCATTTGGGGTGTTGGCGCATCGTGCCACATGTTGTTCCTTAAAAATGAAAAGCCTGATGTGTGGGCGAAAACCTACAAGGTACTGGAGCCCTCCGACTACATCAGTATGAAACTGACGGGCAGGTTTCAGACCAATGAGAACACGGGTTTTACCTATGCCATGATAAAAAAGGCGGCATGGAGCCAAGGAAGCTACAACAAGGGTTTGATTGATTCGCTCGGACTCGACATGGATCGCTTTCCCGAAATTTTGCCTGTGGGTGCCGACCTTGGAGCGCCCACTAAAGAAGTAATCGAACAGCTCGGTATTTCTGAGAACGTACGGGTGTTTTCGGGCATGCAAGACACCACGGCCTGTATGCTCGGAGGGGGCGCGTTTGACGATTTGGATATGGTGATAGAGATTGGCACCACACTCAATACGGGCGTTACGTTGGATACGCGAACCTTTGATATTCTGAACGCCATTTATTCTGTGAGCAGTCCTGTTCCCAACAAATTCATCATGGTGGGCGAGGCCGGAGCTGGCGCCAAGGCGCTCAATTATTTGCTTGAAGGGTTCTTCCGTGTAGCCGATTCGCTTTCGCACATCAATGCCGAAACGGACGAGCACTACGCCAAGATTGCAGACGACATGGCCGCCCAATCGCCTATCGGCTGCAACGGTGTCATTTTCCTCCCGTGGATATTCGGTGCCACCTTTCCCGAGCCAGATGGCAACATGCGCGGAGGTTTTATCAACCTTAGTCCAGATAACTCGCGCAACGACATGATCCGTGCGGTGTTCGAATCTTACGCCATGAACTTTAAGTGGATGCTCGAGCTCAAGGAGAAGAACCTAAAGGGTAAGATTAAGAAGGTGAACTTCACAGGAGGAGGAGCCATGTGGGAGACCTCGGCTCAGATCTGCGCTGATGCTTTGAAGATACCAGTGCATGTGATGGACGAACCCAGACAAGCCAACACGAAAGGCATTGCTGCGGTCTGTTTCAACAACCTAGGCGTGGTTACCTACGAAGAAATGAAGTCTAAGCTCAAGGTGAAGAAGGTATTCCTACCTCAGCAAGAGAACTTCGCCTACTACGACAAGCAGTTGAAGATTTTCAAGATGCTCTTTAAGAAGATGCGGCCGCTTTACGCCACGCTTAACTCCTGATAAAACAGGACGTTCCGAAAAATTCTCTTTGCTTGCTATTGTGCGCCCAATAGCTATGGCGGAAGTCTCTTTGCTTGCTACTGTGCGCCCGGTAGCTATCGCGGAAGTCTCTTTGCTTGCTACTGGCCGCACGGTAGCTATGGCGGAAGTCTCTTTGCTTGCTACTGGCCGCCCAGTAGCTATGGCGGAAGTCTCTTTGCTTGCTACTGGCCGCCCAGTAGCTATGGCGGAAGTCTCTTTGCTTGCTAGTGGCCGCCCAGTAGCTATCGCGGAGCTCTCTTTGCTTACTATTGGCCGCACAGATGACAGCAAAGAGATATTTTCCTTCTAAAAGTCTTGATTTAAGCACACCAAAAGGCATGCAGCGCTAGAAAGCTTACTTCACAAACCAACCCTTTAGCGAGTTTCCTACGCCAAAGAGGGTTAGTTTCCAGTTGATGATGTCTTTGGCAATGCCCAAGAGCGGATTGCCCGCAATCTGGTTGCGCAGTTTCTCATCATCCGAAGTAGCCGATATGGTGGCTTGGTCTGATTTGCCTTGGCTTTTCTTAATCCGCGTAATGCTTACGCCTGTTGCCAGCACTTTTTTTGTACTGAATCCGGCTTCCTTAAAAACCCGTTTCAAAGTGTTTGGCGTGTAGTAAGAGAGATGCTCGGGGTAGGTGAGCACGTTCCAATCGGCTCCTAGCTGGTAACGCTCCACAGCATTAAAGTTGGGCGTGGTGCAATACACGAGGCCGCCTTTGCGCAAAATCTTATTAAAACTCGCAAGCTCAAGCAATGGATTATTGATGTGTTCAATCACTTCAAACGAACAGATAATATCAAAGCTTTCGGCTTCGTAATTGGCTGTATTGAGTGGGCCAAGTTGCATGCTGGCGCCTTTACCTTCGCAAATGGCCACGGCTTCTTGGGTGTATTCGGTTCCATACACTTCCCAACCTCTGCGCTTGGCAACTTCCAAGAAGTAACCGATGCCACAGCCCACATCTATCAGGCGGTTGGTTTTACGATAAGGTTCAAAGCTGTCCAACACCCGCTCGTATGCTTGAATGGTGAGGTCGCTCAGGTAGTCGTTTCGACCGTAACCTTCATAAACCGCGTTAAGCTCTTCTTGTGTTGGGATGGGCTTGCAGAAAACGAAGCTGCAAGACTTGCATTTCACCAAATGATGCTTCTCAAAACCGTTAACGGGTTTCAGTTTTGGGCTTTTACAAACCAGGCAGTTTTGATGTTCTCCTTTTGGCACAGGGCGAATGTAAGTATTCGGGAAAATAAAAAGCCACCCCGCAAGTGCGAAGGTGGCTTCCTATCACGGAATGATAGGCTTATTTCTTATCTCCCATGTGCTTGGCACGATGCTCCACCACAACGTTGATGGATGCGCTCATCTTTTCGCCATAACTCATGTGCACAGTCTTATGAGGAAACATGTTTTTAGCCACAGAGACACAGAATGCACAGAACCGACACAGAAATATTTCCTTTTTCTCTGTGAAAACCTCTGTGCTTTCTGTGTCTCTGTGGCCATTACACGATCATCGTGCACACAAGCGGATTGGCATCAAATAAAAAGCCACCCCGCAAGTGCGAAGGTGGCTTCCTATCACGGAATGATAGGCTTATTTCTTATCTCCCATGTGCTTGGCAGGATGCTCCACCACAACGTTGATGGATGCGCTCATCTTCTCGCCATAGCTCATGTGTACGCCATTGGCAAATTGCAAGGTGAGTTTGTGCTGGCCCGGTGCAAGGTTTATCTCTGTTGACGTTTGACCTTTCCCGAAATGCAGCTGGGTAGAATCTGCTGGCGGAACAACCACACCTGCTGGGCTGAAGTCGTGGTCTATCAACAAGTGATGGTGACCGGAATTCTCTTTCACCTCACCTGCAGGTTCTACCACCATTCCTTCAACTCCGAACTCAACGGTTAGGGGAGAGGTAACGCTCTGACCGTCTTTCAGATTGGCGAAGAACACCCGCTGGCCATCTGTGATTTCCTGGATCACAAGTCCTTCAGGTGCATCACCGTGATTGTGCCCCTCGTGGTCGCCATGTGCGTGTTCTTCTGTTGCTTCTTCAGTATGGTTTCCATCCGCATCGTGCGCATGGGGTTTACAGCCTCCAAGGAATGCCATTACTGATGCACTGAGTATTAAATATTTGAATTTCATGATGTGTACGTTTTACTTTTTTCGTTTAACCTTTTTCTTGTTTACTCGAAGACAACATTCATTTCCACCCTTCTGTTCTTCTGGCGGCCTTCGTTTGTGTCGTTCGGGTAGGCAGGCTTGCTTTCTCCGAACCATTCCACGATGAATTTATCCGTGTTCACCCCTTTGTTTTTCAGGTATTGAGAAACAGCTTTCGAACGTTTTTCGGAGAGTTTCATGTTGTTTTCATCGCTTCCTACGTTGTCCGTGTGTCCTGAAATACGCAAACGGTAATCTGGTTTTTTTACCAATAGTTCAGCCAGCCTGTCAAGCGATTCGTATGAAGATGCGGCTATGATGTCGCTTCCAGTCTCAAACTCAAGATTCTCGAAAGCTGTATTTAACACCTCTTGTTCTTCTTTCTCAATTACAGGACATCCTTTGTTCTCAATAGGGCCTGGAGTTCGTGGGCATTCATCCTCAAGGTCAATCACACCATCACCATCCGAATCTTGGTATGGGCAGCCGCCATTATCTACTGGACCAGGAACGTCTGGACAACGATCCACATTATCGAGGACGGTATCCCCATCGCGGTCTCCCCACGGACAACCCTTGTTTTCAATTGGGCCAGCTTCATCCGGACAAGCATCTTCGTTGTCTAAAATACCATCTTCGTCTCGGTCTCCCCATGGGCAACCGTTGTTCTCTGGTGGACCCGCAATTGAATCGCAAGCATCGATGTTGTCAGTTACGCCATCGCCATCAATATCTCCCCAAGGACAGCCTTTGTTCTCTTCAGGGCCGGCTACGTCTGGACATTCATCCACATTGTCCGTCAGACCATCTTGGTCTTTATCGCCCCAAGGACAACCTCCATTCAATTTTGGCCCTGCCACTGTTGGGCAGTTGTCAACGTGGTCAGGAATGCTATCCAAATCTGTGTCTGGACAACCCAAATATATTTCAAGTCCAAACTGATCGGGGCAGTTGTCTACCTTATCGGCAATGCCATCGCCATCTCGGTCTTTAATGCCATTGTCCTTATAATTAACTACAAAGTTTAACCCACTATGGAAGTGTGCATTTTGAGAATGTTGTGGAATTATAGGGGCCAAAACGTTGTCCAAGGCCAAGTACCATTGCACTGGCCCAAGTGTAAGCGCAAAGCCCACTCCGAAGTTGGCAAAGCTGTGCGCATTGTACATGTAACTGCTAGAAAGATGGAAGATGGTTCCAAACTTATGAGTGTAGTTAAGGGCAATGGCCGGCTCAAAATGTGTTTTGAAAATCTCACCATAGAAATCCAATCCAAGTCTGTCCTTCTCTGTGAAATTGTAAGCACCGCTCACATAGATCTGCGAACTCAAACTGGTGTTGTAGTTGTTTTCCGTTTCAGTCAGCGGAAACGCAGCTTCTAGCGTGTCCAAAAACTCACGAAACACATCCGCGCTGTCGGGCTGCGTAAGGTATTGCGCTAAGTCTAATCCTTGGTAGGTGAAGTCAGAATTTCCGATGGTCTTGTTGTGCGTATTTTCTTTCCAAAAAATCATTCCCAGATCATTGGCACTTGCGGCCACTTCCCACTTGTCGTCAATAAGGTAGTGCGCTCCAATATTGAATGCGAAACCGTGGTTGCCAGTAAGGAATGATTTGTAAGAAATGTCGCTACCGATGTTGCCAAAATCGCCTAGAAGTCCGGCAGAATTGAGCGTAACATCTGCCTTTGCGGTGATGTTGTAGTTGTTTGGGTCGGTGTAGATTGAAAGTGATCGATTATCAGTAGAAATGTTCGTTTGTCCATTCAAGTACTTAACGGCAATTCCAACTCTAAGTTTATTGTCTAGAAGTTTTCGCGCATAGCTTACTCCATATTCGGTATAAGTGGTTGCGTCTGCATTCATTTTCTTAAGGTCAATCGTCTCTCCCAAGTAGGCTCCGTTTCCTTTCCAAATAAAGTTGAGAAGCGATTTTGGCATTGCTATTCTAGCAGCAATTCGCTGGCTCACATTCACGTAAATGAAGTTGTTCCTTTGCTTCCCAACCGTGAAGCTGAAGGAAAGCAGGTCAAATTTTGCATTCATTGACAGATAGTTTGTCTTTCCCATCTTGTCCAATGTGCCTTGCAAATCGATATAAAGTGAATCATTTGCGTCTCTTTTGATTAGTCGAGAATAGCTGTGACCGCTGTACCCCAACGTAATATGATTGCTAGAAAGTATTGGTAGTCCAATATGCCACTTGCTATCTGGCACAAATGCGGGGTTGATGTACATCCGTTGCGGAACAAGGCTCATTCCTTGCATCGTAAAGTCGTACTGTGCTTTTGCTTGAAATGAGCACACTAAAAGTGTAATCATCGCCAAAAACGAAATGCTCTTTTTTAGAATTGAATACGCCATAATTGGTTGGTCTGGTCGTTGGTAATTCGTTGCTTAAAAATCATCGATAAGAGTTGGGTCTGCTTTCAGTTTTACACGCAGACCAATATGAATTTCGATGTTGTCCTCGAGGTAAAGCTTGATGTTTCGTCCAGCATTGTCGGTGGTAGTGATGTCTGCCGAAATCAACAAATATTTAGACTCAAAAAGATGGTCAATTCGTTGGCGGTCAAGTTCCACATCGTTGTTGGTTTGCGTTGCCGCAATGGTTTTTCCATCGGCATTTACTGTTCCTGAACGGATGATGTAAGAGCCATCGGTAAGCACCGAATCTATTAGAGCGTAATTCTCGTCTGCGAAATAGACTTTCAATAGGCCATCAACGGGGAAATGACTCACCGTGTTAATTCGGAGCAGTCCTTTCTCAATATTGTCTTTCAGATGGTTCTGGCTGTTGAAATCAATTTCGAGCGAATCGATGATGGTGAAGTGGTTAGAAAGCCCCCAAAAAGGAAGTTCCATATCTGCCACAACTTCAACCGAACTGTTGGCTTGTGCAAAATTGTATGCCGGCCCATTTGGGTTTACAAGAGCAGAAAAGTCGTGATGAAGCGTGCCATATTGGTTATTTACAATGTCTTTAATGTTGCTGTTGTTTTGCGTAAAGTAGTATTCTAGTTGAGCCGAATCTCCGACCGAAGGAGCTGCTGGAATCGTAAACTGACCTCCAGGAATTAAGGCAGAAATGTTAACGTTTGTTAGTCCTGGATCACCTGTTGCGTAGAGCTCATCAATCGTTACACGCATCTCTGCTCCAATTGTGTTCTTAATCTTCAATTTTAGTCTTGGGTCTTCAAAATATAAATAACCAGAATGTTCGCTCTGAACCACATCCAGATCAACTTCGGCTGGGTCTATTACAAGACTGAAGTTTCCGAAATCGCCATCTGCGAATGCCATTTTCAAGTTCTCAAACGAATGATTTATTTGAAGCTGACTTGTCGGACTTGGAACTGAACCAGTTCCTTCGTTGAGGGTAAGCGTATAATTGATTGGGATGGTGTTTGGGCCACTGCCATTATCGAGGTCCATTTCGTAACCCGCCAACGGAATGGTTGTGTTAAAACTCACGGCTCCACCTTGATAGTTAATGGCATATGTCTGAGAAAACGGAACGCCATTCAATCGCAGCTCTGGAATGGACACTAAAAGATTACCACTATGCTCGAAGTTGCTGGTAAAGGCGATGTTCATAAGCCCACTTTGGTAGATAACCTTATCTAACTGAGAACCTCCAGGACCAGATATTCCAACGGTCAATCCAGTATTGAGGGTGGTTTGAACACTTCCGTTGGTAGTGAATTGCACAATCTCAACTGGACTGAGGTTCATATTGCTGTTTAGCACTTGATTTTGCGGCAATTGAAAGAAGTCGTTTATCGTTTGCGAAAAAATCCGCTTGCGGTAAATGAGGGTAATGAAGTTGTTGCTGTCGTATTGATAGATATTGGTCGAGTCAGACATGCTGATTATTTCTTCTGCATCGAGAATCGAAAACACGAGTGGAAAAGCAATATCCGGCTCCCACGTAATCATGTCGTCTCGCATGCGATCAAGGTCAAAAGTTTCCTTGTAACAGCTAGATAGACTAAAAACGATTGCGGTAACTACGAAAAGCACAGCATGACTGCGTGTCTTGAAATTTTTCATGACGATTGATTTGGTCGAGTAGGTTGCTAAAGTAGGAACTTTACGACTAGCGAAGAGACTGTATAGTCAGTGTAGAATCACTATCCATGCTCACAATGAGCAATTCAGAATCCTTTTTGAAGATATCAAACGCTGATTTCCCGCTCAGTGGAAATCCTTCTTTCAATTCGCCTTGAGGGCTGAAAAGCACCAATTGTTCTGGGTCTTTAAAGCAGAAACCAATGGCAGTTTCGGTCTTGCTAAAATCCACTAGAAAAGGAGCGGTTGCCGTTGGGTCTATCCGCTTTTCAAATACCTTTTGCTTTTTGTAGTCGAATACTTGAAGCATGTTTAAATCTGAAAAGATGAACTCTGGTTTACCATCTTTATCTAAATCCGAAACAATGAAACGGTGTTCTGGACTGAATTTCCCCAAATCCATTGGTTTCACTTCGCCATCTAACGAAATGCGATGAATCAATCCTTGTTTATCGGTAATGTAAACACCCGTGAAAGCAGATTCAGAAGAGTTAAAGACTTGAAGATGATTGTTTGCAGAAGGCTCCACGCGGTCTTTTACCGTTACTCGGTTTTTTCCCGTTCGATCAAGCAGGTGAATTTTGCCATTGCTTTCTCCCGTAATCAAATAGTCTTTTTTGGATACGAGTAGGTGAGAAAACGGATGAATGGTTAGGTCTGTAGCACTAGTGTGTCGCCAACCGTTCACTGGTTTTCCTTTGATGTCGTAATTGTAAATCTGCTTGTTTTCGCAGGTTATAAGCAAGCGATATTCCAAGTCGTTGTCGTAATCTAAAACGGCAAGAGTTGTTTGGGCAGGAGATTTCAGTTTAACAGGATATCCGTTGGCCAGATTACCATCTCTATCAATGAGGTAGATGAAATTCTTTGTATTGAAAATGTACTGAAGTGCTCCGTCTTTGAAGGCATCTACTTGAAGAGGTCGGCTTTCTATCTTTTCGGCAATTTCTGCTTTGAACAACTGCTGCCCAGCCTGATTAAACAGATACAATGCATTCGTCTCATCTTGTACCAAAACCTCAGGTTCGCCACTCAAATGATTCTTTAAAAATAGAGGCGGAATTACGGCTTTTCCAGATATCTTGGCTTTCCATGCAGCTTCTTTTTCTGCTTCAGACGTAGGATTGTATTTAACAAAAATGCTAGAGTAAAACGAGCTTCCGGTTGATGTAATCTGTCCTCCAATGGCTTCAAAACCCTGCGTTAATGTTGGGTTGGATTTAAGAATGTCTTGCGTGTCATTGTTTAGGTACGAGTTCAGAATTTTCTTCGACCGTTTGATTTGGTGATACGAGAATATGTTAAATGTTGAACCCAAGTTTTCGGCAAATCGAGAGTAAGAAAGTTCTTTTGCAAGTGTTCTATCTGCCTGAACGTATTGAAGATAGTTTGCAAGAGATTCTGAGCTGATTCCGAACACCACGTGGTTCTCAAGAACCACATAAAAAGGACTGTTGTACGCAGCAAACTCGGCTCCAAGCAGCTTTTCAACTATGCCATTCATGGGTAGTTGATGAATGGTGATGCCATTCACCTCAACATCTTTCGCCACTAGTTTATTTACATCTGTTAGCGAAATTGATAAGTCGCTAAGTACTTTTTCTGCTAGTTGTGGCGACCGTGTTTCGAATACCAAATAACTGTTTTCGGCAAAAGACTCTTGTTGTGGCTCGGTGATGCAAATTCCGAAGGAGTTTCCTATCCAACCAAGTAGGCTTTGTTCTAGATCTATTTCATAGAGCTTATTAATGCTGTCCAGCTCTGCATCAAGCGAACCTAGCTTTCCATTTTTCTGAAGTAATGCTCTATAATCGCTCGAGAATGAAATGGCATTGCTGATTCCGAAGAAAAGAAACGAAGCTGTGTTTGATGGAAGCACATCTGGGAATGTGATACTTTGAGGCTTTTGATTTAAGAAAAGTCCAAGATGCTGAGGCAACGTATCGTTTGTGTAGGAAAAACCATTGAACATAAATCCATCCGATTTCAAGTTCAAATCCAATTCCATCCAAGAGGCAAAGTTTCCAATTACAGATTTCAGACCACCAATTCCGGGTTTGAGAATGCCTTTGAGGTAGGGAGGCATTTTACTGAAATTGACAAAAATGTTGGCATCTACGTTCTTACCTGTTGCATCAATGGCTTTAGCGAAATCGGCATTGTTTTTAAGCGATTTTCCACTTCTGAGTTGGGCTATTGAAGTTTCAATTAGACGGATGTCGGAACTCCAAAGTATGAGGCCGTTTTCACTTGCGAAGTATGTAGTTCGGAACGGATTGGAGAAAACCACTTTAATGACTGTTGTTTCTCCCAACTGCTGTTCGCTTACAACGCCATTGGCGGTCAAAGATTTTTTGAATGCTTCAATCAAGCGTTTTGTGCCACCATCTGTTGGTTTTACCGCATGAAAAAATGCTAGCGAATCGCCAGAAGTGGTATGGAAAGACGTCCACAATGTGGCATTGGCGAGTGCACTTTTGATGTCTTCATCATGGCGCATGAGCGAATCTAGCAGCTCATTTCTTGCAAAGAAATTCTCTAATTTCTTGATAGGAGCAAACAGGTTGTAATAGTCTTGCGATTGAAATGAATCCCAGGTTTTTGTCAGGTTCGGATAGCTGATAACAAGCGCAGCCGAAACAGGAATGGCATCAACGGAATCCGAAGATGAGGCCGATTGCTGCAACGATTTCCAATACAAACCACCAGCAACAAGCGCGATGACTAGAATAGAAACGATGGCAATGACAACCTTTTTCACGAAATGGATTTTTGCTGAATAAAGAACCCGATAATCACAAATTTAGTATTTGAGTACATGCACTTAAATAATCTGTCCATCCTTCATTTCCAATTTACGATCTGCCATGTTGGCAAGTTCTTCGTTGTGAGTCACAATCACGAAAGTCTGATTGAATTTGTCTCTCAAATCAAAGAACATCTTGTGCAGGTCTTTGGCAGATTGGCTGTCCAAATTTCCAGATGGTTCATCAGCCAGAACAACCGCTGGTTGATTGACCAATGCACGAGCCACGGCAACCCGTTGCTGTTCACCACCCGAAAGTTCAGATGGTTTGTGGTTCACTCGTTCCGCCAGACCCAGAAAACCAAGGAGTTCTGTGGCTTTTGTTTCGGCCTCGGCCTGGCTTTTTCCTGCAATGAAAGCTGGAATACAGACATTTTCCAGCGCAGTGAATTCAGGCAGAAGATGATGGAATTGGAATACAAATCCAATTGCTCGATTACGGAAATCCGACAGCTTCTTGTCCCTCAGTTTTCCAGGCTCAATTCCTTTTATGGTAAGGGTGCCAGCATCGGGCTTGTCCAAGGTGCCGATGATGTGCAGCAACGTAGATTTTCCTGCACCAGAAGCACCAACGATGCTTACAATTTCCCCTTCAGAAATTTCAAGGCTTACGCCTTTAAGCACTTCTAGCTCTCCATATTTTTTACGGATGTTATCTGCCTTTATCATCAAGGCGAAGATAGGGTAGAATGAAGCCGAAAATGAGTGAGAACTATTGAACTACCAACACTCCTTTTTTAATGAGTTTGCTGGATGATAGCACATAGATGTATGTGCCAGCCGCCATTTGCGACACGGAAATATCAGCCATCGGGTCATGCTGCTTGCGGTAAATGCGTTTTCCTTCCGAAGAATAAATGTCAACCATAATCAGCTCGTTCAGGTTGGAGTGGAGGTGAAGCGTTCCATCTTTGGCAACTGGATTTGGATACACAGAAAGGAATGTTTCTTCCTTTTCATCCTCAACTCCAACCACATTTGTAGCAGTAAAATTGATGTTGTCAACATACACGTTCTGCCCCCAACCAGTGCGGCTTCTGAAGTTGATGAGCACGTCCGCATTTCCCATGTAAGCAGAAAGGTCGATGGTTTCCGTGCGCCATTCATTGGCAGCAGGAACAAAAGCCGAAGCAGTAAAATCGGGCGCTGTTGCCAAGTCGCTTCCGCCTTTGTGGTAAACGCTGGTGTAGTTGGCACCACAATCGGTTGAGATTAGCACTTCCAGCGAATCGGTGTAATTAGATGCATATCGGGCATGTGCCACGTCAAAGGTCAATTCGGCATCTTGTAAGTATGTCATATCCATGCTTACAATGGCATTGTCTTCATCGCCACCAGGCCAGTAATCGAACCCACGGATCTTCATGCACTGATTACTCGTTCCATAAGCACCAAAACCAGTTTCCTGTTGCCAGGTGATGCTCTCATCTGGGTTTACAAGTTCAAATCCAGTTGGAGGAAAAACGGTTTCAAAACTTTCGCTCAACGTGGTTAATGGCTGGTAAGCGTCTATCGTGATGTAAAGCGAATCAATGCTAAAATCGCCATTACCGTCTGTCACTTTCAAAATAGTGAGATGCGTTCCGGCATTGGCGTAGGTCACTTTCTCATTCCAGCCATTTCCGGTAGAAGGCGTTCCTCCTTCGAAGGTCCACTCCCATGTGGCATTAGTGTGATTAAGCATAGAATGATCTACATAATAGAAGGTGTCTGCTTCGCAATGCTGCGATGTTGCCAACTTATCTACCATGATCTGGGCAATGGTAGCTGTCGGCATTTCATATAAATTGCTTTCCCAAACGCCCTTTCCGTAGGACGCAATGCGCATTTTTCCATCACGGTAAAACGGGCGCGCAATGCAGGTATTGGTCACAACGGGCAGTCCATCACCGAAATCAACCCAATCATTCATGGAATTATTTCGATAAAAGATGGTCTTGTTGGTAGAAAGGTAAACGCCACCGTCTGTTCCGCCAATCAAATTCAGCGAATGCGGTGCATGTCCGATTAAGGTTGAGGTGGTCAAATTTGTCCAAGACGAACCACCGTTCACGGACTTGTAAACGCGCTGTCCGTTGCCCGTGCTTTCAAAGGCAATCCACACGTTTTGATGGTCGGTCGGATCAGCCTGAATCAACATTTTGCGGCTGTTACTCACAGAAGGGAGCATAATTGTGCTCCAATTTTGTCCGGCATCCATCGTTTTCCAAAGCGTTCCGCTTGATGATGGATTAACGTTCTGTTGGCAGACGTACATCACATCTGGGTCAGACCACGATTGCTCGATGTACGTAATGCGGTTGTCCGTGTCGCTTCCAAATTCTTTGAAAAGCGTGAATGTTGCTCCCTTGTCTTCGGTTCTCCAAAGTTGGTGGTCTTTGCCCGTGTAGGCAATGGAATAGCAGCGCGGATCAAACTCCAATTCAGTTGATTCAGCTGCCCAGTAGCGTTCGTTCGGATCAATGCCGAAACCGACATTCTGAACAGGGTCGCCAATATTCTCAGGCATTATCTTTCCGTTGATATCCGAAGAATAAACTCTGCGGTTTTCTCCTTGATTCACATAACCACTGGCAGGCTCTCCACCGCCCAACTGCAGGAAATTTCCATCACCATAATTCTCGTGATAGGAGAGGTTTCCGTTGTGATACAATCCACCAATGAGCACGTCTTCGTTCCAACCCGAACCAAATCCCCAATAATCCGAACTGTGAATGCCGTACATCCGAGATTCAAAATTGGCCGAATTGAAGAAATCAGTTGAGCGGTAAATGCCTCCGTCAGTCGTGAGCCAAGTTGTGTTACCGATGTTGCGAAAATCCTGCATATCCACATGCAAACTGTAAGGACCGCCAACGTATCCTGCCAAGGCATAAAAAGTAGCTCCGCCATCATCCGAACCATAGAGGTTCAAGCCGCCCAAACGGATTTGGTCGGGATTCGTATTGGAGGCCATCAACGCACAATTGTAATATCCTTGATGATACTGCCAATTCACCGTTCCAATGGCTAAATTCATGTGGTTGGCATCATATGGACCGCCAGCAGGGCCGTTCGGAAGTGTCCAAGTTGTGCCGCCATCTGTGCTCTTCCAAACTCCGATGTAGCCCGTGTCACCAGCTTTTGCCTCACCAATTAGGTAAGCGTAAACGCGATTTGCATCAGCATCAGTCACGGCCAATCTGCCTCCGCCATCGTTTCGGTCTGGGTCGGAAGAGGCAAACCACCCCGAAGACTGAACGGTGAAATTGGCGCCCGCATCGGTCGAACGCAAAAACTGGCAAATGTTCAATGCATCGCTGTGCTTGAGCATGTAGATAATATTGTTGTTACCCGTATTGTGCTTCAGATCGAAGCCCCGTTCAGTATAGATTTCCGTCCAATTTGTACCACCATTTGTGGTTCTAAAAACACCTGAGTTAGCAGCCACAAGCACAATATTCGGGTTGCTCGGATTGATGAGGATTTCGTTCGCATTCAGCTGCCATTCGTACAATACCTCAGTCCACGCTCCACCACCATTTGTTGATTTGTAAACTCGACTTCCAGAACCGATATAGACCGTATTCGGGTCGGTAGGGTGAATGTCGATGGACCGAACCGGGCCATCCAAAGGGTCGTTCAGACTAATGTTGTTCCACGAGTTTCCACCATCTGAACTTCGATAGCATTCGCCCGTTTCCGAACCGCAATAAAGAATGTTTGAATTTGATGGCGCTTGGTCAATCGAGTAAATATTTGACTGCTGAGAAACTGGATTTCCAGCAGTATTGTAAGCGATCATCGGTCCGACAAGCGACCAGTTTCCAGCTCTGTTTGAACTCGAATTTGCAGCCATTTCGGCTCTCTGACGAAGTTGGTCTTCCTCGTTTGGAAGTTGATACGAGCCATCTGTTTTTACAAAATCATCTACTTCGCGCCTCCATCGTTTGTAATACTGCGTGTGGTAAGATTTCTTGAAATCATGCTCGCGATAGTATTCGCGGAACGCCTTGTCAACCGCAAATACATTCGGATTTTCCGCATACATCATCTGCGCCCACTCAGGAGAATTAGAAATGTCGTGATCCGAAGGACGAAACATGTTCTGAGCGAAGTTGGAGCTAGCCAAAGCCAGCATCAAAAGAGAGGTTAGCAGTTTCTTCATGCTCAAATCTAATCTTTGGATATAGGAATAAGTGTCGTTTTCAAGGCGATTTTAATCACCGCAAATGGAAACTAAATTCTAATGCGTTGAGGTCATATCCTCATCTACACAGATTATGAAATCAGCAATTCCCTTGTTTTCAGCTTCCAGTTTGGAAATATCCGCCTGCGAAACGGTTGAAATGGTGGCGTATTTAAGTTCAGGCCTTGTCTGTTTCAAGTACCAGAGAATGCCTTCGTAATTATTAGAATGATAGGCACCGTTGTAATGAATGAAGGTTTGCTCAGGCTGATAATTGGCTAGTATAAAGTGAGCCATCGTAGCATCCTTTATGGCCTGTGCTTTAGGCAGATTCTCACCACCATGACCACCCATCATTTCTAGCATTTCAACATAACCAGGAAGTGTTGGGTCGTACGCTATCGGAAGTGGAGCAATCCAAGATTTTTCCTCTTTCGATAATGTGTCAAGGGCTTCAAAACCACCTTTGTAAACCAATTTTGCAAAGCTCCGCGGAACATTTGCGGCCACAAAATCGAGTTTGTTCTCTTTTGCTAAATCAAGCAGCGGTTTGTAGTCCGTTTTGAAGTTTGTCCACAAGCGGGCAAGTGTATCCAAACCATTGGTATTAATCTCGCCACTCAAATATTGGTTCAATTCCTTCTGATTGTCCGCTTCGAACATTTCGGCACCCAACACCAATTGATTGTTTTTCAATAGGGAAGAAGTGACCTCCAACTGCAACCAATGCGAGATTGGATTGTCGTGAAACTCTCCGAAAAGGATGATTTGCGCACCATCTAGGTGCTTTATCATCTTGGCATATTTCACTTTCTTTCCGTTTGAATCGAATAATTGAAACGCGTGATCTTGGGCATGTGCCCCATTAAGAAAAGAGAGAGTTGTGAGTAAACTTATGACTGCTGTTTTCATTCTAGCGTTAGTGGTTTTTTGGGTTGAGATGCCGCGTTCATCAACTCAACCATTTTCGATACGATCGTATCCGAGTAAACTTCGGGAATCATATGTCCCAATCCATCAACCCAAAGGGTTTCTGCATTCGGAATGAGCGCGGCCGTTTTTAAGCCATGCTCAAACGGAATTAACGGATCTGTTTTGCCATGTATGACCAAGGTTGGCGTTTGCAGCGTTTTCAAGGCATCAATCCTCGACCCTGATTTTTCTACCGCTGCTGATTGCTGCATTCCCGATTGCCGATTTTGCCCGTTTCTGTTTCGGAGATTGTACAAGGTGAGCTGCGCAATGCGTTCTATATTGGGTTGGTATTTCTGGCTTCCATTGAGAAGTGTTCGAATGGCCAACGACATTTTAACAGCATTTACTTCATCGCTACTAAGTCCGTAACGGATGGTGTTGATTCCGATTTGTTTGAAGCAATTCATGTTCAGCTCGGGAAGTTCTGGATCCATAATCCAGGGAGTAGACATCATGGAAATGAGACTGAATGTGCGTTCGGGATGCTCGATGCAAAGCGTTTGGCCAATCATTCCACCCAACGAAACGCCACAGATGTGGGCTTTTTTAAGCTTAAGCGTGTCCATTACTGCCAACACATCATTGGCCATATCAGAAAGCGAATATGGATTTTCAGGGTCAAAGTCGTCCCAATCTGACATTCCCACGCCTCTATTGTCGAGGCGAACCACTTGATAGCCAGCAGTGAGCAAAGGCTCGATGAAGAAGTTTGGCCAAGCCAGGGCATCTGCAGAAAGCCCCATGATGAGAATCAAGGTGCCGCGAATCGAATCTTTCGGAGTTTGCACATCATACCAAATGCGGGTTTCGTCATTCATGGCATAACCAACTTCGCCAACTTGTTCTTGAAGTGGCAATTGAATGGCGGCTTCAATCCGCGCTTCCTCTTCGGCTGTAAACTCAACCGAAGATGTGTAGATGTAAACGGCTAACGAAGCAACAAGAACTGCAACGAGCAATGCTAAAATGAGAACGATTTTTTTAAACATTTAAAACTCTCTGAATGGTAATTCGGGTTGAAGTAGTTGAAAACTCATGCGGTGCCACTCGGTTGGACCGTGTTTTTTGATGCCCAATCGGTGTTCCTTGGTAGGATAGCCTTTGTTTCGATCCCAACCAAAATGTGGGTATTGTTCATGCAGTTTTCGCATAATTTCATCCCTGTGGGTTTTCGCAAGAATAGAGGCTGCCGCAATGTTCTGGTATTTGCCATCGCCTTTCACAATGGTTTCATGCGGCACCTTTTTATACGGTATGAAGCGGTTTCCATCAACAATAATGAGTTGAGGTGTAGTCTTGAGTTGGTCCAATGCACGGTGCATGGCCACAAAACTTCCTTTCAGAATATTGATTTCGTCAATCTCCACGTTGGTCACAATCCCAACAGCCCACGCCAAAGCTTTAGCTTCAATTTCTGGCCGAAGTAGTTCCCTTGTTTTCTCGTTGATTTTCTTGCTGTCGTCCAATCCTTCAATCGGATTATTTGGGTCGAGGATAACAGCAGCGGCAACCACAGGCCCAGCCAAGCAACCACGACCTGCTTCATCGCAGCCAGCTTCTAAAAGTTCGGTTTGAAATGTGTGAACTAGCATTGTTTAACCGCTAAGGCGCAAAGTTTGCGCAAAGGACACAAAGAAATCATAAAACTCCGCGCTCTCTGCGAAGTCTCCGCGTCTTTGCGGTTAACCCAAATGTTGCCTTAGAATATCAACAAACGTCCAAACATCTTCAAACGAATTGTAGAGTGGGACAGGCGCCAAACGAATCACATTCGGTTCGCGGTAATCGGTAATTACGTTTTCATCAAGCAATGCTTGGTGCAGTTTCTTGGCGTCCTTATCCACATAAAGCGAAAGCTGACAACCACGTTGGTCAGGATTTCTTGGCGTGATGATTTTAACGTCTTTCGAATTCAAATCATCCAAAAGGAATTCCAGATAGCCCGTGAGTTTTAGGCTCTTTTCCCGAAGCTTCGCCATTCCAACTTCGGCATGAATATCTAAAGCTGATTTATGCACCGCCATTCCAAAAACAGGAACGTTGCTTAATTGCCAGCCACGCGCACCTTCTGCAGGATGAAATCCGGGTTGCATTTTGAATCGTGAATCAGGATCGTTGCCCCACCAACCCGCAAAACGATTGAGTTCTGGATTGTTGCAATGACGTTCGTGCACAAACATTCCCGAAACATTCCCAGGACCGGAATTCAGGTATTTGTAGCTACACCAACAGGCAAAATCAACGTTCCAATCGTGGAGTTTGAGCATGATATTTCCGGCTCCGTGGGCAAGATCAAAGCCAACCTGAGCGCCTACTTTATGTCCTGCTTCAGTTATTGTTTTCATATCAAAAACCTGCCCTGTGTAGTAGTTCACACCACCGAACATCACCAAGGCAACTTCGTCTCCATTTTCCGAAATCGCATTCAGAATATCTTCTTCTCTAATCAGGTCTTCGCCTTCTCGCGGAGCAATTTCAATGATGGCTTCCTCTGGTTCGTAGCCATGAAATTTCACTTGACTTTCCAAGGCGTATTGATCACTTGGAAAAGCCTTTGCTTCGCAGATGATCTTGAAGCGTTTTCCTCTCGGGTTGTAGAAAGAAACCATCAGAAGGTGAAGATTCACGGTCAAGCCGTTCATTACCGTCACTTCTTTCGGTAAGGCGCCAACTAATTTGCTCAATTGCTCTGGGAAAATATCCTGATAACTGAACCAAGGCGTTTTGGCGTGAAAGTGTCCTTCTACCGCAAATTCTGCCCAATCGTCCAACTCCTGATTGACGAATTCTTTAGCCGTTTTCGGTTCTAGCCCCAATGAATTTCCACAGAAATAGGCGGCTGGTTTTCCATTCAAATTAGGATGGTGGAAACGATTTCGATAATCCTTTAATGGATCTTCCGCATCCAACTTTTGCGCAAATGCTAATGTGTTCTCGAACTGCATGCGGCAAATGTCGGTAATTCAATGAATGCTTCTAATATGGCCCGAAAGGGCTATTTACTTTACAACCACTCTGAAATAAATTTGGGACATGAATTTTAAGCCCAACCTATACGTTTTGGCAGTCAGCCTTGCCTTTGGATTAATGCTGACTGGTTGTTTTAAAGATCCAAGCGGGTCAGAAGAAGTTTGCGATAACACCTGCCAGTACGCTTTTGATGGGCAATGCGATGATGGCGGCCCGAACTCTCTTTATAGCCTCTGCGACTGCGGAACAGACTGTGCCGATTGTGGTACCCGTGAAGTTTCTGATAATGATTGCCTAGGCGGAAGCTCGTCAAGTAGTTCCTCTTCCAGTTCCAGCTCGTCAGGGTCGTCCAGTTCAGGTGGTAGTTCCTCAAGCAGCTCAAGTGGAGGGTCATCAAGTAGTAGTTCTTCAGGTGGAAGTTCCTCCAGTAGTAGTTCATCTTCCGGTGGTACTTCTGAGACCAAGGTAATATTTCACGTTTCGGTTCCGTGGGACCCTTGCTGGGGTTCTCAGGTTAACGTGTGCATTGACGGAGGAAGTCCGACAAATTGCTCAGGCACTATCGCATACGCAAGGTCATCTGCATATCCTTGCACCAGTAGTTTCGCGAAGGTTGTATCCCCAGGTTATCACACAGTGACGGCATCAAGTTTTTGCAACACCTATTGGTCGCAGCAATCCTTCTACATCAGTTCAGGTCAATGCTTACAGTGGGATCTTGGCGCGCCCGATCCTTGATTATGAAGCATTGTAATGCTTGCTAGATTCTTCGCGAACGGTCTGCTAATCTGGAGCTTTGCCTGCTTCTACTTTTTTAACCCCTATTACAGTAGTTTTCTGAATGCCGATGCCAAGAATACCATCTTGGTGTTGGCTATTCTGCTTTCGGTCATCAGTTTGGTGGAAGCGCTGTTTCTAGCGAAGCAGAAACGACTGAACTACGGATTGAAAATGTGGCTCTCTCTCAAACAGCTTTGGAAGTCGAGGAGAGCAGCTATTCGAAATCCGAAGAATGGATTTAAAATCAGTGCATCAGCCAAACGAAACCTGCTCTTCGCATTGGTAAAATTCTTCTTCACCCCTATCATGATCAATTTTGCGGTGGGAAATTTTAACGCCATCAAATTCAAGTTGAATTTCTTCGCTTCGCATGAACTGGATTGGTTTTCCGTAGCGTTTTTCAACGACCATTTCTATGGATTGGCTTTGGCAATGATCTTTTTGATAGACACAGGTTTCTTTGCCTTCGGATATTTGTTTGAAGCGAGTTGGCTTAAGAATAAAATACGTTCTGTTGATACGTCCTTTTTCGGTTGGTTGGTAGCCTTGGCTTGTTATCCGCCATTTACCGATTCATTTGCCAAATGGGCTCCATGGCATACGAACGATCATGCTTGGTTTGGTTCTGCTGAGGTCACTTTTGGAGCAAGAATTCTACTGTTGTTTCTCTTGATAGGTTATG
>JAIOYO010000034.1 GCA_021741075.1 Flavobacteriales bacterium | reverse complement strand
TCATACTACCTGCAAACGAGGTGGAACCGATGACCAATCCTGCATAAATCGTGAGAAGAGTAAGCATGGAAGCATTCGGGTCGTGCGCATAATGCGGAAACTCAATGAGTCCGATAATGGCGGCACAAGCACCACCCATTCCGTTGAACAACGATACCATCTGCGGCATATCGGTCATCTGCACGCGCTTGGCCATCAGGTAACCGAGAATGGAACCGATGACAATTCCGCCAGCAATCCACGGAAGGTTGTGTAGGTGGTTTCCGCTTTCGTCTTTATACAGGAAAATGGTAGCAGCAACCGCCACAGTCATACCCGCAGCTGCCCAAAGATTTCCCTTTCGCGCGCTCTTCGGGTCGCTCATCATCTTCAGTCCGAAAATGTACAGCACCGATGCAATGAGGTACGCTATCTCTAAAATGTAATGGCTCATCGCTTAGTCTTTTTTAGCTGGTTTCTTCTTAAACATCTCCAACATGCGGTCTGTCACCACAAATCCTCCCACCACGTTCACCGTGCCAAGAATCACGGCCAAGAAGCCGAGAATGAGCGCCACGTAGTTGTCGGGTGCTGCTGTTCCCATCACGATGATGGCTCCAACCACCACCACACCGTGGATGGCGTTGGCACCGCTCATCAGGGGCGTGTGCAGTACGGTTGGTACGCTTTCAATGACTTCAATTCCGAGAATGATGGACAGAATCACGATGTAGATCATGTCCATGTGCTCGTAGGCAAATGCTAAGATTGGTTCCATGTAAATAGCTTTTAGCTGTTAGATATTAGGAGTTAGTTTGGTTTTCAACTCACCCCCAAGTTCGCTAGCGAACTTTCCCCCCTCTCTTGCAAGAGAGGGGGTGTCCCGACTTGTCGGGACGGGGGTGAGTTTGTAAGATTGAGATTTAAAAATCATAAACATCAAGCGCTAGCGGTTTCTTTCGGCAACACAGATAAATGCACCAGTTTGCCATCGCGGATAATGAGCGAACCAGCAGTGATCTCGTCTTTCATGTCCCAATTGAACTTATTATCTGTTGTAAGATGCAACAAGAAGTTAGAGACGTTCTTGGCAAACAATTCGCTGGCGTTCATCGGCAGGGTAGCAGGGAGGTTCCCTTCTCCAAGGATGGTCACGCCCCCAACCCGAACAGTTTCGTTCAGTTTGCTGGCGCTGACGTTTCCGCCTTGCGATACGGCCATATCCACGATAACCGCTCCCGGTTTCATCTTGGCAAGCATTTGATCGGTAATCAGCAAAGGGGCTTTTCTACCTGGAATAAGCGCGGTTGTGATAACGAGGTCGGCTTCAGCCACTTTAGCCGTCACCACTTCCTGTTGCTTCTTCAAAAACTCGGGCGAAACGTTGGTCACATAGCCACCAGCCATGTCCACACTAGCGTCTCCTTCTACCTCAATGAACTTACCTCCAAGCGATTGCACCTGCTCTTTCGTCTCTGGACGGATATCCGAAACCCACACATTTGCACCTAGACGTTTCGCGGTTGCGATGGCTTGTAAACCAGCAACGCCAGCGCCAAAAATCACAACCGTAGAGGGTTTGATGGTTCCGGCAGATGTCATCAACATCGGGAAGATCTTGCCCATTTCGGCACCGCCTAAAAGCACAGCTTTATAACCAGCAAGATTAGCTTGCGAACTTAGCACGTCCATACTTTGCGCCAACGAAGTACGCGGAATGGCATCCATGGAAAAAGCATTGACGCCTGCTTCGGCCAAGGCTTTTACCACATCTGGGTTGGTAGCTGCAAACAGCAACGAGATCAGGGTTGAACCTGCTTTCAGTTTCTGCGCTTCTTCCACTGTGGGCGGATTGATCTTGGCTACGATATCACATTCAAAAGCGTTTGACTTGGCACCAATAACGGCTCCTGCTTGTGTGTAATCGCCATCCGAGAAGAAAGACTTCTCGCCCGCGCCACTCTCAACGATTATTTCAAATCCTTTTGCTTTCAGTTGCTTCGCGATGGTAGGCGTAATGGCCACTCTGGTTTCGCGTGCTTGTGTTTCTTTTGGTACTCCTATCTTCAAAACGTTCGTGTTTAATAAGGCAATTCAAATGTATTGTGTTTGACCCAACTTTCGGTGTATTTGCATACAGAAATGACATTCGTTTTTTAACAGATCAATACGCATCCGAATCATCCACCTCCAATTCCACATCTATCAGCCGTTCAAACAAGGCCTCTTCTTCTTCCGAGAGCATCACTTCTTTAATGGCCAATATCAATTGCCGCGCTGATTGGATCAACGCTCTATTCATCACCAACAGGTTCGAAATTTCCAACTCCTGAATCACCTGCTGCGAACTTGAACGGGTGAGTGCAGTGACAAATTCAGCATCGGCCTTTCTCATTTTCTTGAGAATCTTACCCAATGACGCACCAATTTGGCTGTGATTCTCCATCAGAATTAGTTCAGCCAGTTTGCCATAAAGCTTGTTCAAATGCTTTCGGAATGCTGCCGTTGTTGTGTTCAAAAACTCATTTTCGGAGTCTTCAAACTCGTCAAAGTTGTGCGCTACATCTTTGATGGTTTTGGCGGCATACATGGTCATTCTAGATGCGTGTAGCAACGAATTTGCTCTTACTGTTTCCTCTTCATCCAACTCAAACGACATGACCTTTGACGAGAAAGTGAAAATCTCTGCCTGCAAGAGCTTCAATTGTTCATAATGCTCTGTAATTGGCGCATCCTTCTTGATGGGCTTGAGTTCAAATTGATTCTCAAACTCCGAATCAACCTTGATGGAAAGTGCCGCACGGTTGAATTGCAATACGCTGGCAATCAGCTGTACTATCTCGTTGCGTAAGGAGGCGATGGCCGCATCGCTCACATCTGGACTTACTTGATGAATGTGTTTGGTTAATCGCTTGGTGCGGTCTGGGTAAACGCGCAACAGCCACTTGGCCAGAATTCCCATAAAAGGCAGGAAAAGCAGCACGCCAATGACGTTGAACAGGGTATGAAACAGCGCAATGCCCATCACGGTATCGTTGTTTCCTGTGCGTAAAAAGAGTTCGATGAACCACACCATCACCGGCAGGAGAAGCAAACCGACAATGGCAGTCACACCATTAAAAGTGAGGTGACTCAGCGCAACCCGTTTCTTGATCTGTGTGCTTCCGATGGTACCCAAAATAACCGTGACGGTGGTTCCGACATTAGCACCAACTACCATCGCTGCGGCATGATTGAAGCCAATGACTTCAGCATTCAAGGCAGTTAGCACAATGGCAATGGTGGCCGAACTGCTTTGCATAATGGCGGTAAGCATCAAGCCCACCAAGGCATAGGGAAGAATACCGTAATCGGGTAGCGAAGTGATATCGAAAGTCTGTGTGAGTTGCTCGACACTCGTTTTCATGTAATCCAAACCCATGAAAAGGAAACCGAAACCCACCAGCAACTTGCTGATATTGGAATAACGAACGGATTGACCAAGGAAGATGAGTCCCAAGCCACCAATACCAATCAGCGGAAGCGAGTAAGCCTCAATATTGACCTTGAATCCGAAGAAGGCTACAATCCACGCGGTGGCCGTGGTGCCGATATTTGAACCTAGAATGACTCCGATGGCATTCTCCATGGCCATGATGCCCGCACCCACAAAAGCAAGCACCATCAGCGAAACGGCCGATGAACTCTGAAGAATGGCCGTTACAAAAGCGCCCGAAGCGATGGAACGGATTCGTCCGCGTGTATATTCTCGAATGAATTTTTTAAAAGAACGGCCAGCCAGATTCTTGACCGATTCTTCCATCAGGAACATGCCGAACATGAAAATGCCCAGTCCGGCCAGCAGTTTCCATACGTCAAGGTTTTCGGTCATCACCTTCCAATGTTAAGGATTTGAAGTAAAAGAAAGCTGATGATGGACAGCTAGAAACAAAAAAGGCATCCCGTTGCTTGGGATGCCTTCGTATTTAAAATTGAATGATAATCAATGATGGTGATGTCCGCCAGGACCATGTGCATGGCCGTGCTCCAATTCTTGCTTGGTGGCTTCGCGAATGTCAATTATTTCCACATCAAAATGAAGTGTTTCTCCTGCAAGCGGATGATTAAGGTCGAGCGTTACTTCTTCGCCATCAATTTTGGCAACATCGGCAATACTCACGCCTTCGTTGGTCTCCACGCGAACTTGCATTCCCTCTACCAATTTCTCATCTCCATCAGCCTGAAAGCTAGAAAGCGGAACGATGTGAACGTTTTCCTCAACACGAACTCCGTATGCTTTTTCAGGTTCAATCGTTGCTTTTACCTTATCGCCAACCGCTTTTCCAGCTAGGGCTTCTTCCAGTCCAGGAATGATATTTCCAATTCCTTGAATAAAAGCCAATGGGTCGTGTCCTTCTGATGAATCGAGGATTTCTCCAGAAGCGTCTTTCAATGTGTAGTGAATCAACACTACTTTGTTCTCTGTGATAGTCATGTAATTCAGTTTATGCCGCGAAAGTGGGGAATATTATTTGGCTGCGCCACGATTAGGCAATCAAAATAACATCTGGCAACACAGAAAATAGTTCGGTGGCATGTTCCAGATCAGCTTCAACTACCTCAACAGTCCAGCGGCAATCCATTCCAAAGTACTGGTCTTTTATGCTCCAATTGTGCTGGCGAATGGTTCGTTCCACATCACCGATACTCGAATGCGGAAATTGTAGACGAATGCTAGCCATCGGGACTTTCTCAACTACAATGGCCTGCTCCAAGGCATCCTTTGCCGCTTCTTTGTAGGCAGTGACAAGACCCGAAACACCCAGCTTTGTCCCGCCAAAATAGCGGACCACAGCCACCAAAACGTTCGTTACCTCCTTGCTTTTGATCTGATTGAGAATGGGCAGCCCTGCGGATCCGTTGGGTTCGCCATCATCATTTGCCCGATAATCGTTCCCATCCGTTCCTAATTGATAGGCGTAGCAAACGTGCCTTGCCGATGGATGCAATGCTTTGAGTTCCTCCAACAGCGGCTTCACTTCACCTGCATGCGTTATGGGATAGGTATACGCAAGAAACTTGGAGCCTCGGTCTTTGAACAGTCCTTCGGTAGCAGCTTCAATCGTTAAGTAGGAAGTAGACATCAACTACGAAGTTAAGCTCCTAGCAGTCTTGTCTTACTGAGCTTGATATTTGGAAACGTCAAATCCACGTAGGAAATCGCTTGCCGACATGCGTTTCTTGCCTGCCAATTGCAGTTCAAGAAGCTCCAACCAACCGTCAGCGCATTTGATGAAAAGAGAGTGGCCTTCAACCATGATAGTTCCGTTTTCTCCTTTTTCCTTTTTACCTGTTTTCCTCGCTTCAAAGATTTTCATTCCAATTTCTTCCTCACCCGAAACAAGCGTGGTGTAAGCAGTCGGGTAGGGAGATAGCCCACGAATAAGGTTATAGACCTCGTCCACAGGTTTATTCCAATCTATCTTATAGGTTTCTTTGAAAAGCTTAGGAGCTTCCTTCAGTTCGCTCTCAATCGTATTCTGAGGAATGGAAGGAGCGTTTCCGTTCTCGATGGCCTCCAGTGTTTTCACCACGAGTTTGGCCCCAACTTCCATCAACTTATCGTGCAATTCACCAGCACTTTCATTTTCACTAATGGCCACTTTTTCTTGGTAAATGATGTTGCCCGTATCAATTTGATGCTGAAGAAAGAAGGTGGTCACGCCTGATTCCTTTTCACCGTTTATCACAGCCCAATTGATAGGCGCAGCACCACGGTATTGAGGCAGAAGAGAAGCATGCAAGTTGAATGTTCCTTTCTTAGGCATATTCCACACTACTTCTGGTAACATGCGAAATGCAACCACTACTTGAAGTGTTGCTTTAAGTGATTTCAGTTCATCAAGAAATGCTTCTGACTTAAGATTTGTGGGTTGCAGTATGGTCAGTCCACGCTCCAAGGCAAACTGTTTTACGGCTGATGGCTGCAGTTTCATACCACGTCCTGCTGGTCTATCGGGAGCGGTGATTACTCCAACCACATTGGCATTGGCATCCAATAGTGCTTTCAATGTTGCCACTGCAAACTCGGGTGTGCCCATAAACACGATTCTTTCCTTACTCATGCACCTTGGCGTTTTTCCATTTTCCGCTCCAAAGATAGAGTCCTGAGAACAGCCCCATGCAAGAGAAATATACGATTTCCGAAGTCCAAACGATATGCAATGGTTGATGCCATTGGTGTACCATTCTGTAAGTAAAATTGAGGTAAATAACCAGCGTACTTACTTCAATTACTAAGGTCATAAACGTGTTTCCAGTTCCAGAAACAACCGAAAGCAGAATCATGGAAACAGCAAACAGAATGATGGAAATGGAAATTACGTACACCACGGGAATTGAATCATCAATGAGCATTACATCGTTCGTGAAAACGGAAAGCAACAAGCGTGGATTGATGAGATTGAGCAACATAAGACCAATGGAGGACACCACACTCACCAATAATAGACGTTTAATCAGTTTAAAAACCAAGTGCGTACCGCCCTGACCAATGAGTTTGCTTACCAAGGTTTGCGTTCCTTGTCCAATGCCAATCAATGGAATCATCAGTACCGAATAACCACTTCTGACTATGTTTGAAATAGCCAGGTCACGTTCTCCCATTCCTTCAATAATGAGAAAAAAAGTCATCCAAGCGCTGATGGAAACCACGTGTTGAACCATTACAGGAGTGGCAATCCGCATGATGGATTTTATCTGTTTGAAGTTCGGCTTCGGGAAATGAAAGCAGTTAAACTGAACCCCCAATCGTTTTCTTCTCACCCAAACAATGAGGTAGATCAAACTCAGCGTTTCCGAAAGCACAGAAGCATAACCCGCTCCAGCAATCTCCATTCTTGGAAAACCCAGATTTCCAAACACGAACAAATAGTTGAACACTAAATTCAATGCAGCCATCATTCCTGCTGCGTATGAAATGGCGTATGTGTTGCTTATGCCTGTTAAGAAGCAGCGATATCCCACAACAATTGCCGCGGGGATCAGACCGATAACGCGGATGTTGGTATAGATGATTGTGCTTTGGAGAATGGCATCTGAAGCTATCATTCTGGATAGCAATTGCTCTGCAAATAGGAAATGGAAGAGAATCATTACTCCCGAAAGGGTCAGAAGCAAATACATCATGTGATCGAACACAGGACCAATGCGCTCTGGCTTTTCTTCGCCATGGAATCGCGCCATGATAATCTGCGCACCGATGCCGAGACCGAATGCGGCCATCAGCATTACAAGCACATAAATGCCGCCTAGTCCGGACGCACCAATGGCCACATCGCTTACACGTCCAAGAAAAGCTGTGTCGGTTACATTAATGATAGTAACAGCCACAAATCCGAGAATGAGAGGGTAGGAGATACGCCAGATGTTACGATATGAAATCGTTTCGTTCAAGCCTCTCTGCCTTCGGCATCTCCCCAAAGGGGAGAATGGATTCTTTCAAAAAACACTAGCTCCATGCCGTGTAAACGATTGCCTCTAGGAAACATGTAACATCAAGCCTTTGAGGTATTCTCCTTCGGGATGATAAATATTGACAGGATGATCAACTGCATGGCCTAAACGTTTCAATACGCGAACGTCTCTTCCAGCATTGATAGCAGCTGATAGCACTGCGCTTTCAAACATTTGAGGATTAACCACTTGCGAGCACGAAAAGGTGAACAGCAAACTGTTTGGGGCAATCTTCTTCAATGCCGTTTCATTCAATCGCTTGTAGCCTTGCACAGCACGGTGGCGCGCTTTTATAGACTTTGCGAATGCGGGTGGGTCGAGGATAATCATGTCATACCCATCAGATCTCTCCACAAACTTGAAAGCATCTTCGCAAATGGCTTCATGGTTTTTGTCTAATGCATTGATGGTCGCGTTTTCCGCAGCCAAATCAACCGCAGGTTGTGAAATATCAACAGACGTAACGTGCTTGGCGCCTTTGGCCAAGGCATAAACTGAAAATCCGCCTGTGTAACTGAATGTGTTCAACACTTTTTTGCCTTTGGCATATTGCCCTACTAGGGCGCGGTTATCACGTTGATCGATAAAGAAGCCTGTCTTTTGTCCGTTTACCCAATTCACCTTGAACTTGAGTCCGTTCTCCAAAACCTCGGTTTCTTCCTTCTTTCCTTTCAGGAATACATGTTCTTTCGAAGCTAGATTACGATGATAAATGGAGTTCAGCTTCAAACCTTTGATGTTGTCTAACGCTTTTGAAATCTCCTTGGAGCAGTTAGCCATGCCATCGGTATGACTTTGCACCACTGCACAATCATTATAAATATCAACCACACATCCTGGCAAACCATCGCCTTCGGCATGAATGAGTCGGAAACAGTTGGTTTCTTTTGTTAGCAATCCCAAGCCTTTACGAACCTCAAAAGCTTCCTGAAAACGGGTATTCCAAAACGTTTGATCAATGCGTTCTTTTTCGAAGGTTAGCATTCGTACCGCAATAGAACCGTTGTGGTAGTGCCCAGCACCTATGAAATTCCCTTCGGAATCTTCCACACTTACCAGTTCGCCATTATCTGGCTTTGCAGAAGTGTTCGCGATAGCTCCTGAGAACACCCAACGGTGCTTTCTAAGTAATGAACTCTCTTTACCCTTGTTTAGAATGATTGTTTTCATGGGCGGCAAAGGTATTCTTTGCGCAGAGACGTGATGCTTGCGCTAGCATGTAAATGACATTACGGCATCGTGCAGCTACCGATTCCAAAGAAAGCGATAGGGTAGAAGCGCATCTTCTCCGGCATATCCAACCCCAATTCGTGGACCAATTAAAACTTCCTTCGGATTAACCGAAATCGAATGGTCTTCAATCCAAATTTCATCTTCAAGTAAATCCAAATTATTGTGTTGACGGAATTCAATTCCGAGGGCTTTACTCAATTTTCCAGGTCCATCAGCAATCTTATATAATGGTTCTTTTGATTTCCTTCTTGAAAGCATAGTCTCAACGCCTTCGATAGGATGAATGCCACGGATTAGAACGGCATGAGGAATGTTTTCTTTGTTCGTAACAACATTAAAAAGAGAATGCACTCCGTAGCACAGATAGACATAGGAAATGCCAGGTTTACCAAACATGATTTCTGTTCGTCCAGTGCGTTTGCCACCAAAAGCATGTGAGGCTTTATCGAGTACACCAGCATAAGCTTCCGTTTCGGTGATGATTCCTTTGGTTATTACGTCATTCACCTTTGTGCAAAGCACTTTACCGATGAGTTCCTGTGCAATGAGAACGACATCCTCGCGGTCATAGAAACTGATTGGTAGTTTCTTCAAGGTAGTCGTATTTTACCATTCATTTCATACACCAATTCGTTATTGTCTAGAAGTAATTGTACGGCTTTCAGAATATCCTTTTCTGGCTTCTCAATTTTATCAAAAAGTTCTTCTAAAGTCATTTCTGAATCGATTGCTGATTTTACCAGTTCCAAGTCATCATCAGTAAGATTGAGCTTTGAAAGTCCTCGACACACATCACATTTGCCACAGCTTGTGCTATTCGATTCGCCAAAATAATTTAGTAACATTTGGCTGCGACAAACCTTATCGGTTTCTACAAAGTGAACAGCAGCTTTAATGCGTTCTCGAATGAGGTTAATCCGAACTTCATACACTTCTTTAGAAATGTGAATGTCTTGTTTTCGAACTCTTCCACCTACAAAACTGAGTTTGGGTAGGTCTGTTGACGGGCGATAATCAACCACTTCCAACTTGTGCAGTTTATTCAGAACGGCTACAGACTGCTCTACAGAATAACCTGCCCGCTTGGCAATAAGTGTTTCGTTGATGGCCACAAATTCCTCAAACATTCTACCGTAGGAGCGGAGCAGTACTTTTATCAAACGGCCAACTTTTGGGTTGCGCAATTCCAGATCGTAAAGCGTATCGTGATTAACCAAAATTTTGAGTTGCGAACGTGGGTCAGAATTGGCCGTCAGCATGAGATGGTCGGCTTTTTCTAAGAAAGAAATAGCCTCCATCACTTCTTTAGGATTCCATTTGTAGCGTTCAGAAAGCGCAGCCAAATCAAAATCAAACCATTCGTCTTCGCCACTTCCTTCGGCTAATTGCAACGAGCTCCCGATAGAATAATAGACTTCTTTGATACGCTCGCGAGTTGTGAATTCGTGCTTCATTTTCTTCTGTAATTCTGCGATGTCGTGGTTATTTACCAACGCTACCGCAAAACTTTCTAAGCCATCACGTCCACCGCGTCCAGCTTCCTGAAAGTATCCTTCTAAACTATCCGGAAATCCAACATGAATCACCAATCTTACATCAGGCTTGTCGATACCCATTCCGAAGGCATTGGTGGCTACAATGACACGTGTTTTATCGTTAATCCAATTTTCTTGACGTGTTTGTCGTTCGTCAAACGAAAGTCCAGCGTGGTAGAATGAGGCTTGAACATGTTGCGTATGCAGAAACTCAGCTATTTCCTTCGTTCGTCTTCTGTTTCGAACATAAATAATGGCACTTCCAGGTGTTTTTGAAAGTATTCGAAGCATTCGTCCTTTGAGGTCGTCTTCCTTCAGAATCATATAGGAGAGATTTTCTCTCGCAAATGATTTTCGAATAACATTCTTCTTTTTGAACTCAAGTTTTTCCTGAATGTCCTCCACAACCTTTGGCGTAGCTGTGGCCGTCAAAGCCAGGACAGGAACTTTAGGAAGCAATGCTCTTATTTCAGCTATCTGCAAATAGGGCGGACGGAAATCGTAACCCCATTGCGAAATGCAATGTGCTTCATCAACCGCCAAAAGATTGACATTCATCTTCCGAATACGAACCTGAACCATTTCATTCCTAAGTCTTTCTGGACTCAGATACAGGAATTTCACATCGCCATAAACGCACGTGTCTAGCGCTGCATCAATTTGCGAAAAGCGCATGCCCGAATGCAGCAGCATGGCATTGATGCCTTTCTTTTTCAGGTTCTCTACCTGATCTTTCATCAGTGCAACAAGTGGGGAAACCACCACGCAGATGCCTTCCATACAAAGCGCTGGAACCTGAAAACAGATGGATTTTCCGCCACCAGTTGGTAGTAGCGCCAATACGTCTTTTCCATCCAAAGCCTCTTGAATAATCTCGCGCTGTTGCGCACGAAAAGCATCAAAGCTCCAGTATTGTTTGAGTATAAATTCTGGCGTGGGATTCATCTACGCCAAAGATAGAGTGCTATTTACCAGTATCAGTGGTTGACCAAGCGTGGGCGGGAAGAGAAAACAACGACTTGGTAACTTTCCACGTGTTTTTAAACAAATCTGATGCCCGGTAAGCATTCAGTGCTTCTTCGCTTTCCCATTTGCTGATGGTGAAAAAAACGTAAGGACGGTATTTGTCTTGTACCAAGTCTACTCCATGACAACCTTTCATGGCGCGAATTTTTGAGCCATTTTTCTCAAAGGTTTTGATGAATTCATCTACCAAGTGTTCTTGAAAAGTGAGCTGAACAATGCGTATTATCATTGGAATGTGATGCTAATGACGTCTTCATGCTTTACCCCTAAGAGAAGAGAAGCATTTGAACGATTGATTGCTATTTCTAAAAGTCCTGATGCCCCAAATAAAGCCATTTTTTCTCCATTTGGAACATCAGCGTATGAATCGAAAATACGATTAATAACGTGTTGTTCTTTTCGGAAACGAATTTCGAATGGTTTTCCTTGACCAACTGTACTAAACAAGGTTTTATCTATATTGGTGATAATGTTTCCGTAAACATCGACATGAATGGCAATGCCACGAATGGTTCTGCCATCAATAACAGGAACGAAAGCGGTTTTTTCATTGATAATTTCCGCTGGTCTTCCAAGAATTTCCATAATTCCACCTTTTGCTAAATGAGTTGCAGCTACGGAAAAGATATCGCGACTTGGAAAAATGGAAGACGTTGCCGTTTGTGTAATCAAACTCAAATCTACAATCTTGGTTGGTGCACGGTCAAAAATTAACGGAAACATGCCATTGTCGGCCCCAATAAAATATTGTCCCCTAAATTCCACTGCTAAGTGATTAATGCGGTCGGTTCTATTTGGGCTAACACCGATTAAATGCACGGTTCCTTTCGGGAAATCGGGATACGAATTACGAATAATCATGGCCGCTTCAGGAACGTAAAAAGACTTAACTTGATGCGAAAGGTCTATAATTTTAGCTTCGGGAAAATGCCGATAAATCGCGCCTTTTAGCACTCCAACATAATGATCACGCAAGCCCATATCAGTAGTAAGGGTTATGATCGACATCTGTTGGTTATTTGGCTGGTTTTGGTTGAATCGTTGAGGGCAATTTGCGTTACTTTGTAACCGTTCCAAATCTACATAATAAGAACGCGTACCCAAAGTTGAAACACCTTAATTTGATAGCTTCTTGAGCGAAAAAACATTAACGATTGACCCAATCCCTCCTTTGGAGTTTTTTGGTGTAAATGAGCGGAAACTCAAGGCAATTGCAAAATACTTCCCTAAGTTAAAACTAATCGCTCGTGGACAGGTTTTAAAGTTGATAGGAGATGAGGATTCGCTGGAGGAGTTTGAAGCGCGTTTTAATCAATTTGTAGGACATTACAACAAGTTTGGTAACCTGCATCTTCTCGAAATAGAGCGGTTACTTCTTAGCGAATCGAACGGAGATTCCGGTAAGGTAGATGAATCAGTTTTAGTCTATGGGCCAGCAGGAAATTTGATTAAGGCGAGAACTCCAAATCAAAAGAAAATAGTTGCCGCGAGCGAAAAAGACGACATGATTTTCGTGATTGGACCGGCAGGATCAGGAAAAACCTACACAGCAGTTGCATTGGCCGTTCGTGCTTTGAAAAAGCGAGAAGTAAAGCGAATTATCCTCACGCGACCAGCTGTGGAAGCAGGCGAAAGCATCGGTTTTCTTCCTGGCGACATGAAGGAAAAGCTCGATCCGTATTTACAACCTTTATATGATGCATTGATGGATATGTTGCCGCCTGTAAAATTGGCACAGTATCTCGAAACGGGTGTTATTCAGATTGCACCACTTGGTTTTATGCGAGGTAGAACGCTCGACCATGCGTTTGTAATTTTGGACGAAGCACAAAATGCCACGGATGCACAAACCCGAATGTTTCTCACCAGAATGGGGAATTCGGCCAAGTTCATCATAACGGGCGATGTAACACAGATTGATCTTCCAAAGAAGGTGCAAAGCGGACTGAGAAATGCTTGGAACATGCTCAATGGAGTAAAAGGAATATCATTTATTGAATTAGGCGGAAGCGACATTGTGCGCCATCCGTTGGTGAAAAGAATTGTAGACATTTACGCTAAGTCGGACGAAAAATGAACGAGTTGAAATTGCCAGAAACCCTCATAAAAACAGATTTTGAATTTCCAGGGCAGACCAATGTTTATAAGGGAAAAGTGAGGGATGTGTATTCCATTGGAAACGATTTATTAGTCATGGTTGCAAGTGATCGCATCTCTGCGTTTGACCATATACTTCCAAAGGGAATTCCGTTCAAAGGTCAAGTGTTGACCCAAATTGCATCACACTTTTTGAATGCTACGAAGGATATCGTTCCTAATTGGTTGGAGGCAACCCCAGACCCAGTAGTTTCGGCTGGCTACAACTGCAAACCATATCGTGTTGAAATGGTAATTCGTGGCTATTTGGCGGGACATGCGTGGCGCGAATACAAAGCTGGAAAAAGAATGTTATGTGGAGTTGTAATGCCTAATGGAATGAAGGAGAATGACCGCTTTCCAGAACCAATAATCACGCCTGCAACCAAAGCAGATGAAGGTCACGATGAAGATATTTCCAAAGAAGACATCATTGCCAAGAATATCATTCCTCAAGCCGAATATGAGTTAATGGAAGAATATACGCGGAAGTTGTTTCAACGTGGTTCTGAAATGGCTGTAAAACAAGGACTTATACTAGTTGATACAAAGTATGAGTTTGGCAATAAAAATGGAAAGATTGTATTGATTGACGAGATTCATACGCCAGACAGTTCGCGCTATTTTTATGCTGATGGTTATGCTGATAGACAAGCTAAGAATGAAGTTCAAAAGCAACTTTCGAAGGAGTTTGTGCGCGAGTGGTTGATGGCAAATGGATTCCAAGGTTTGGAAGGGCAGCAAATGCCATTTATGCCTGATGAGTTTGTACAAACAGTATCGTCTCGCTACATAGAGTTGTATGAAATGATTGTGGGCAAGAAGTTCGAGCCGGTAGTTTCAGAAAACATTGAGCAGCGAATTGATAAAAACGTGAAAACGTTCTTATTCGGATTGAAAGGATGAGAAAGCGACTTTCCAATCAGCAACCGCTGAAAGAGGTTATCGATGATTGGTTGGCCAAGCATCCTGCGGCCGATATGGCCAAGCAAACCCGGGTTACACATTTGTGGGGTGCACTTTTGGGACCATCTGTTAAAAACAGAACCACCAGTCTTTACTTCCGAAATGGCATTTTACAGGTGAAATTGGATAGTTCTGTTCTCAGAAACGAGTTGTCGTTTGCCAAGGAAAGCATCAAAGAAAACATGAATAAGGAACTTGGCGAAGAGCTAGTTCTCGAAATTATTTTGAAGTGAAATGAGAAAACTGATTACCATTTTGTTTATGCTGCCCCTGACGGCATTTGCGCAAGAAGATTTTAGAGAGTTGTGGCCAAACGGTGCCGTGAAGGAAGAAGGCAAGGTTGTGGATAGCTTAAAGCAAGGTGTTTGGAAAAGCTTTTACGATGACGGCAAGCCGTTTTGTGAAGGAAAATACAAAGACGATAGGAAGACGGGGCGCTGGAAATGTTGGTATCGTGATGGTCAGCTTATGAGCGATCAGGAGATTGAAAATGGTAAAAACGTAAGTTATTTCCCAGATGGAAAGGTTGAATTCCAAGGTTCGCTAAAGGATGGAGAGAAGAATGGTTTGTGGGAGTATTTCTACAATACATCACAGGCTAAACGCAAGATAAATTACAAGGTTGGGCAGCAGCACGGCAAAGAAGAACAATGGCATGCAAACGGACAGTTAAGTATGACAGGAAACTTCAAAGAAGGGAAGAAAGAGGGTGTTTTTAGCTGGTTTTATGAGAACGGCAACAAGGAAATGGAAGGTCCTTTTATAGCTGACGAAAGAAATGGAGAGTGGCAGTTTTTCTATGAAAACGGAAAACTTGGGAGCAAAGGTCAATTCAAAAATGATAAACTAGAAGGTCCGTGGGTCTATAAGTACGAAACAGACGGCAGTAAATGGAAAAGCGGTAGTTTTTCTAATGGATTGAAATCAGGTGTTTGGGAGCGCGTGTATGAAACCGGAGAACCATTCAGCAAAGGAGCTTTTGTTAACGACAGGGAAACTGGTGTTTGGACATCGTGGTACAAAAACGGACAGGTAAAGGAAACGGGTGAGTTTGTGGAAGGCGAAATGCACGGGAAATGGCTTGGTTATTTTGAAGGTGGCGAACCAAAATTCGATGTGTTTTACAAGAATGGAAAGAAGCACGGTAAGGCATTGCTTTGGTATCCTAATGGCAATAAGCAATACGACAAATCTTACGCAGATGACTTGGAAGATGGTCATTGCATTGAGTGGCATGAAACGGGCGAATTGCGTGCAGAAGGAGACTACAAGAAGGGAGAGAATGACGGCCTATGGAAGTTGTTCTATTCTAACGGATTCAAGTTTCAGGAACTGACTTACTCAAATGGTAAACTTCAAGGACTGTCTCAAGCATGGTATGAGCACGGAGCCAAATGGTTTAATATCAACTACGAAAACGGAAAACTTAACGGAACCAACACTTATTGGGATATGGATGGAAACATTACGTATCGCGCCAAATACGCAGATGGAAAGCTGGTAAAAGTGATGCAGAAAGGCGAGGGATTGGACAAGTTTTGACTTACCTGTGCAAAGTAAAATGTCCTTTGTATTCGTGGTCATGGCCCTTCCAATCTACTAAGTAGAAGTAGTACACATAAGTTCCCTGCTGTACTTGCTGACCTTTGAATGTTCCATCCCAATGGAATTCATCATTATTTGACTGGAAAATGTGTTCTCCCCAACGGTCGTAAATGTGCATTTCGTAAGAGATGTAGCCAGTGCCCTTACCGTAAAATGAATCGTTGATGCGATTATCATCAGGAGTAAACGAATTCGGAATATAGAACGTGAAAATGGGTTCGACTTTCACTTTGTACTTAACTGTATCTAAACAGCCATACTGCGTTTCTACTGTGAGAATGATGGGATAAACACCCGTGTCTCCGTACGTATGGATGGGGTGCTGATTAATGGATGATAAACCATCTCCAAACTCCCAATCCCAATTAATAACGTTTTCCGAAGAAAGATCTGTAAAAATGAACTCTGGTTTGATGATGTCTTTCACGTCATCGTCAACCGAAAATAGGGCATCTGGCTTTGGATAAACCGTGATGAAATTTGGACGGAATATCTCTGAAACACATCCGTTTGTTGAACGCACTTTTAGTGAAATGCTGTACTGTGCAATGCTCAAAGGGTTAATCTCTGGATTGTAAAGAACTGATGGGTTTGGTGACGATGCAATGGATGAATCAACACCCAGATTCCATTCCCAACTCGAAAGTGCATAAGGCGCTGGAATGGTGCTTTCATCAATAAACTGAACTTGAAGCGGCTGACAACCTTCATAAGGCGAAGAAGTGAAATCGACATTCGGGAGTGGATAAATCTCAACCACCTTTGTTACATCATCCGAACACGCATGATTGGTTGTAACCGTTAATTGAACATTATATAAGGATGGGTTTTGATAGATGTGGTAACCGTTTTGTGTGGCGATGACCGTTCCATCATTCAAATCCCAAAGCCAATTTGTGATAATATCATCTGTTACAGGAATGATAGTCGATTGGTCTGAAAAGAAAATAGTGTCTTCAAGACAAACGGCTAGACCAGCCGGGAATTCCGCCACAGGCGATGGATGAACTACAGCATCGCCATCCACTTTAATGCTTTTGCAGCCGGGTCCGTTTGTAATTTGAAGCTCCGCTGAATATGTTCCAGGAAGGAAGAAATCCATGCTCGGGTTCTGTAAAGCACTGGTTTGATTATCGCTAAACGTCCAAAGCCAAGTTGTAATAGGGTATGTTCCGTTTTGGTCGGAAAGATCGTTGAACTGAATTTCCAAAGGAAAACACACGCTATCAAAAGCAAAATCGGCAATCGGAACGGGATAGATTTCAATCGCGTCTTCTAATGTATCTGAACAGCCAAATCCTGAGGAAACAATTAAGGACACTGGATAAATGTCATCAGCTGGATATGTTTGATGCGTTGCGACCTGCAAATTGGATGTATTTCCATTTCCAAAATCCCATTGCCAACTGGTAATTGTTCCAGAAGGAATGGAAGATAAATCATTGAATTGTACTGAATCGTACTCACAAATGTTGAAGAAGGAAAAATCAGCTACAGGAAGGTCATAAACGTTGGTTATGACTTCGAGCGTATCATCGCAACCATCTTGTGTAGTAAGTATGAGTTCGATGGTGTATTGCCCAGAATTGGCATATTGATACTGGCTCGGAATGGAGGTTTGAATTGCCGAATTATCTCCCATATTCACTTCCCACGTGTCCAAAATTCCGGGAGCTACCACAAAACTGTTATCAACAAGTTCAACTGGAACATCTGTACACGCTTCCGTTGCTGTGAAATTGGCAACAGGGTTAGGGTAGGATATGAGCTGGAATGTAGTATCGGAAGTACAGCCGTTATTACTGGTAGCCGTGTAGCTAATTGTGTGTGTATTTGGAGCATTGTAAACGTGCGTTGGAGCTGCAACAGCGGAAGTGAAATTGTCTCCAAAATCCCAATCATGCTGCGCAATTGTTCCACTAGAAATGGATGAATTGTTCACGAATTGAACATCATCCAACGTGCATTCCGCCTGAACAGAAACGTCAACCACAGGGCTGGGATGAACGTTGATGGTTGTAATTGTTGTATCCTTACAGCCATCTCCACTTGTGGTTATCAACTCTACGTCATACGTGTTTTCGGCTGCGTAGAAGTTAGACGGGCTAGCTTGCGCTGATGTCTGCGCATCCCCAAAATCCCATTCATACTGAGCAAGGCTACCGGGCGCATCAATCTGAGATAAGTTCGTAAAAACAGTAGCCTGACCTAAACAGCCAGCCACGAAAGAGAAAGCTGCATCTGGCTTTGAGTAAACCGTGACATCCGTTTGATAAGTCGCCACGCAATTGATATCGGTGGTAATGGTCAATTCTACCGTGTAGGTTCCGGCTGTTGCATACGAATGTGTAGGACTTTGAAGTATTGAGGTGTTGTTGTCTCCAAAATCCCATTCATACGTATCAATAGTGCCTGATGCAACTGCAGATTGATTTGTAAACAAGACATCAGCAGGAAAGCAGACATTGGCAGTAGTAAAATCTGCTGTTGGGAAATCAGGCAACTCAACTTCAATATCAATAGACTCGCATTGTGGCCCAATAGTATAGGTAGCGGTGTAATTTCCAATTCCTGGCATTCCTGCTGGTACATTATACACGCCTGTAGCCTGACCCACAAGCGCAATTCCTTCTTTGTACCATTGCCACGTTCCGCCAAACGTATCGGCCACAGCGGTTAGCACGATATTGTCATCACAATATTGACCAGCTTGCGAAACAGTCAAAACTTCAAATTCTTCGGTAGAAACCAAGGAAAGGTCATCCATGTAATAATAGGATCGAGCGCCACCACTGCCACATGCACCGCCTAGTACAAGCGCATTGATGTTAACGGTAGGAGTAAACGTCATGGTGATTGGCTCCCAACCTAGCGGCCCTCCAACCATTGTTTGTCCAAGTTGCGTCCATCCTCCTTGTCCTGTTGGGCAATCATCGCCACTAAAAGGAAGGTCCCCACAATTTGGCGTTCCGTAGAAAGTTAGGTTTAATGCAGGGCTATTGTTGGTGTAACCCATAAAGAAACTCAGGTCGTAGGTCTGGCCGGCTATCATTGGAGATGTGAGACACGCACCAACGTATTCTTGCCAACCGCTCATGTTAATGAAGCCTACAAACCCAGTCCCATCAGGAGGAGGAAGGCTTGCGCCTCCATCAAAACTGCTTCCGGCTGTTCCGCAGGTGTTCCAATAATCGGAAGTTGGGTTGGATGCCTGAATCCAATTGCTGGCACAATAAAGCATAGAATAGCCACTCGGACAACAACTTCTGTTCTCAAACGAACTGTTTGGAATAAGCGAAGATGCATTGGTTGTGCCACCAAATCCGGTGCAAACGCACTCATCATCATTCAAGTCAATGAGGCCATCGCCATCATCATCTACACCATTAAAGCAGTTTTCTTGCGCGGCTGCAGTAAGCGAAAATAAGAGCAATGGCAGTAGCAGAAACGATTTCAAAAATCGGCCTAGCCAATAGGAGAATAATATGGGGTTGTAAAATGACACTTATGAATGTACCGAAGTTAGGAATCTGCTCAAATTCTCTGTTCGATTTCTAAAATGTTGACGAGAAAATTGTTAACTAGTTGTCTAGCACGCAACCACCTTTCAATTATCTGTGCAACGTTACGTGACCCACGTATTCGTGGTCGTCATTCTGCCAATCAATAATGTAAAATCGGTAGGAATACGTGCCGTGCTGAACTTGCTGCCCTTTGAATGTGCCGTCCCAATGATATTGGTCGTCATTAGATTCAAATAGTAATTCGCCCCAACGGTCATAAATTACGCAGGAGTAGGAAGTGTACCCTTCTCCTTGGCCGAAAAATTCATCATTCACACCATCGTTATTTGGCGTAAATGAATTGGGAATGTAAAAGGTGAAAATTGGTTCAACCGTTACGCGCAAGCTTGCTGTGTCTTTACAACCAAACTGTGTTTCTACAATTAATGCTACAGGGAATGTTCCTATGGATTGATAAGTATGTATAGGATTTTGGGAAGATCCGTAAGTTCCATCTCCAAAACTCCAATCCCAAAGGGTAACGTTTATGGTAGATAAATCGGTGAATTCGAATTTAGGGTCGATAATAGATTGTACCTCAGGCTCAACCGAAAATTCTGCTTCTGGTTTCGGGTAAACCGTTACGTAAGTAGGTTTGAAAATACTTGAAACGCATCCGTTTGTAGATATGACGGTGAGTCCGATATCGTACTGTTCTCTATCTAATGGGTCTAATTCTGGATTGTAGATGATAAATGGCGAAGGAGCTACCGAAGTGGTGGAATCGTTGCCCAAGTACCATTCCCAACTTGCAAGCGCATACGGATTAGGAATGGTGGTTTGATCAATAAATTGAACCGCTAGCGGGGCGCAGCCTTGCGGTGGTTCGGCTATGAAATTCACGTTTGGCAAAGGGTAGATTTCAACCACATGGGTCACATCATCTTCACAACCGTGGTTGGTAGTAACATTGAGGTTTACGTTGTAGAGATTGTGCGTGTTGTAGATGTGAAATCCATTTTGCGTGGTTAGCAAGTTGCCATCATTTAAGGTCCAGAGCCATTGATTAATCACATCATCGGTAATTGGGGTTATTGTCGACTCATCCGTAAAGAAAATGGTGTCTTCTAAGCAAGTTGCCATAGCGGTGGGGAACTCGGCAACCGGAAGTGGATGCACTATGGCGTTGCCAGCAGAAAAGGAGCTTTTGCAACCTGGTCCGTTGCTAATAAGCACATCTGCCGAAAATGTACCCGGCATACCAAAATCTATGCTCGGATGTTGTGTTCCGCTCGTTTGTCCATCGCTAAATTGCCACTGCCAGGTTGCAATGGGGTAGGTGCCATTTGGGTTGGATAAATCTGTAAATTGAACTTCTAGCGGAAAACAAACACTATCAAACGTAAATTCTGCGATTGGAACGGGATAAATCTCAATCATATCTTCCAACGTATCGGCACAACCCGCACCTGAGGAAACAATGAGAGAAACAGGATAGGTAGCATCTGCTGGGTACAACTGATAAGGCGCTACTTGCAACGTAGATGTGTAGCCATTTCCGAAATTCCACTGCCAGTTCGTAATGGTTCCTGTAGGAATTGTGGATGTATCAGTGAATCTTATAGAATCGTCTTCACAAATATTGATGAACGTGAAATCGGCTACAGGAAGGTCGAACACAATTGCGTTGTGTTCAATCGTATCCTTGCAACCGTCTATGGTAGTTGCAATTAATTCAACTGTAAACGAACCGCTGGTTGTGTAGGTATGTACAGCATTTTGAATAAAATCTGTTCCCGAATTGTCGCCAAAATCCCATTCCCAGCCATTGATGGTTGACCCCATAACCGCAGATTGGTCTGTGAAGATGTTCTCTTCGTTGAGGCACGCATCAATTCCAGCAAACTCAGCATCGGGTTTTGGGTAAACGGTTACATCAATAGCAACCGAATCGGTGCAACCAACACCCGAGGTTACAACTAGCGAAGAGGCGTACGTACCGCCTACAGCGAAATCGTGAGATGGATTCTGAGTTGCATCCGTGGCGCCATCTCCAAAATACCATTGCCAAGCCGCAATTGTTCCAGATGTAACGGTAGAAGCATCGGTGTAATCCATCACAATTTGAGCACAAACCGTGGTGTTTGTGAAATCTGCCGTGGGAACGGGAAGCACCACTGCTGTTTGGATGATGGAATCGGCACAACCGTGGTCGGTAGTAACCACCACTTGCACATTAAATATTCCGTCTGTACCATAGGTGGTTGTAGGATTTTGAGCCGTGGTAGAGGCACCATCACCAAAAGTCCAATACCATGATGTAATGGCTCCGGTGCTTACTACAGACGCATCGATAAACTCAGAATTCGTGTTTAAACAAACGTCATCAACTGTAAAATCTGCTACAGGAAGCGGGTACATACCCACGTTTTGATTGATGGTATTGGTGCAGCCATCGGTGGTAGTAACGGTTAGCGCCACATCATAAACGCCCAACGTGGTGTAGGTATTTGTTGGGTTTTGTAAAGTAGAAGTATTGCCATCATCAAAATTCCAAGCCCAAACATTGATGGTTCCCGTGCTGATGGTAGAGACATCCGTAAAATTGGTAATGTCGCCCTCGCAGGCCTCATTGAATGTAAAATCGGCAACAGGATTCTCGTACACGGTTACGTCTTCGGAGGAAGTAACCGAACAGCCATCCGAAGAGGTTATCTCCAAAATAACGGTGTAGGTGCCCGAAGCGCTGTATAGATGTGTAGGGTTTTGCTGCGTGGATGTGGCACCATCGCCAAAATTCCAATCCCAAGCTACGATAGTGCTTGCGCCAAACGGAATGGAGGCATCGGTAAACGGAATTCCAGTTCCATCGCATTGGTTTATAAACGTAAAATTGGAGGCGGGCGAGTTGATTACGAGGTCAACATGGGTAGAAACGCAGGTTTCTTGCATTTGCTGATCGGTGTAATAAGCCGTTGCAATAATTGTCTGATTGCCTGGCCCGTTGAAGGTGATGGGTGCCGACCAATCGAGGCCATTTAGGGTGGCGGGCAGGGGCGATCCTTGGAAATTGCCACTGAGGATAACCGAATCGATAATGGCGTTGTTGATGTTTCCTTCAAGCGTGAAACCGCAGGTTTCGGCATCGCCATCCACATGACTGGTGATGAAAACGTTGGGATTGTTGGCCTGAAGTGGGGTGATGTTGTCGAGCAAAATGTAGCCAAGCGGGCCGCAATTGCAGATGAAATAGATGTGTGTCCAGTTTGAGTTAGGAGTAATGCTGACGTTGTATGTCTGCCAATCGTAATGCGTTACCACGGGCGATGACCACATCAATTGATTGAGACCGCAAAGGGCATTAGATCCCCACACATTCATGGTGCAATGCTGGCTCGGGTCCAATCCTCCTCCAGCAGCAGGTGTAGCCGCTAAATCAATCGTAAAATCGTATTGCACGCCAGCTTGCATACTGCCGCTTAACGCTTGCGAAGCACCCTCGGCCCAAGAGGCACTTCCGTATACGAAACCTACATACGAGTTGCCTTCTGATGGTGGCGTTGTCACGCCCCATTGTCCGGGTTGTGTATCTGGGGTAATGCCGCAGGTGCTCCATGGAGCAGGGGTGATGTGTTGTCCGGGAGGTCCTTCGAACCCTGGATTGATCACTTCTAAGGGAATGAGTTCGTTGCATTGTGCGAACACATTTCTAACAGCTAAGGTTAGCAGAAGCGATATGAGCAGGAGAATGGCTCGGTTCATAATGGGTCTTACACTGAAGGACTATCAGCTACCGAAAGTAAAGATTCTGAACTTTTGGCGGTATGATGGCACTCAAGGAGTTGACAGATACTGGACGGTCAAACATGGGAAGAGTTGGTTCTCACCCGACCCGGATGTGATAAAAAAAAAAACACGCGGTCAATAGATTACCATTCGATGATACAGCGAACCATCATCTGCCGTGGTCAGTCGCAGATAGTAAATGCCTGATGTGAGTTGATTGGCAATAATCTCTGTAGCGTACGGATCAGCACTAGGAAGATATGTTCGGACAAGTTTGCCCGATGATTCGAACAATTCAATCTTCAGAAGCTTTTCTTTCATTGACTGTATGAAAATCCTGTCGATTGCCGGATTTGGAAAAATGACGATGCTGTGATCGTCCACTTCTTGAACGGGACTGCATTGGAAGACTTCCACCACCTGTGTGAGCGTGTCGGTGCAGCTGTTCGTGTCTGAAACAACCAAGGTCACGATATATGATCCCGCACTTGCGTAGGTGTGGATTGGGTCTGGAAGTTGTGATGTGTTCCCTTCTCCAAGGTTCCAATGATGTGTTGCAATGGGCGCTCCCAAGGGCAGAGATAAGTCATGGAAGTTGGTAGTTCCTCCAAGGCACACTTCTGTGAAGGTGAAATCTGCATCTGGCAGACCAAGTACCGTTATATTCTGTGACGCCAGATCGAAACAGCCATCAGATGAAGTTGCATGCAATGTGACCATGTAAGTTCCATGTGCCGTGTAATCGTGTTGAGGGTTCTGGACGTTGGAGGTACTGCCATCGCCAAAGTCCCATACCCAGGAAACGATGCTGTTGTTGCCGAATGCCATTGACGAGTCTGCTAAGGAGACCGGAACTTTGGCGCAGGTGGGCAATGAAGTGAAATGTGCAACTGGCGACTGAACATGAAGTAGAACATCGGCACTTGAACAGACGGAAGGGTTGTGCAGTGAATCGGTGTAATAGGCAGTTGCCGTGACCGATTCAAATCCGCCTGTCAAGTAGGAAACTGTGGTCATCCAAACGGAATCTGTTACTACGATGGTCAACGGAGAACCAACGAAACCTCCTTGCAACACCAGTGAGTCGATGAACGATTCATCAACAAAACCATGAACCTCAACCTGGCAATCGACTATGGAACTGTCCTGATGCGAAACTATTCCAATCACCGTGGTGTCGGGTTCATGGTTTGAAAGGTTGTCCATGAGCAGGTAGCCCATCTGCTGGCCATTATTTAGAAAATAGATGAAGTTGTGGTCTTGATTTGGAATGAAGGTGACATCGTAGGTCTGCCATCCAACGTGGTCGATTAATGGAGAGGACCAAAGAAGTTCTGTCTTGGTGCAAATAGTATCAGAGCCCCAGACTTCAAGAATTCCGTGATTAGCTGGATTGATACCGCCACCTGAGGCCAACGTTGCTGAAAGATCAACTCTGAATCCATACTCAACGCCATTCTGCAATGGCGATATGAGTTCCTGTGAAATACCTTCTTCCCACATGTTACCGCCAAATACCAATCCCACAAAAGTGCTGCCCTCTGACGCAGTATCAGCTACATCCCAAATTCCAGGCTGTGTGTCAGGCGTGTAGTAACAAGTGGTCCATTGAGGTGGAGCGATGTGCGCTCCTGTCGGGCCTTCAAAGCTGGGGTTGATAAATTCTATGTTCCCGAAGTTGACGCATTGAGCGAACAGGCAATCCATCGAAATGAACTGCAGTAGGAGAATGGCGAGTAACGGGTAGAGGAAGTGGTAACGTTTCATGTTGTAACTTAAGTTCATCTTGTGTCAAGATGATTTTTCTTCACACAAAGTTATAGATCACTCAATTTCAACACATGGTTCGCCCGCACACCCTTATCAGTATGCTGTACCGAGCAGCACTCATTCTCAGAGTCGTGTTGAAACATGAGGATGTAATCGTTGGCGGCTGCTTCGTTCAAGAATTTTTCTTTTTCATCCAAGGTCAACAGTGGACGGGTATCATAGCCCATTACAAACGGAATAGGAAAGTGACCAACTGATGGCAACAAATCGGCCATAAAAACCACTGTTCTGCCCTTGTATTGCACCTTAGGAATCATCTGGGCATCGGTGTGTCCGTTGGCAAACAGCACATCAATGCCGGGAATCCAATTCCCTTCATCGCCAATGAATTTGAGCTGACCACTTTCCTGAATGGGAAGGATGTTTTCCCTCAGAAAACTGGCCTGTTCTCTTCTATTCGGCACGGTTGCCCACTGCCAATGCCGCTCATTGCTCCAATAATTCGCGTTCTTAAAATTCATTTCGTAGCCTGTGCGGTCGCGGTTCCAAACCACGCTACCGCCACAATGATCAAAGTGCAAATGAGTGAGGAAAACATCCGTAATGTCATCCTTTCCAAAACCGTGCTTGGCAAGGCTTTTCTCAAGCGTATCATCTCCATGCAAATAGTAATGGCGAAGAAATTTATCGTCCTGTTTGTCGCCAATGCCGTTATCCACCAAAATCAGGCGGTCTTCTGTTTGAATAAGAAGGCAGCGCATGGCCCACGTGCAGAGGTTGTTTCCATCGGCAGGATTGGTTTTGCTCCATAGCGATTTAGGTACAACACCAAACATGGCACCGCCATCCAACTTAAAATATCCCGTTTCTATACTGTAGAGTTGCATCTTTTTCGTTTTGGCGCAAGATAGCAGATAGACAATAGACGCGAGACATCAGAGGTCTGATGTCTGATTTCTCATTTTAACATCAAACGAAAAAAATAACGTTGCCACTTTCGCTGATGGTCTTATTTTGCAGTCGTTAACATTAACATAACGGTAAGTTGAGATGAAGACCCATTTCATAGCAATTGGCGGTAGTGCCATGCACAATTTGGCGCTGGCTTTGCACCACAAAGGATATCAGGTTACAGGTTCTGATGATGAAGTTTTTGAGCCATCAAAGAGCCGATTGGCGAAATTTGGTCTGCTTCCTGCCCAAATGGGTTGGAATGAGGATAATATCACCGAAAATATTGATGCCGTTATTCTCGGAATGCACGCGCGGGCGGACAATCCCGAATTGCTGAAAGCGCAGAAGTTGGGGCTGAAGATTTATTCGTACCCAGAATACATCTACGAACAAACCAAGGAAAAAACCAGGGTTGTTATTGGAGGTAGCCACGGCAAAACCACCATCACCGCCATGATTCTGCATGTGCTCAATAAATGTGGAGTGGATACAGATTACATGGTGGGGGCACAATTAACTGGTTTCGACACCATGGTAAGGCTGACGGAGCAAGCACCTGTGGTTATCCTTGAGGGCGATGAATACCTGAGTAGTCCCATCGACAGAAGACCGAAATTCCACCTTTACAAACCGAATATTGCTTTGATTAGCGGTATTGCTTGGGATCACGTTAACGTTTTTCCCACTTTCGAAAATTATGTGGAGCAGTTCGACATTTTCGTTGATCTGATTGAGAAAGGAGGGAAGCTCATCTATTGTATTGATGATGCCGAAGTCAAAAAAGTGGCCGAAGAGTCGGACAATGACATCACCTTGCTACCGTATTCCGTTCCGCCTCATGTCATTGACAATGGGGTCAGTTATTTGCTGACGAATAATGGAAAAATCCCACTCAAAGTGTTCGGGGAGCACAATCTCATTAACCTCAACGGTGCCCGGTTGGTGTGCGCCAGTCTGGGCGTTACAGATAAGAAGTTCTATAAGGCCATTCAGGATTTTTCGGGTGCCTCCAAGCGGTTAGAACTGCTCGCTTCGTCCAAGAAGACTGCTGTCTATAAGGATTTTGCGCATTCACCTTCCAAGGTGAAGGCCACCGTGGAGGCTGTAAAGAAACAGTTTGACGATAGGCAGTTGGTGGCCTGTTTGGAGTTGCACACCTTCAGTTCGCTTAATCTCAAGTTCTTGGAGGAATACCGCAAAAGCATGAAGAGGGCAGATGAGGCCATAGTTTATTTCAACCCGAAAACGCTCAAGCACAAAAAGCTTCCTGCCCTTACCAAGAAGGAAGTGAAAAAGGCATTTGACCGAAAGGATCTGGTGGTAATCACCGATTCAAAGGAGTTGAAAGAGCACCTGTACGAAGTGAATTGGAAGCGCAAGAATCTACTGATGATGAGTTCAGGTAGCTTCGATGGGCTTGATTTGCAAAAGTTGGCGGATAGCGTAGTTAACTAGAAGAACTATTTTCTAATGAGTGCTGCCGATAACATGGAGCTGATAAAACCGATAAAAAGGTTTCCTAGCAGTACAATCAAAACATGTGAAGTAGGAGAATAAATCTGCTTCGCCAATTCAATTTGTTGAACTTTCTGGTCTACTGTAATAACTCCTTCCTCCACGGCTTTACTCAGCGTTTCGGTCAATTCAAAGATGCGAGCACCAATCAATGGTTCTCCGAACATTTTTATCAAAACAAAGGTGAAGATGGCCAATAGAAACGTGTACATCGCCACTGGTTTTAGCCCAGATTTCAACTTGTCTATCATAGGAAGATCGGCCGGAAGATTGGCCAGCATAACTGCTTGATAAATAGGCACAAGACTTAAAGCCAAGAGCATATCCGCAAAAAGCGTTCGCGAAACAACAACCGTCAGGTCGTTTCCAGTTGTGAAATAGAAAATGTTGACTGCAACAGCTAGTCCAAGCGCAACAAGCGTTACGATAATCGGATTTTTAATCAAACCTTACGCCTTTACCAACGAAGGGAACCGGTATTCGGCCAACTTGTAGCTACCGAAGAAAATGCCTGTAAAAAGCAAATCTCCCATCAACGTTCCTCTGAAGAACGGCACACCAGCAACATAGCTATTAAAGAGGCCAGCAAGGTCTTTCGTGTATTCTGGAAGAACGAACCAGGCAGCAGCATTAGTAACCAAAAAGAATAGAACTGAGCCTGCAATTGCCCCGCCAAATGCACGAAGCATGGTAGGATTACTTCTCACTAATTGACCAATGCCAACAATACCTATTAAAGCAGCATAGACAGCAAACATGCTGCTGTGAAATCCGATAAATAAATCAGAAATAAGCATGATGGCAATTGGTGCCAAAAAGCCCAATGCGCGATTACTTAGCATAGCACCACCAAAAAGTGCAATGGCAGCGACTGGCGTGAAATTGTATGGAAGGTTACCCGATACTCTTAGCACAGCGGCTAGAACGATAAGGGTGAGAATGAACAGGTTTCTTGAATTCAACATGATAGTAATTTGCTGCTAAGGTAAGTTCTATGACGACTTTTTCTTGTGATGGCGTATGAAGTTTTCAAGGTCTTCGGCCCCAATTCGTTTGGCAATGATTTTTTTATCCTTGTCAAGGAGGTAAATTACAGGGGTAGAGTAGATGTCGTATAAATATTTGTAAGCCGTTTTCTGTTCAGGATCTTCCACATTTATCCAGTCTAACTTATTGTCGATGATGTATTTGAGCCAGTCTTCTCGTTCTTTAGAGTTGGTGTTAACAGCATACACTTCTACATCCAATTCCTTTTTGAACGCATCATAAAATTCCTTCACTTTTGGTGTTACTTTTTTGCAATGCCCACAGTCTGGATCCCAGAAATACGCGATGGTATATTCTTTTGGAATGGCATGAAGTATTTGAATTTTCCCTGCTGTATCGTTCATAATCAAGTTTGGCGCTACCTTTCCAATCAGTGAGTAATCCAGTTTCTGAGCACGTTCTCCGATCTTGGCAACTGTGGTCGAATCTGCCCAAAATGCTTGACCTGTCATGTAATAGTTTTTTGCCATGTGAACGAAAACGGCATCCATTCCCATTTGCTTTGAGGTCTCAAAATGGCTTGTAATCCAGAAGACCGTGTACTTAAAAAGCTCGTTGCTCTCTCTTGTTTTTTCAATAAGTAGCGTTGCTTCTTTAATAATTGAGTCCGGAACTTGATAAATGGTTTTGGACATAAAACGCTCCAATTTGCTGTGGTAAACAGGAGTTCGGATGATTCTATCGTCAGAAAAATCAACCAAATCCCAAAAATGATCCTTAAAATATCTCCAAGCAAAGGTGCTGTCGATGCTTCCGTCTACGTTCTTAGGTGCTTCCGGAACGTCTGGATCTTTAGATGCTAAGAACACTTTGGTTAAAAGCGCATCTGGATAATCCTTCATGAACTTGTTCTTGTATTCCTTTACCTCTTCGTCAATTTCAGCCATTTTTCCTTGAAGCTTTTTAAAGTCTGCTGATTCTCTAAAACCAACACTATCTGCTTTTTGTAAAACTTCCATCTGCTTGCTAAGCGGTTCACTTTTGGTCTTTTGATCGTTTAAGTATTTGAGGTATGAATAAAATCGAATGTTCTCCTCATTACCAGTAATTTTCATCGACTTGATAGGCGTAGCGAATACAGAACTGGCTGAAAAATGCTGGTCTTCGTCAATAATTACTTCGAAGTATTTGTTGTCTGGTGGCATAACCACTATGTAAATCCCTTGGTCAAGTGCCTTTTCTCCTTTGAAAACAAATTTGCCTTTATCGTCAACGCGAGTGCTGTCTTTAATGTATTGCTTATCGCCATAGTAATAAGCAAGAACCACTTTCCCTGGTTGGCAACCTTCAACGTTAAAATCAATTTGATAGCCAGATTTTTGTCCGAATGCCACGGAAACGCTTCCTACCAGAAGCCAAGTTAATATCAATCTCCTCATGTTACTTTTTCTTGATTTAATTTAAAATCGTGCCCGAAATTAGTAATTCATGCGTGTTTTACCTTTCTTAGCATCGATGCATTGGAAACGCAAACCACATTCCAAGTTGCTCGTAGCTTTTGGTTTTTACATTATTTAACAAATGGTCGACTATCAACTTCTAAACACCACCGATTTCGTGACTACGTTGGAAAAAGAAGCTATTATCGATTTTTTAATGGACAATCTTGAAAACTATTCAGATTCAAGAGAAAATGTTTCCTGCGCTATTGAGTACGCGTTAAGCAAATTTCCGCATCAGGGTGGTTTTGTATTGATGGCACGCGAGCAAAACAACATCATTGGAGTTTCCGTGGTTAATCGGACCAATTTTGAAGGCTATTTTGCCGAGAATATTCTTGTTTTCATGGTTGTTGCGAAGCAGAGCAGAAAACAAGGAATAGCATCTGAATTGCTCAGCCAAACAAAGGTTTACTCTAAAGGAAATATCATGGTTAGAATGAACCCTAACGAACAGAACATTCCGCTGTTTGAACGGAATGGCTTCCTGATATCCAAAACCGAATATCTTTTTAACCGCTAATTAGCTGTTTGCTTCAGCGAATTTTCTTCGGACTTCTCCCGCAATTGGAATCTTATTTCCTTCTTCATCAATCCTCACAAAAACGATGGTTGTGGTGCACACAACATCTTCCTTTTCCGTATAAACGTTGTATCGCCTTGCTTCTAAATCAAGCGCAATGGAAGTTGTACCCATCGAAACCGCTTTGCCGTAAATATTGATGGTATGACCAACTTTAACTGGGCGTTCGAACAGAATTTCTGTCATTTTGCGAGTAACCATATTTGGAGTTTTACAAATACGATTGCTCATAGCAACTGCTGCTTCATCAATCCACGAAAGCATCAAGCCTCCAAAAAGATTTCCATGCACACCAATGTCTTTGGTCATGCATACTTTGGTCATAAGAAGTTCCATTTATTGCCTGTTTTGAACGGCAAAAGTAAGGCTTTACAACTTGCGGCCCTTTGCCACGTGCGTGCTGCGATCAACCTTGTTTAGAACCGATTTGTCAATCATTAATCTGCTATTTACACCTCTAATCAAATTGTAAATCTGCCCTTGATAATCCACCTTTCCGACTTGTTCGCCACGTGAGGTTCTAACCCACTGCTTGGCTCCAATCTTGAAATAACTTCCTGATGTCACCATATCACCTTTTCGTTCAACCAAGAATGGAATCGATTTTCCATCGCCTGTGTCAAAACTCACTTTCAATGTTTTCTCGTCATTCAGTTCGCAGATTCCAGGTGTGTTGGCTGGAATGATGATTTCTTCGATGCTTTGTCCGTTCTCAATTCTGACCTTTCCCTCGGCCACTTTCAGTTCTCCTTTATTGAGTTGGCGAGCCAACACAATTTCCTCAGAATTGTAAAACTGAACTTGTTTAATATCCACTCCAGCCTTTTCAATCTGTTGTTTTGTATCAACAGTCAGATACATTCGATTGATGGAGCAGGAGGAAAGTAGTACAAAGGCTGCAAAGGGAAGAAGCTTTTTCATAGTCGGGATTTTGTGATAGCAATTCAATAATTGTACCAACACGTTAGAATTACTTTCTAACGAAAAACATTTTCATGTTTTGATTTTCTCC
>JAIOYO010000033.1 GCA_021741075.1 Flavobacteriales bacterium | reverse complement strand
TTGCTGTTCACGCTTTGTAGGTTGCGGTCACCGTTCAAACTCATGGTGTAAGGGTCCACATCGCTGTCCATGTCCGTGCCATGTGCCAAGTTGCTGAACAGTCGGAACATTTCGGCTGCCACGTGTTCCAGTACTCCCAAATTGGAGAACAGTTTATCGAGCATTTCCTGCGTAGTGTATTCCTTCTCCACAATATCCTCTTGGAATTTTCGAAGGAAATCGAGGTCGAAAGGATCGGTATAACGGTCGGTGATGTCGGCCGTGTCGTATGGCATCGCATCCTTGAACAGCATCTGCATCTGTCGGCTCAACTCACCGTACTTCTGAAGCAATGACTTCGGTCCAGCGGTCATTTGGCGCACCAGGTCGAGGTCGGTGAGGCCGTTATTGATGAACAGTAGCGTGTTGATACTCCAATACGCGCCCCAATCCCAGAAGATCTTAGCCACCATCACCTGCGTGCTGCCCCACATCGGGTATTGCCCTGTGTAGATCGGCATCCAGTTGTCGAACAGCGCCTTCAGCACTTCCGAATAGAACTTGGTACGGAAGAAGATGTCTTCGCCCTTCAGGTCGCGCTGAATGAGGTCGGCCGTCCAAGTATTGGCCATCGAAATGAAGTCAGAACCCGGAGAATAGAACGGATCGGCAAAAAGGCCGCTTTCGCCCGTTACTGTCCAACGGTCGGTGTGGAACAATTCGCCCGAGCTGTGCGCGAAATGTTTCATCACTTTAAAGTCTAGGATGTTGCCATCTGCATCGGTCTTGGCTTTCAATTCCTTGGCAAGTTGCGGTTCCCACTGCTCAATCCACGCCAACGCCTTGTCCAATTTGTTGTAGGTCTCGAAAGGATGAATGTTCGGATCGGCCACAATTCCAACGCTCGTTTTGTCGCCCACCAACGGAATAATCCATACCCAATAACCGGCATCCATCAAGTGAACCGTGCTCAAATAGCGCAGTCCAGGCTCCACGTGTGAGTGCCATTTGGCGTCATCGCTCCATGTATCAATGTCAATTTTCCAATCAACACGGAACCAAGCAGAGTTGCAATCGTGTGCATGCGACTGTGCGAAACCGAACTTACGTTTCAGAATGCTAGCACGGCCAGAGGCATCAACCACCCATCGGGAAGTGGCGCTCAGTTGTTCATCATTCACACTATAAGTGACGGTGTGGTTTTCATCTTCGATGTCCACGTTATCGACCTTTGCACCCAACACCACTTGGTTGCCCGCTTCGCGACTGAAGGTCACAAGGTCGTTCTCCAAAACCCCACGGTCCAACTGATGGCTCGGCACAGGCAGAAGGACTTTCGGTCCCAATTCCACGCGCTTGTGAATGGTGGTCTTGTGCTTAGGAGAAAAGAAAAAGCGCAGTCCGTGCTTCGGAAGCTGGTATTTGTCTAGATAATCCTTCAATCCAAGCACTTCGCGCAGGTAATGCGTGGCCAATTCCACGGTGCTTTCGCCCACCTTATGGGCTGCATCAGGAGCCGCGTCATCGCGCTTTTCCAACACCAAAACCTTGATGTCTGGATTCTGCTTTTTGAGTTGAAGTGAAAGGGTGAGGCCTGCAAGGCCGCCACCTAGAATGATTGTGTCGTAATGATTGTGTGTCATTTTCAAGAAATCTGAAAGATCTATCTGTTCTTTTCCAAAGTTAAGGATGCTCCGAAGCAAACAATTCCGAAGACCCAAAGTTTTGCGGATCCGAAAATTATTTCGCTGAGGTTTTGACCTCGGAGGAATACATCGTTGAACGCTTCCATAGCCCAATTCATGGGCGAGAGATGGCCGATGAAAATCATCGTATCGCTCATGATATAAAGCGGAACCCAAATACCTCCCAATGCCGCCATAATTACCACTGTAACCATTCCAAAAATAGCAGCTTGATGGAGTGTTTTGAAAAGTGTTCCAACCAAAAGGCCGTAACCCGTGGAAGCTACTCCAACCACTACCGAAACGTAAAGTAGAGGCAACATGCCACTTCCTAAATCCAATTTAGCGAGGCCCAGTTGTGGCATCAACCAGAAGCCAACGCTGATCATGAGCAATGCTTGTAGCAACCCAACAGCACTGTAAGAAAGTAGTTTTCCTGCATAGAAATGGAACATGCTTGCTGGCATGGTACGAAGGCGAGTGATTGTTCCAGCGGTTCGTTCTCTCACCATATTTCCAGCCAATGGAATAACGATGAAGAACATGGCAAAGACCGTCCAAGCGGGCACGTTATGCTGCGTGGAATTATTGGCCACATCCGAAGCCATGATGGTGCTGGTGGCGGTTGTTTCTTTGAGTTGTACAATTCCATTGGATGAAAGGTCGACCTTGGGAGTGTTGCCTGTCATTTCAGCCAATTTTGAAGTCAAGCCATCCACAATCAGCTTCGCTTCTAGTTTGCTCAGAAACTGCTTGATGGCACTTCGGATGCTGCTTCGAAAGGTGCTTTTGGTGGTCGGGTCGAGGAGGAGGGTTATGTAAGGTTCGAGGTCGGGTTTAACCCCCTCAACAGTATCAGCGCCAGGCATCAAACCAGCCAGCATGCCGTCAACCTGTGCATCCACAATTTCCTGTAATTCAGAACTCAATCCCTTGTGGACGATAACGCCAATTTGAAATTCGCCAGAATTGATGGCTTTCGTGGCTTCTTCTGCTGAAACGGGTTTGCCGTTCAGACTATCCACCAATCGGAAGGTGTTGCCCTCGCTCATTCCCATCAGGATGGATTGGGAGATAACGCCTTGATCTTCATCCACAAAAAGCACAGGAAGTTGTTGTTCCTGATAATCTCTGAAAGGAGCATCCTGTACCACCGCCATCACCACCACCAATACCATCGGCATCAAGAATAGGATGCCCAAACCGCCCTTATCGCGGATAAGCAAGAGCCATTCTTTCTTTATGGATGCGAGGAGTTTCATTTTGATGTTTCGCGCAAAGGCGAAGAGACGCAAAGAGTTAAGATTGTCCGAATCTGTGCAAAGTTGTCGTCACCCTGAACTTGTTTCAGGGTCTGAATAGATGCTGAAACAAGTTCAGCATGACATACTGCTATGCGGTGAATAATCGCCATCAATCCCGCAATTGCTTTCCGGTGAGTTCAATGAAATGATGATGCAAACTATGACCATCAGAAACGAGGTCAGAGGTTCTGCCTTCAATCAGCAATTTTCCGTGGTCGATGATGCAAACCTCATCGCAAAGCTGCTCCGTCTCATCCAGTTGATGCGAGGTGTAAACGATGGTCATTCCACCTTCATTCAATGCCTTCAGATACGTGTTGATCATGTGGCGTGAATGCACATCAATGCCAACGGTCGGCTCATCGAGAATGAGAATTTCAGGGTCATGCAGCAGCGCCACCATCAAGTTCACTCTGCGTTTCATTCCGCCCGAAAAGTGTTGTAATTGTTTGCTTTTGTGTTCGCTGAGGCCGAATTCCTCCATCAATTCATCTGCTTTCTTAGCAATGGTTTTCCCATTCAATCCCAGCATTTGCCCGAAGAAGTTCAAGTTCTCGTTGGCCGTCATGGTATCGTAAAGCGCAATTTCCTGTGGCACCAATCCGATGGAATTCTTGATGGCCGTTGCATCCTTTTTCCAATCTCTTCTAAGAATGGAAACCGTGCCCGAAACGGGTTTTACAATTCCGCAGATGATGGAAATGGTGGTGGTTTTTCCTGCGCCATTAGGCCCGAGCAATCCGTAGAAAGCTCCTTTCGGAATGTTCAGGTTGAGGCCATTGACGGCAGGTTCGGCAGCACCGCTGTACCGATGCACCAAGGCCGATATGGAAATGGCGTCCAAATCAGAGTTTCATTTTGTGAATGGACTGGAAGAACAGGATCTCCTTCTTACCAATGTCCGAAAGTTGATCGGCCAGATCTTGGTAGGTCATGCCATCGGCACGGTCTTTTACCATGCGACCGCAATCGTACGCGAAGTTGCGCCACAGGTCACCTATCTTGGTGATTTCCAAACTCTTCTTGTGCAGCATCGGATTGCCCAATCGGCCAGAGGCTTCTTGCAAAAACGCCCCGAACATGAAGCGGAAACCTGCTCCGCCCGTACCGATCTCCTCCTGCATCCTTACAATGTTCCCTAGGTATTTCTTGGCTTCTTCCTTGCCGTATTTCTTCTCGTAATTGGCAACTCGCCCAGCCAGAAAGCCAATGGCGCGTCCTCCGAAGATCGGCAACGGAATGGTTCCCATATCCTTGGCCGTGTATTTCAATCCTTTGATGATGGCCGCATTCACGTCAATGTCCTTTGGAACGTGTGTTGGATAATACATGCGCCCGTTGGTGTTCGGCATTCCTTTAGCAAACCGTGCACGGATCAGCATTCTGCGGTCGATCACCTCGGTCTTTTCCAAAATCGGATCGGAAACCAAATAGTCATCGCCTTCCTTTCCGAATACCACAATATTGTGCGCATTGAAATGGAAGCGGAATGCACGCGGCAAATAGGGTAGGTAGAACACGCTGGTGAGCATGCCAACAGGTAAGCCTTGCTCCAAACAGGCATCCAATTCGTTCATCGCTTTTTCGGGAGATGAGAACGATTGACGCTTCATTTCTACACCCGTTCGTTTGGAGAACTTCTTGAAAATATCGCCCGGCATGATGCGGTAGGTTGTAACTGGTAAACCATTCACTTTGATGAACGGCATATGCGCAAAGAACAGACCCGAACCAATGCCCAAGGCCAAAGGCTCGGAAATGTCCAAACCATGATGCCGCATCAAATTGGAAATAACGCCCGTCTCGCAATGAGCCGATTGGCGGTGCTCGAAATCTATCTTCATTCGGTCTTTTTCAGTGCTTCAACCGTAATATCGAACACCTCTGCGTAGCGCTTCAAGGTCTTTTCATCCAAACTATTGAAACCGCTCGGCTCCAAATGTCTGCTCACATTCCGTTTCGAAATATCCATGTATTGGCTCAACATGCCCACATCCATAATGTTCTTCTCCATGTGGTAAGCCAGCGGACTCAATTCTCCGGCCTCAATCTTCTTTTTTGTCTCTTCAACCTTCTTGTTGATCTCTTCCCAAGCCTGATTGAGCACTACATTCTCGGGCTCCCAACCCGAACTTCCAACGGTTCCGTAGTTGCCATCGTCATCAATGGCGTATTTCACCACCTTGAATTTGCCTTCGAATAGATTTTCATCGTCCTGCGGGACTTCGTTCTTTTTCATGCCGCAAAGTTAAAAGGCTGATTGAGGTACGGGTAAGCGGATTTTCGTACACAAATTGAATTAGAAAAGCTGTTTAGCGAAGTAGACTAAAATATCCAGTGTATTCACGGATTTCATCCGTAAGGTCGCGAATGTTGAATTCGTAGATGTAAATGCCAGCTTCGGCAGGTCGTCCGTTAATGGTGCCATCCCAAGCATAATCTATGTCATTGCTTTCAAATATAAGGCCTCCCAATCGTGTGAAAATTCGCATGTTGTAACTTCCAATATCCGAACCGTACCCTTGGAATACTTCGTTTATCCCGTTGTTGTCGGGCGTAAATGCGTTGGGAACGTAGAAGCGCAAATCAGCATAAACGTAAATGGTCTTAACAGTAGTGTCAACGCACCCATAATCGTTCTCTACAATGAGTTGAATGTCATGATAACCGTACTGCGAATACCTAAAATCTGGGTTTTGCAGAAACGAAGTGGAATAGACGTTGGTGTCTCCAAAATCCCATTCCCACATCGTTGGCCCCTTACTTTTATCCACAAATTGCAAGCGTGGGTCAAACGTGCTGATAGAATCTGGCGTCCAATCAAAATCGGCATAAGGAACAGGATAAACGACCACTAAACTGTCCATTCGAAGTACGGAAGTGCAACCACTGTCGCTCCTTAAATCTAGCCGAATGTTGTAATACAAAGGGTCGTAGAAGTCATCATTGTCGTAGCAGTGAATGACATTATTGGCGGTAGAGAATTGGAAATCACCGAAATTCCATCTGCGCGAGGCGATATCACCAAATGCGATATTCGAAAGGTCGTTAAACTGGACGCAAAGATCTGGGCATCCATCTGGTGCAGAGGTTGTGGCTACTGGGTTTGGGCTATGATTTACCCAAACGGCTTGGCTAATGTTGTCTGTACAACCATGACCTGTTGTAATCTGCAATTGCGTGTTGTAGCTGCCTCCATTTGGATAAATATGGCTTGCATTTACAACCGTATCGGCAGGCGTTCCATCTCCATAATTCCATATCCAACTCACAATATTTTCAGGAAAAGGAACTGAACTTTGATTGAGAAAAGGGGTTGGAATGCCCTCACACACGTAGTTCCAATTGTAATCTGCAACCGGCAATTCGTAAACAGTAACTGTGTGTGTGGTTGTATCCGCACATTGATCCTGATAGGTTGCCACCATCGAAATGGTATACGTTCCTGGCTGTGCGTAGGTGTTACTCGGATTGGACTGTTGTATCCAATTCGGGCTATCACCAAAGTTCCAAGTCCACATGCTTGCAGTTCCTAAACTCAAATTGTTTGGCACCACGGTTATTCCATCACATACGTTTTCGACCGTAAATTCTGCATTGGGCACCTGATATAGCGTAATGGTAGAAACAGCAGTATCAGAACATCCAAGCATTTCGTTGTAAACAACCAATGTGGCGGTGTATTGTCCGGCCGCAGGAAAAAGGTGTAACGGACTGTAAGCAGATGAATTTGTAGTGTCGCTAAATGTCCAATACCACGAACCAAGGGCGCCATAGGTTGGTAAAACCGTTGTATTGGTAAATTGAGCCAAGGCATTTTCGCAAATATCTGCCGTAGTAAAACTGGCCTGAGGCGCATCGTAAACTGTTACTTGTTTAAAGATGGTATCGTTACAAGCATTGGGGCTTATTCCAACTAAACGCACATCATAAACACCTGGGCTAGCGTAATAATGCGAGGTGTTGAACGTGGTGCTAAATGGCGTTCCATCTCCAAAATCCCATTCCCAGGTAGCATTACCGCTTGATTGATTAAAAAATTGAACAGTATCTCCAAAGCAAACATTGCCTGCAACGAAATTGGTGTTTATAGGAGGATAAACTACAATTGTGTCTGTCAACGTATGCGAACAACTAAGCTCCTGTGTGTACACCGTAAGACTTACAGTAAACGTATCTGGAATAGAGTAGTAGTGCGTAGCATTCCACGAGTTGGCGCTACCACCATCACCAAAATTCCAAACGTATTCGCCAAATACGTCATTAGTAGATGGCGTAGACAAATTGATGAAGTCAGCTGGGTTTCCTAGGCATGCATCAACAAACGAGAAATCGGCAGTTGGATAACCATAAACATGAACGGTATTCATGACTGAATCCACGCAATTATCGTTGCTCGTAGCCACGAGCCAAACATCGTAATCGCCTTCCGTGGCATAAAGATGTGAGCTGTTGTATTGAGTGAGTTCACTACCATCTCCAAATTTCCAAACAAAATCGGTAACCGTTGCTGGGGGTGTAATGCTAGTTCCGTTATTGAAGAAAACCGTGCTTCCAAAGCAAACATCGTTGTAATAAAAGTCTGGAACGAGGTTTTGATTATCAATTATGTGAATTTCAATGGTGTCGAAAACGGTACAAATTCCTGAAACTGCTTGGTAGATAAAAAGAATGGTCTCATCTCCTTCAACAATACCATCATTTATTGGTTCTACCGTGATGGTTTGGCATTGCACACCTACCGGAAAATTTAGAAGTGTTGGAAGCTGAGTATAATCGGCACCATTGGCAGCTGTTCCGGTATAGCTAATATTTAAATCGTAAGGCGCACTCGTATCTCCTTGCCTACAAAGCTCAATGTCGTAAGTCCGGCAACCTTCAATTGGTTGAAATGGTCCAACTGTAGCATCCGTGGTAATGGCATTATTGGCACCACAATCCAAACTGTTTTCGGCAATGAAAAAACCACTATCGAAAATGCAATCTGCTGCATCGGCAACCGCAATTTTTATGTGGTAAGTTTCGCACTGCGTTACATTGGCTGTAGCAGTCATGGGCGTGGTGAACCCATCGTATTCGATAATTCCAGCGCTATTGGCCACGTAATACCCACTATTGGTGTTGCTATTGACCGTAGTAATGCCAACGCCTGTTGTAGTGTTTGGAACAAGCGCAATATTTTGCTGACCAACAAATCCAGGGCCGGAAATGGTGATTACCATCGCATCGGCAAATTCGCGGTTAATGTATTCGGGATATTCATCCGAAGCAAAAACGTAAGTAAAGCTCAACTGATTGCAGGTTGGAACAATATCAAACTCCAAAATGCAAGCATCGTAAGTCGTTTCGTTGGCCACGGCTTCCACTTGTGGGTCGCCAGGCGCTCCATTACAGGTGCTTATACCTGCATCTGTGTTGCCTAACGTGGCGTTTGCAACCGTTCCTGTGGTTAGAAGCACGCCCGTGGTCATATTTATGTTGGTGGCACTGGCATCGAAATAGGCACTGGCTCCTCCTGGGCAATTGAGAACGATATTGGTTACTGCAATACCATCACCTACAATCATATCGGTGAGCTGTTGTGCAGTGTACGTAGGATCTACCACCAATTGTGCGTTTCCACTTTGATGGAAGAATAAAAGGAGAAAGATGGTTAAAAGCCTTCTCACAATGTCATCTTAAAACCTGAACTCTGTCTGTATAACGGTGATATGCCCCGTTAATATCTATGACTTCAACCACATAGACATACGTATCGTTCTCCACTAATCGCTCGTTATTGCGAGTATCTGCTCCCCAACCTTCGTTGATGTCTTCTGAGTAATGAATCTCGTCTCCCCAACGGTTGTAAATCCACATTTTGAACTCCACAATTCCAACTCCTTTTACATAGAATCGGTCGTTAATGAAGTCGTTATTTGGTGTAAATGCGCTTGGAATGTAAATGGTAAAAGATGGCGTGACGGTAATAACGCCTTCGGTAGTATCTGAACACTCGAAGTCGTTGTAAACAATTTGTGTAACGGTATACGTTCCAGTTGCTAGATATTCGTAGTTCGGATTTTGCAGCCCTGAAGTGTTTATTACTTGATTATCTCCAAAATCCCATGCCCAATAATTGGCGCCTTGCGATTCATCTCTAAACTTGATAGTAGGGAAGAGGATGGTGGTTCTATAGGGATTTGATTCGAAACCTGCTCTAGGAGTTGGATAAACCCTCACAAATGCATTATTCACGCGCTCTGAAACGCATCCTTTGTCTGAAGTAACGGTAAGCCTGACATCAAAAGGTTTGGTGATGTCGGTTCGGTTGTTTTCGAAGCAATGCTGCGGATTCTGCTCTGGAGAACCATCACCATCTCCAAAATCCCAAATCCAAGATTGATTGTAGCCACTTTCTATACCTGCCAATTCTTGTAATTGAACACATAGCGGTGAACAGCCTTCTGACACATCCACTGCAAACTGAACAATTGGGTTAGGATTTACGGTTACTGCTTGAGAAACGCTATCAATACACCCTTCAGAAGTAGTTACAGTATGTTTGACGTTTATAACTCCCGCATTTGGGTAGGTATAATAGGTAGATTGGCCAGATCCAGCGGGACTTAAATCTCCAAAATTCCAATTATACGTGGCAATGGTGGATGGATTATCTACCGTAGAAGTGCTGAAAAATGATGTGGAATCTAAGTGACAAACTTCGCTAGCAATGAAGCTGGGCGAAGGAGATGGATAAACCGAGACTTGTTGTTCTATAAACGCATCGCAACCGTAAATAGTGGTTACGGATAGTCTGACGGTGTACGTGCCAGCAGCTGCGTAAACATGATTTACTGCTTGATTTAAATTGGGAGAAGTACCATCGCCAAATTCCCATTTCCAACTTGATATTTCACCCGTTGAGGTACTGATAAATGGAGTAGCCTCTCCGAAACAAACGTTTTCAAACGTGAAGTTTGGTATTGGTGTGGAATAAACTCTCACCGAATCAACCAAAGTATCCGAACACATCAGATTAGGAGAATAGGTTATGAGTGTGATGTCAAAAACGCCATCGCTTTGGTAATCGTGTTGAGGCGCCCATGTATTTGAGTTGATAGGAGAACCATCACCGAAGTCCCATTCCCAATTCTGAATGTTGCCATTTGGGGGCAGAATGCTGTTGTTTTCCAACACAACTGGGTCGCCAAAACACACATTTTCAAAGTCGAAAAATGATTGAGGAGATGGGCTAACCACTGCTACTTGTGTGATGGAATCGCTGCAGCCGTTCTGGTTGGTCACCGTTAATTGAACATCGTAGGTTCCTGGAGAGATGTAATAATGGTTGGCAGCGAGTGTGTAAATAGGAGGAGTATTGTCGCCAAAATTCCAATTTACGTTGGTTACGTTGCCAACAGAAGTGTTTTGAAATATTACAGGGTCACCAAAACAAACATTGGCGTAACTAAAATCAGGTATAGGAAGTGGAGCAACGACAACTTGATTTGTGATACTGCTAGTACATACCCCATTTTGCGAATACGCAGTTAGTGTAGCATCGTATGTTCCGGGCGCAGAGTAGGTGTGAGATGAACTCCAGTTTACATTGTCGCTTGCAGTGCCGTCTCCAAAATCCCAGCTCCAACTGCCTATTGTAGGAGGGAACAGGGTGGTGTTGATGAATTGCGTAGCATTCTGGTCACATACTTCGGGAGCAGAAAAATTGGTCATCGGAATAGGGTTCACATCAACAGTTGTAGTGTGTGATGCATAGCAACCATTATCAGTGGTGGTGGTAAGACTTACGTTGTAGAGCCCGCTTTGAGGATAAATGTGTGATGGATTTTGAAGGTTAGAAACGGTACCATCACCAAAGTTCCAATCCCAAGAAACAATGTTGCCAATGTTGGTTGTGGTGTTGTCTGTAAACGGAATATCATCTCCGGGGCAAGCAGCAGGATGACTAAAATCGGTATTCACTGTGGTGGCGTTTATGGTTGCATTAAGCGTTACCACACAACCCGTTACGGCTGTTAAAGTGCAGGAATACTGAACACCGCTCGTTGGGTTAGGAACAGTGATTTCACGTGTGGTTTGTCCGTTGCTCCACTGATAGTCGAAGCCGATAGGAGCAGTGAGAACCGCATCGTTGCTATTGGCTGGACAGTAGTCAACAGATATTTCTAGCGGATTACATTCAGCAACGATGTAGGCATAACCAAAATGACCACAGAGACCACAATCTCCTGTGGTAAATTCGATGGTAATGTTCTGACCAATAAATCCTGAAAGGTCTATTCCTACAGGAGTCCAAGCCCGATAGCGAACACCACCACAAGAGCGAAAACCGGAGATGTTGGCTGCTGCCGTTACTTGGTAAAATCCGCATTGTGGTGAGATGACTTGTCCGGCTGCATTCAGAACGCGAATTTCAAATCGAGGCTGATCTGCCACGCTGTGTCCTGGGTCTTCTAATACAACCGCATACTGAAAAATGAAAAGCGCGCTTTGCTGTGTAACGTTATAGGTGTACGATAGTCGTTCCGCTTCGCAACCACTTCCACTATTTCCAAGTCGCGCTGAGTTGGCATAACCAGGAGCTACCACCGAAATATCATCGCATGCAATTGGGTCGGTGGCGTTTCCTGTCATAATGGTGTGTCGACCATTGACGATGCCCGTGTTTGGAGTATTAATGCCACAGCAGCTACCCGTTCTGCCTACCCAGCCTGTGAAGTTTCCTGTTCCGAAATCTGCATTAGTACATCCCTGTTGAGCAAGTCCCAAGTGTGGCAGCAACCAAATTGTCTGCACAAGGAAGACCCAATAGAGAATACGGGGGTGGAACATAGGTAACATCAATAACTTCCAAATATCCAAACTATTCAACCAAAACCAATCAATTGCTAATGGAATGAAGTGAATTGGTGGGTATATGACGGAAAGCTGGAGTAAGGGATGCTATGATAGAAGTAATTAGTGAATGGTAATGAGCAATTAGGGTTACTGATAGTTTGTTCGAAAACACTAGTTTAGGCTTTGGTCGATTAAACAAGTAAACGGATTGACGCTAATTGTTTCTCAGTGATTCTGTTTTTGAGTTATTCAAATTTAATGTGACTCAAACTATTTTCATGCCCGAATATTAAATCTCAATCCTTTATGGAATCTGAAAATTGATATTCACGGTGGCACCCGTGGTACTTTTAGATTCGAGAGTGATCGGAGTGTCAAAACTTAGATTTGTATAATCGCCAGACGAGAAGTTGAGGTCGCCATTGCTATCATAAAGGGTGTTTACGTAGTAAGTTCCAGGATGCATGTAATTGAAACTGTAACCTGTTGTATTGGCGGCACCCACAATTACATAGCGCGAACGGTATTTTAAGTTCTGAGGCAGAAACGTAAAGCCACTAAAAAGCGGCTGAGTAGTAATAACGATGATGACCTTTTTGGTTGGATCTACCGTGGCTGGCGAAGTGATGTTTACTTGCACCGATGAAACCCCAAGATGCGGCTGTTCGTGTTCTGGATAAGGGTCTTGAGCTGTGGAATAGAACACGGCTTCTTGTACATTGTCAAATGTAGAAGAAAAATCCCTCACCACTTCTTTTTGCGGAAAGTTGAATTCTGAAATTGCATGCAGGGCAGAACTCGCATCGCGCAAAGAGGCACGCCAATCCATGTGAATGGTTGGAGAAACCTGCGTATTGAATTTATTGGTGTAGGCAGTAATAATCAAGCTATCGTTTTTAAACGTAACATCGGTATACACACGGTTTCCACCCGAAACTGGGTCTATAAAGCGATAAAAGGAAAGGGAAGCCGATTCGTAAACGCTGTCTATCACCATGTACGAGTTGCGCTTGTAGCCAGAAAAGCTGCCGCCATTTCTAAACCCCATTTTGTAGGCACAATCGTGCTTTACAATGAAGAAACTCATGAAAATATCGTTTAGCGAATCGAGTTCGTTTTTAGCCGATACTTGACCTCCTGAGATGGGTCTGAAATCAACAATCCATTCCGGAAAACTACCCAAAGGAGTAGGAGATGTTACAGGGCCATTCCATATACCAGGTACTTTTGCAAGAATTCCAAAACCTTCCACCTCCGAAGTAGCAGAAATGGTTGCTAGCTGGCAACCATCTGGCGGTGAGTTGTCGTCTGGGTCATTGTTGCAAGAAGGAAAAATGAAAATTCCGTAAAGAGAAAGCAGCAATAGGTATCGGTTCATTTGCAAGGGCTATAATACCAAAAGTATGTAATCACTGTCGAATGAATATGATCGAAGTCAGGCAGGTTGTAGATATGTTGCAAAAGTATTTCACATTAAAGTAAATCTGAATTTTCAAATAATAAAGCAACCACACCTAAAGTTCTAGCATCAACCAAAATTCCAACTAATGAATGCCAAGAACCTTCTTCAAGTAGCTTGCATCTTAGGTGCAACAACAGCTTCGGCCCAAGAACGCATTGGGCTTGCCAACAGTAATTATGCAGGAACCACAGGAATGCCACTCAACCCATCGAGCATGGTGGATAGCAAGGCTTGGCTGGATATCAATCTCGTGGGTGTGGATGCCTTTGCATGGAACAACTTCGTGTATTTCAGTAAGGACAATTTCTATTTCTGGAAGAATGTTCCGCAGAACAATTATCCAACACCGCTATACAGAATGAACGGAAAGGAGAAGCACGGGGCCATCAATCTTCGGGTAGATGGGCCAAGCTTTACGCTGAGTCAAGGCAAGAACGCTTTTGGCTTTCATACCGCTGCGCGAACCTTCGTTTCATTTGAGGATTTTCTGGAGCCTTCTGCCGTGTATGTCTACGAAGGCTTGGACTATAATCCACAGCTGGGCGTTACCTATTCGCAACAGAAAATGGGCGCCTTTGCCACTGCTTGGGCGGAGATAGGGGCGAGCTATGGCCGCATCGTCTATCAGCAAGGTAAGGACATGATCAACGTGGGTGGAACCGCCAGCTACCTGATGGGAATCGGGCATATGAGCATGTATCTCGAAGAATTGAATCATACCGTTGTGAGTGATCAGGACTGGAATGTTTCGAACGTAACTGGTCAGTACGCCATGACCGAACCCGGATTGGCCAACGGACATGGTTTTGCGCTTGATCTGGGCCTTACCTACAAGCGTATGTTGGAGAACGTGGACAATTACGCACCCCACACAGCCCAAAGCGATTGTGGTACCATTGATTACAAGTACAAAATTGGACTTTCTCTGCTAGATCTTGGCGGCATCAGTTTTAATAAGAATTCGTTGATCCGAACCTTTGATAATTCGACTACAACTTGGAATAATTACCCCGATGCGCAGGTGAACAGCTTTGGAGATATCGATGCTTTGATTGCTTCGCAGTTTGCTTCTGATGCGGGTAGTATGAGAACAGGAACGCGCTACGGAACGGCTTTGCCAAGTGCCGTTTCGGTTCAATTCGATTACAATTTGGGGAAGAATTTCTACGCCAATGCCACTTGGGTTCAAGGTTTTAAGTTGTACAGAACCACAACAGGAATCAGAAGAAGTCTTATTGCCATTACACCTCGCTACGAAACGAAATGGTTTGAGGCATCATTACCTATTTCGCTCTACGATTACCGTTCGGCACAGGTTGGGTTGGCATTCAGATTCTACAGCGTTACCATCGGTTCTGACAATATTCTGCCATTCTTCATTCCGATGAACGTTTATTCAGGCAACATCTATGTTGGTATAAAAATTACGCTCTTCAAAAACACAATGTGTGGAAAGGGAAAGATGAAAAAAGGGAATAAGAAAAATGGAAAAATCAATACTGGAAGTGCGGTTGATTGCCCTGCTATTATGTGATATCAAAGATAACCTTCCCAAGTGTAACAAGCCCCGTAATAAGAATAAGCACTAATACAGTCGATTTGAACTGTTCTTGCGAGACGCGTTCGAGGATTTTCTTACCGATCCATGTTCCCAAAATGCTTACAACCAACAAGATAGGGATGAGGTACAGGTCGTGGTAATGCACATAGCCATTGAGCGTGTATACTACGCTGCGGCTAGCGTCAATTCCAAGGTCTATAATAGCAGAGGTCGCAATGAAAACCTCGGTCTTCATGTTGAAAGCAGCAAGGGTAATGCCTCGGATGGCACCACCCGTGCCAAGAACACCAGCTAGTAGCCCTGAAAGCACGCCACCTTTAACAGAATTAGTAATTGTTGGTTTAAACTCTAACTTCCTGAATATAAGAAATGTAAGACTAGTTACTATAAGAAATACAGCAAGACCTATTTCCAGTGCTTCCGTAGCAATATATTTACTAATAAAGGCACCAATAATTACGAATAGTACGGCAGGAATTCCCAACGAAAGGACTACTTTTTTGTCGAATCCTTTTCGGAAAAAGGCAATTTTAGAGATGTTGCTTGAAACGTGGAAAATGGCAGTGATCCCAAGAACCGAATGAAAGTCTAGAAAGTAGCTCGCGATGGGGATAAAAAACAGCGAAGAACCAAAACCACCCACTGTTCCTAGTATCTCCGCTAATAGTGCAAGGATGATGAAGAGTGGTAGATAGTCGATGTAATCCAATAGTTGTTTTTGTTAGAAACAGATTAAGATGCCCGTAATATCTTCTCCATCTTCTTGCCCTTTGCAAGCTCATCTACCAACTTATCTAAATACCGTACTTGTTGAGTAAGTGGTGTTTCAATATCTTCGATGCGATAGCCGCAGATAACGCCTTTGATTAGCATTGCATTTGGGTTGATGGACGCTTGTTCGAAGAAGGTTTTAAACGATACTTTTTCGTTAATCAATTCATGAATTTTTGCTTGGTTAAAGCCAGTTAACCACTCAATTACCTGATACAATTCGCTCGTGGTTCTGCCTTTGCTTTCTACCTTGGAAACATAATGCGGAAACACAGAAGCAAAGGTCATTTTTGCTATTCGTTCATCGTGTTCGGGCGTAGTATTCATACTTAACTTGGTTTAGAGCAGAAAACCATTCTGAGGCTCCATTGGTTTGGGAATGTCAGAATCGTTAATCATTTGCCGTAAATCAATCTCAATACCACGCGCAATGGCGGTTATAGGCACATCATTATAAGTTCCTTCGAAGGGATTTTCAGAGTAATCACCGATTTTTTCCATCAACATGAAAATCCAGGTAATGAGTCCTACAATGAACGGACAAATCCAGAACAACCAACCTTCATAGCTGTGAAATACATCCATAATGCCAAATGGAAGTAATGCGCAAAAAACAATTGTTAGCCACAAGGCTGTAGAAGCATATTGACGAGGAAATGGGAAGTTTTTTATTCGCTCCGATTTGCCTTGGTCTTCATAAAAAGCAGTAATGAGATGCACCAACTCCATGTGGCGAAAGTCCTCGAAATAACCTTGATTTCTTAACTCCTGTAGCCTTTTCGATTGGTCGGACAAAATATGCGTTGCCGAATTTCCATAGTGTTCATACCGACTGATGTCTTCATTAGAGATAAATAGCTTTACATCTAACTTCAGACGCTGGTTGTAGTCTTCGCAAACTGTTGGTGCGTATTTCGATTTTACACGCTCTTCTGTGTGTTCCCACTCACGCGCTAACCGCAATTGATGCCTAAGGGCAGTGAGCCATGCAATGTGACGATAGATGAGTTCCTTCTGAATTTCAGCAGCCCGTTCTCCATCAACAAACGAAACTACTTGCGCCCCGAACGAACGACTGTTATTCACAATGCTTCCCCAGATTTTGCGGGCTTCCCAAGTTCGGTCGTAAGAGCTGTTGTTCTTAAATCCGAGATAAAACGCTACTGCAATACCAATGACACTGATAGGTTGCCAAGGAAGCACAATATGGATATCGAAAACAAAATGAAAGAGGCACAGGATTAAACCATAAAAGAATCCAATAAAGAAGGGAGCTTTAGACCAACTGAACGTCATCCAAAAGCTGTAATTCCTTTTTACGTACATAAACTTAAGCTGTTGTTAGTTGTAGAAGTGAAACTCGCTTGATACTAGAATGTTTATTTGTCATTCATCAAGACCCAAGATGCGGCCATTCCTAGAAAACCAACGCCCATGCCGATGGCTCCGCCAACTTGAACTTTACCTAAAGCCATACCTATACCAGCCCCAATAAACATGCATCCAATGAATACTAAGCCGCCAACGTTTTTACTTTTTCGATTTTTTTCCATTTCAATGATTTTAGAGCAATGAAAGTAAATAGTAAAATCATCCATTTTCTACTTCCTTGCCTTAATTCGTTACACTTTAAACGTCATCACAATCTGTGGCGCAGAAAATAGACTAATGCTCGCAGGTGACAAACTAGTTTGGCGCAACCAAATAATTGCCAGAATCGCCACAATCGGTAGGGCAGGGCAATTGACTTTTTAGATAGTTGGCTTCCAATTCGATTAAACTCCCAGATTCTAGCTTGGCGGCCACAATCATCATAGTACTCCCTGCAGCAAACTTACCTGGTATCAGTTTGATACCTGTAGCTCCAGGAATTTTGATTCGTGCCATTAATGATTCGTTACTAAAGAATACCTTTTGATATGTCAAATCTGTTTTGATTGTATTCGACACACAGCCAGAAGCTTTGCTCTTTGAAATTCTCCTAGAAGGACAGCTTTTGTTGATTTCTGGCGATTGAATTTGCACATATTTTGAGTTCAATCCCGATCCAATTTCTTTACCTTCTGCATCAACAGCAACGACAATAACATCGCAAGAACTTTGTTCAATTGATTCTTTTGAATTATAAACTCGAATACCTACGCTCTTCGAAATGTTGGTTAACGCAAATAAATCTTCGGTAGAAATGTATGCATGGCTGTAGCCGCATGCCTTGCTCATTTCACTCGCTTCGGCAATGGCCTCTTCCTTTTTAACCTCTATTAAACCTTTATCCTTTGGCTCTGGGCTCGAATAAATTTGGGCGAAAGAAGTATTTGGTTCTATTGCACAGCCAAATAATAAAAGCACAGTCAATTTTGCTAATCTTTTCATGGTTGGAGGGGATTGGTTTTTATAAACGAGTTGAATTTAACGGTTCCACAGGATGTATGGATCTCCTCCGCAATCAACAGGACAAGGCAAAGCACTTTGCAAATAGTCACCTCCGGCATCCGACACTACCTTTCCTTCATACTTAACGGCTCCAAACGACATTGTTCTGAGTTCGGTTCCATCCACATTGTAGCCAGAAGAATAAATTCTTATTCCTGTAGCGTTTTCAGTTTTTAAGAGATTGCTGATGGATTCTAAGCCAAGAAAGACAGCATATGGCTTAATGCCAAGCACGCCATCTCTTAAGTTAAAGACGTACTTTTTTGCGCTGCTCAAATTCAACTTCTCAAACTCATCGGGAAAGTGAGCGTCTAATGGTTTTGCTAAGTGATATTTACGTTCCAAAAAATCTCCTATTTCCTGACCGTTGTCTTTTACTGCCACGGCAATTACATCTGCAAAACGCTGTTTTGGGTCTGCCATTGCCACGTAAAATCTAATGCCTACACAGTTCTTTACATTCATTAGTTCTTTTAAATCACTCGCATGAATATATGCACTGCTAAATCCGCAATTGGGCAAGAACGTCTTTGCTTGTTCGAGCACGTAATTGGCTTGTAGTTTTGTTGGATTGTCTTGTTTCGTAAAAACTGTTTGAGCAATGCTAGATTGGTAACTGTATAAGAGCAAAACAGCTGCGAATAGGGGGTGGAGGAGTGTTTTCATGGCTACGATATGGGTTTTAAATGTAGTCATTGTTTTGAGGAAGCTGCCATTTAATCAAATTATGATCAAAGGGAACGGTCAACTAATAGCCATTAATTTAGCGGAAATTCAATATTTGACTCTTCATTTAATTATTCTTTTGAAGCGTTTTTCATTTCGGGTTACATTTGATTTACCACATGTTTCTGTCCAATGTATTTTTTAATCAACTTTTTCTGAACCTCGTTCGAGTGCTCATTACATCTTGTTGTTGCTTGTTGTTGATCAGCACTCCGTTAAAATGGGTTTCTGCTCAAGAAACCGTGTCTGTAAACACCGCAATTAGTGTTGAGAGCTTCGAATCCCTCATTACTCAGGGACGAAGTGAGCGAAAGGATGGAGATTATGATGCTTCGTTTGCCACGCTCACTAAAGCCCACAAGCAAAGTAATCAACTTGGTAATCAAGTATTGATATCAAAAGCCTTGAGCGAATTGGGAGTTACTCGCATGTATCAAGGAAGATATTCGGGGGCGTTAGAATTTTTTCATGAGTGCATAATCATTCAAGAAGCCTTGGAAGATTCAGTAGGATTGGCAGATAGCTACAACTTTATTGCTTCGGTTCATCATGCACAAACAGATTATACGATTGCCTCAAAATATTACCTACGCAGTCTTTCCCTTAGAGAAAAATTAGGAGATCAAGTGCCACTTGGAGTAGTCTATAATAATTTGGGTACCCTCTATGCAGATCAAGGCAATTTAGAAGACGGCTTGGAATATCATAATAAAAGCATGGACATATGGAAGGAACTGCGGGATACTTCGTGGATTGCCATTTCGTTGCGTCATATTGGTTTTTGCCGAGAACGGCAGGGTAATGCTGATGAAGCCTTGAAATCATATCTGGAAGGCTATCACTTGAGTGTGAAAAAAGGAACTAGGATGAATGTAATGCGTGCTTCGATGCCAATTGGAAACCTCTACCTGAAGATGGGGGATCCCCAAAAAGCATTGGATTGGTGTAAGCAAGCTTACCTATTATCGATGGAAGAAAGTAATCTCTATGGTATTCAGGAGAGTTGCTTGTGTCTCTCGGAAGTGTACGATAGACTACATCAATCTGCCACAGCCTTAGACTTTTACAGACGTTCTATTGCCGCACGCGATTCTATTTACGGACATGAACGTACCAAGGAATTGACCCGTTTGGAGATGAATTTTGTGTTTGAACGCCAGCAATTGGCTGATAGTTTGAAATTTGTGAAGACCCAAATCATTCAAGAAAGGAAGATTCAGGGACAACGAATTGGATTAGCCTCAATTGGACTTGTGCTCTTAATGATTGGTACGTTGGCGGTGGTTATTTACCGCGGAAAACGAAAATCAGACAACTTGCTGCTCAATATCTTACCTAAGGAAATTGCCGATGAGCTGAAACAGTATGGCAGCGCAAAGGCAAAGCGTTTAGAAAATGTAACAGTGTTGTTTGCAGATTTTAGCGGATTTACCACACTATCCGAACAAATGACACCAGAGCAACTGGTGACGGAAATTCACGAATGCTTCAGTTATTTTGATGGTGTGATGAGCGAATTTGGTATTGAGAAAATCAAAACCATTGGCGATGCCTACATGGCGGCAAGTGGTGTTCCAGCTCCTTCGGAAACGCATGCAGAAGATGTAATTAAAGCTGCCATCAAAATGCAACAGTTTATGCTTGCGCGCCAAGCAGAGAAGACGTTAAAGGGAGAGCAATTCTTTCGAATGCGAATTGGCATTCATACAGGAACGGTGGTGGCCGGTATTGTTGGAGTAAAGAAGTTTCAATATGATATTTGGGGAGATGCCGTAAATGTTGCCGCTCGTTTGGAGCAAAACAGCGAACCGGGTAAGGTTAATGTTTCTAAGGCCACCTATGAATTAGTAGAAGACCAGTTTTCATTTTCTTACCGAGGCAAAGTATCGGCAAAAGGAAAAGGCGAGATTGATATGTATTTCCTTGATGAGTGAAGCGCGCTTAATTAGCATTGCAATATTTTAATAGCTCGGCACTAGTGCAAATCTATTTGCTAGGTTGGGAAACAGGATGCGATAAGAGCAAGATAACTGTAGAAACTGCTAGCGCAAAAATTACCACCACCAAATTACCCATAGCCAATCCATTTTGGTTGAGGCGTTCGGGTGTAACGGTATAGAGCATCCAAGCATAGCTCGTAAGTGGTACGCTGCTGATGTATGGGAAGGTTGTGGGATCTGATGTATCCCAAATCCACCAACCCACCATTGGACCGAAATTGTCGAATATCATGTACATAAATCCTGCGAAGAAACCGGTGCTAATAGCTTCTGTATAGCGCGGAAAATCATATCGCCTTATGGTTATAATGGCGTGGTAGATTATGGAAGGATAGAGCATTGCGATGTACAGTGACACCCTAATGCACAACCAGCAGTATCTACGTGATATGACGCACCCATCGCAAAGTATGAATGAGTCGTATGGTTATCTATGATGGTTTATGGGCAGAGTACGTTTATGGTTCCTATGACGATGGTTTTGTGGTGGTGAGAATGGGCAACAGCACTACTGGTGGTTTAATTTCCCTCGAACTCACAGAAGCTATTTGGTCTAGATTAAACGGACTTGCGTGTGCTACAGGTATAGACGAATCTGCTGAAACCGCTATTCATATTTATCCTAATCCTGCTTCAACGACTATCAACATTGAACGGAATTCGTTTAGCAGCGAAGCACATGTGAATGTGTTTAATGGCCTCGGCCAAATTCAAAAATCCGTTGGCTTATCCCATACAAAAACGGTGGATATAAGCGGACTTGCAGTGGGCGTATATCTGCTTCAGGTATTAGAAGGAGATAGGCATTTCGTTACGCGGTTTGTGAAGGAGTAAACTATAGATGCCTTCTTCGCTGGTCGCTTTTCACTACACGATATCTCATTAAAACTCAAAGTTCAAACGCACACTCACGTTCCAACCTAGGTCATCAGCAAAATAGCGTTGACGATTCATGTAATCGCGGTAAACGGTATTGAGGAGATTATCGCCAGTAATAGAGCAGCGCAGCTTCGTATTTTTGAGTTTAAAAGTGGTACCAACGCTCGCACCCAAAAGGAAATAACCATCTGGCGTAGGCGCAATATCTTGGTTAGCATTCAAATGCAATTGCCTAAACACATATTTCCCATTAATAGAAATGTTCGAGTTCTTCATCGTTTCGCCATCCTTAAACGAGTAGGAGAGAGACCCAAAAAGGTTGTTGCTAGGCATATACACCAACGGCTGCTTGTTGCTCACATCATCGCCTTGCAAAAACGAATACTTTGCCACCAGCTTAATGCTTTCGATGGGTTCGTACGAAACCAAAGCATCCAGGCCAGCAATGGTTGCATCGGTCTGTTGATAGGTGAACAATGGAAACGCTCCACGAATGGTAAGTCTAAACTCATCTTCTGGCTGTAGGTAAATGAAATTGCTGATGTATTGATAATAGCCTAGCAGTTGTACAAAGAGCTTCTTTTTTAGGTTCAAATCGGCAGAGAGCACCAACTTGGTAGCTTGCTCGTTTTGCAGGTTAGCATTGCCTTCTTCAATACCACTCACACCTTGGTGCAAACCAGCGCTGTAGAGTTCATTTACTTCGGGCGAACGCAGCACATGCCCCATGTTTAAGTTCAACTTAAGTTGCGGTAGCACACGGTAACGGAGGCCCGAAGAAAAACTGTAGTTATGAAAAGTGTGGTAATGCCGTTCAATTTCGCGCGGTAGCGAAGAAGAAATAGCCACAACTTGCAGGTAGTTTAAATCGTAGCGTGCTCCCAACTCATAAAGTAGTTTATTTCTCTCTTCCTGAAAAATGACAAATGCTCCAGCCTTATACCCACGATAATCGGGAATGAGTGGTAAAATACCTGTCTCAGAATCATTCGTGTTATCCGTTAAGCGTAGCTGAATACCCGCCTTTAACTGCCGACCGTGTTCAAAGAAATGCTTGTAGACGCCTTCAAGGTATTGGTCCCATTGCAGTAAACTCAATGCAGGAAGGTCGCTTCTGTCGGCTCGTCTTACGTCAAACTCCTTACGGTTATCTAGTTGACCACCGTATTTCAGGTTCAAACTCTGATGCTCGTTAAAAATGTGGTCACTCTCTAGCTTCAAAAGATGATGCTGAACCGCTTGTCGTGGTTCGTTAATGGCATAAGAAAACCCATCTTGAGTAAAGAAAGGCACATCTCTGTTGATGGCCTCTTCCAAATCAGTCAGATTACCAATATGCGATCCGCGCAGAATGGCAATCTCGGTATTAAAAAGGCTGTAATACAGCTTCATTTCCCATTTAGAACTGATGTGCTTATCTAATTGAGCCGCCACGTTGTACTCACGCTTGCCGGTGTTGCTGAGGTAATAGTTGGGAGCACTTCGGTCGCCAATTACCTTGGCAGTAGCCGAAACACGCCACGCTGCCCATTTATCGTACTTCTGCAAACGCGCATTAAGTGTATGTCCCAAACCGTTTGTCTGAAAGATGTAATTCAAATTGCCGTGTAAGTGCGGGTCGTTTTCAATTTCGTCTGGTTCTATTAAAACCACGCCACCCAACGAACCACCAGGATAGGCAAGGGCTCCTGCGCCTTTAACTACCGAAATGTGTTCGGCTACATACGGGTCAATTTCTGGCGCATGGTCGTTTCCCCATTGCTGTCCGCTTTGTGCAATGCCGTTGTTTAGAATAGCCACACGATTACCCGAAAGTCCATGCACCACAGGTTTAGAAACACCTGCACCGCTTTTAATACTACTAACACCCGTCATCTGTTCCAGCATCTCCGAAAGGTCTTTATTTGCCATTTCGGTTATGTTATCCTGATTGATGGTTGAACTGGCAGCAGTCTCGTGTTGCGAATGATGGTCGTGCACCATTACTTCATCCACTAACTCGCTGTGATGGTGCATGTTAATGCTGATAACCGTGTCTTTTAGTAGAGACAAGAAAAGGGTCTTTGTTTCGCAACCAATGTGGTTGAAACGGAGGTGATATTCGCCCTTGCAAAGACCGTTTAGTACAAAGTTTCCAAGGCTATCAGAAGCCACTCCGTTTTGCAGTTCCTCCACATAAACAGTTCCGTATGCCATAGGTATGCCTGTTCCTTCATCGGTCACATTGCCCGAAATGGAAAGCGTGCAGTTTTGTGCTCCGCTAATGAAGGGAAATAGGGAAAAAGAGAAAAGGAAAAAGGAAAAAAGAAACCCGCGCGCACCCTTCGATACGTTCCGATCACAATCGGAACACTCAGGATGACCACCAGCCTCAAAGCGTGGGTCAGGCCGAGCGAATCGGCCACAGGCCGAATCGTATCGAGGTCGTGCGTTGGGCATTGAATGAAACCGCTACTGAACCGTCACAATAAAAGTCACCTCAATGTCGGTTTCGCCACCAGCATTGGCGATGTTTCCGTCAGCAACTCCAGCAGCCGCTTTGTTCGGCTCGTGGCGCAGGGTGATGGTCAATGTTCCAGAAGAGGCATCACCAGTTGTAAAGTTGGTTTCGATTCCAATCGGATTTCCATCGTCATCAGTGTCCGAGTAGGTCACCGTGGCGTTTGCCGTTGCAACCTGGTAGAACAACTGATGCTCTTCAGCTTCTTCTTCAACCTCTTCGGTTATGTCCTCAGCAGGTGTTTCCGCTTCGTTGAGCAAGGTGATGACACCTGAATAGGCGGTATTGGCAGCCAAGGTGCCGTTGGTGATCACAGGCGCATCGCCACCATCTCCATCAAGATCCGTAAAACGGAACTCAACGGCCGTGCCGCCACCATCGGGTGTGAGCGTATAGACCAGCGTGGTTATCAGTTCTTCCTCATTCGGAATTTCGGGGTCGTCCTTTTCGCAGGATGTGAGTGATACGACCGCAAGTAGGGGCAGTGCCCATAGATATTTCAAGTTGTTTTTCATTTCAATTGTTTTTAGTTCTGTTTTTAGTGTTGAAAAGGGAAGGGAACATTCGCGTTCCCTTCCGCTCAATTATCCTGTAGGAAGCAGATGTTCCATCGCATCTTCGCGTTGCAGAATGGGCTCTCCGTTGAGAAGCGAGGTCCAGAATGTGACCTTTTCCTCACTCCATTCGGGATAGCGTACATGCAGTAGTTCATGGATGATATCGTCTTCCTCAAGTGGCCGTGTATGGTACAGCGTGCCCGTCTTCGTTTCAAAATCCCTATGGATCCCTACAAACTCATGTCCGGGCGTGTTCTCTTCCCATATGTCAACCACTTGCATTTCGTCTATTACCGTGCAGATAATGTTCCAGTCGGTAATCTCAAACACTGATTTCCAATGTTCTATCCGTTGATGAGTGAACATCGATATGATCTGCATGACATGCTTATTTCAAGCGTTCGCCATCGGCCTTTGAAAGTACTCTCCAAGCCTCGTGCGGCCCATTTGGAGATTTGGCAACAGCGAAATAACGGTTGTTCCTTTCGCGGATGTCGTACTCGTTAGACTCGAATTTTGATTTGCTCTTAACGTCATAGAAACTCAATGTGTCTTTCATGATTTTGTATTGTCTGACCAATTGAACAGCAATAGCTCCTGTCCGTGGTCAAGTGAATAAATAATAAGTTAAAGCCGAAAACCATTCGGTCATCGGCAAAATGCAGTCGGAATGGACTGCGGAACTAAGATGGAATCATGAAAATGTGGGAGGGCCGCGAGGAGCATAGGCCAGCGAAAAATCGTAACCAAAAAACTTTGTGCTGGCTGGCTTAGTGAATGTGATCTGAGAAGGCTTCTCTACAGCCTTTACAACATCTGAATTGAAATGAAAGCGTGAAACCGTGACCTTGCAGAGGTCGCAATCAGTAATGGTTTCGGTGATGTGGCTTTTGTGCTCACAATCGTGCGAAGTGTCGCCATGGTAAATGGCGCGATGGCACGAATCGGCCTCGGCCTCGGGTGTGTGCAACTCCGAATGGTCGTGATCATGAACGACCTGATGCAATCCTTGGAACGAAACGACATTCAGGAAATAGCCGAACAGCAATAGGAGGGAGGCTGTGCCTCTAAACCATTGATATGTGCTGCTACACTTCACAAACACAAATGTGAGGAATAAATCAGTTCAAACAAGAACGAATTTTTAAGGAAAGAACTTATTCATCAACATATAGTCGATGCTTTCAGATTGTAAGTGACAGCCTGTGCAAATAGCACCTTTATCAACTGCGCTTGTTGCCACATCGCCATTTGGGTAGATATAACCCCAAACCCAACCACGGTCGTCTGCATGTTCGCTGTCTGATTTTTTGTAGAGAATGGCATAAAGGCCAATACTGCCATCGTTGTTGGTGAGTTCCTTCACCACAAAAGAACCCTCGGGGAAGCTGGCATTTGCGCTCACTTTTCCATCGCTGTCAAGCTGAGTCGCGGCTGTAGAATTGTACCTGGTACGCAGCAGCGGATAATTGTGACCGCTTCCAGAGCTTTTGTCTAAGAGTGCATCGGAGTTCTTGTACCATGTAAATCCAGCGGTTTCTTGCGCCATCTCGTACAGTTGGAGGTCAATTCCTTTGGCGGGTTCGGGTTCGTCTTTTTTACACGATTGAATGGTGATTGTCAGGATAATAAGGCCAAAAAGACCACTTACAAAGTTGGATTTTGATATCATTTTTTGATAGTTTGGTGAATGGAACGAATGATTTTCAAAAATATTGACTAAACCCTCAAAACATAGAATGAGTTTTACTCCGTGGGCAATGGCTTAGCAAACTTGAATCCATTATTGATAGCGAACATCGGGTTCAGGATGATTACAGTTGCTTTTTCATACCACTTGAAACCATTTTTTTCCATTGCCATGGTTGCCCGATGTATTCCTTCGCCTAAAATGATTCCAGTGATTGGTGTTACTATCAGGTCTTGGATGCTGGGTTGTTCAGCTCCACCTTCTATTATGTATTCATAAAACAGAACGTGCGAGAGGCAAAACAAACTCGATTGCCAAATTTTGGCATTTTGGGAACGAACTGCATTGTAAAAGAGTGCGCCTTGATACGGATGTCCTATATAGTTGATATACCATTTGTCGTGGTCAAAAACTGGCGGCTTGGTGAAAGTGTTCTTGTAATTATATGTGAATCGATTGAAGTCGCCCCGTTCCCATTGACTAATCTCAGAAGGCAGCGCTGCCAAAATGCCGTATCCTGCTGCTTCAAAGACAAAAATCGGTAAAGTTCCCCACCACATTTTTCGGGCAAAGGTTCCTTCCTGATTGCGCAGTCGAATACCGTGCTCGGCATGAACTGATGGCTTGAAACGGTCGGGATCTTTTATTGATTCTGACAGCATTGAATCCTGCTGACCGAAAAGCCATAATGGTGCGGAAACCAGTAGAATACTGAGATGTTGTACGAGTCTCATTCTTGGGTTTAAGGCTGGAAAACTACGGAAACAGGAATCCTCAAACGTGATGGAAATCACCCATGTCAATGCTTTTTACAAGGCATTCTTGAGCAAGGTGACAATCTCCTTAAAACCATGCTGCTTGGCCATTAACAGGGCAGTATCAGCACTGAATCCTGCCTTGATCTTCGGATCCGCCCCGTTATGAAGAAGGAATTCGACAATCTCCAGCGGCCATATTCCCATGGTTTGTTGATCCTTGAATCACCGAATTTCGGGTTTTCAGATCAATCATTCCTTCATTTCCAACTCAACAATTGGAGTACTTCCTCGTTACTTTTGACAGCCATGCAAAACCGACTGTTCCTTTCCGTTCTTCTCATGCTCAGTGTAAGCTCGCTACGTGCCGAACGCATTGTATTTGACATGAGTGTGTTCGGGTTCAAATTCGGGGAGATGGTACTCACTAAGACTGTTGTAAACGATTCGATTGAACGTTACACTCTCAACGCCAAGGGCAAAACTGATTTTCTTTGGATGAAGCGTGAGGAAGAAAGTGTCTTCAAGGTAGAATACCGTAACGGGAAGCTGTTCTCGTCAGATTATGAATACCTAAACAAGGGAGAGAAGGAAAAATGGAGTACCATCCGATTTGACGGCTCAAAGTATGTGGTAAAATCGAACGAAGGCGATAAGGAGTTTAAGGAGCTTCTAGATTACTCACTCATCAAACTCTATTTCGAACCCAATTGGAAGCGCGAACGCGTATTCTGTGAGGAGGATTGTACGTATGCACAGATGACTCGCACACCCGAAATATTGGATATTAAATGTCAGGATGGTAGCCGAAGTACGTATCACCTAAAAGATGGAAGAGTAGAAGCCATGGATATTCATTTGGCAGTGGCTACCGTCAAACTTACACGGGTTAACTAGTAGCAGCTACCTTCTTTTTAGCTTTCATATCGGCCAAAGTTGTTTTACACACCTTGTCCCAGAAATAAGATACTTCTCCAAAATTGGCGTTCACATCACTGTGATGAATGTTGTGCCAAGCCGATGAATTCAACAAAATCTTTGGAAGAATGGCTTCCAGCAGTTTGGAATGAATTCCGCTGTGGAGATACAGGTTGAGCAGCACAAATGAGATAATCGCTGTAAAATATAGCGGAGCGAAATGCTTCGCTTCGGGAATGATGATAAGCAACAACGGCCAAAACGTAAGCACTGTTTCTACCGGTCCAACGGCAAAACCTGCAAATGGAGTTGGGTCTCTGAACGTATGATGATGCTTATGGAATGGAAAGAACAGTTTGGTGTGCAATAATCGGTGTTTCCAATAGGTCATTGCATCAATCAGCATAATTCCGCCATAAATCTGTAGCAAGGCCATCCACCAAGTAATTCCCATTTCTTCTAACGTCCACGCCATTCCGGTAGGGTACCCGAGTTTGTATAATCCCATGGGCCATGCCGCCATGCAGGAAACAATCAAAGCAGCACGGGCTGTTCCGAACGCTTCTTTTGCAATGGGAGCAGGTTTTTTGCGCTTGCCCTGAATGCGTTGTGAATGTGATTCTGTGTAGCGATAGGTAACAAAAGCTAAAGCAAACAGCGGAACGCTAATGCTCACAAATAGGATGACTACGCTCTGATAAAAAACGGTGAAACTTGGGTGCAGCAGGCCCGAAGCCAATGCAATGATTACAACAAATGAATCGATGTATGGAGCCGCTTTTTGCATGGTGCGAAATTATGGACAAACAAGAGTGGTTAAGCAGTCAATCTTTTTCTTGATGATAACCATCACCTTCAATTTCTTCGAAAATCGTTCCTTGCAATATGCGTTTGAAAGGCTTGATTTCATGTACTATGCTGATGCTGACAATGGTCGGGTGCAATAAGAACATCTACAATTCGCCAACCATACAGCAATTACCCAAGGAGGTCTATTTGGCCAAGATTGCAGCAACTGCAAACCCTTATGTATTGGACATCCGCACGCGCATGGAGTATAACCGCGGCCATGTAGAAGGCGCTCAAAGTATGAGCGTGATTTGGAACGGTTTTGACGAGAAAATTGAGTTACTCGATACTACGAGAACGGTTTTCGTTTATTGCGAAACAGCGCACCGTAGCCCGTTTGCCACCATCAAATTGAAGCGAGTGGGTTTTACCCGCATCTACGATTTGAAAGGTGGATACCAGACTTTGCGGTAAGGTTTTGGAGTAAATTTCTAGCGCGCAATGCTTTCAAGTCTTCTACTGTTTATCGAGTAGTTCTCTGTTATTGATTCGACACTCTACTTACATCAATAAGCATCATTTCGCCTTTTCCTTTAAGGTCCGCCATTCCAAGTTGTTCTAATTTGAACATACTAGGAGCAAGGAGGGAAGCCGTGGCTTCGGTAATGGTCAATTTCATAGGGTGGCCGTTGCTTTCCACACGTGAAGCAATGTTTACATCATCACCCATTACATCAAACTGACAGCGGGTTTTACCTACCAAACCAGAAATAAGACTTCCGGAATGAATACCTACGCGGCAAGTCCACTGTTGCTCATGTGTGCTGTTTCGTTTATCCAGAAAATCAATGATCTCCAATCCGGCAGTCACCAGCTTTTCTGCATGCTGCATGTCTACTTTACCTCCAACGCCAGACGCAGCCATATAGCCATCTCCCAAGGTTTTAATGCGCATGCATCCGTTACTCGTTATCACCTCATCAAAACCAGTGAAGATGTCCGTCAGCTCATCTACAAGTACGGTTGGTGGTAGGTGCGAGGTGATGCCTGTGTAGTCCACCATATCGCAGAACATGATGCTTGTGTGCTCATGAATAACGGGCTGATAACCACCTGTCTTTTTCAATTCCTGAATAACAGTGCTTGGTAGCAAGTAACGAAGAAGCGCATCTGATTTTTGGCGCTCTATCTGCAGGTCGATGTGCGTTTTTATGCGAGCATGAACGACTTGTGCATTGAAGGGTTTGGAGATGAAATCGGCACCGCCAATTGCAAAACCTTTGGTCTCGTCAGAAGCTTCGTTAAGCGATGTGAGAAAAATGATGGGAACAGACGCAGTTAGTTCGTTCGATTTCAAATGCTGGCATGCCGTGTATCCATCCATTTCGGGCATCATCACATCCATCAATACCAAGTCGATGGTAGCATCTTTGGTCACCAATTCTACGGCTTTCAATCCGTTTTTGGCTACCTTTATGTTGTAGGTGTCTTTGAGTAGCGCGGTCAGCAACTGCAGATTCTCAACCGAATCGTCTACAATAAGAATCGTGTTTTTGCCAGAAGTGGTAAGTCCAAAACTATTCATGCCCTTCCATCTTAGTTAACATCTCCATGGCATCGTCAAATTCCATTTCGCTAAGAGCGTTATGGGCAGCATCTATCCATTGCTTATTTGTTCCAAAATCGTAAGCAGCTATGGCCTCATCCAGTAGATCAACAGCCGATGGGTCGTTATTTGAAATACGTTCTTTCGTTCTAGCTAATAGATTTTGTAGAGCTTCAGCGTCAATTGCCGGCAAACTCGCTTCTGTGTGCACTTCTTGTTCTAGCTTGTCTTTAATGCTGGCGCACAGTTTTACGAAGATGGCCGCAAGGTCGGAAGCTTCGGTATAGAGCAGGTCTATATCCAATCCGCTTGGGTCGCTGAATGAATGCGACACGCTTCGAGCTCTTTTGCCCAAATCCAATGCTCCAATATTTCCTGCCACACCGGCCAAGGCATGCATAAGGCTACTCAGTTCTTGGGTGTTTTGGGCTTTAACAAGCGTGTTTACGTCCTTGTTTACCGTAGCATATTTATTGGCAAACGATAGGAGAATCTTGGTGTAAAGTGTGGCTTTTCCTCCACATCTTAGAAGGCCATCATTCACATCTATGCCATCGATGGTGAGGAAAATGCTAGGCGTTTCCGTCTTTTTGGTTTTGGTCTGTTCTGCCTGATTCGCACTTGGTTGGAAACCACGGGGCACTAAAAAATCAACCAAGGTTTGATACAGTAACTTTGGATTGATGGGCTTAGAAATATGCTCGTTCATTCCGGCAGCCAAGCTTTTTTCTCGTTCTCCAGCCATGGCATGTGCCGTCATGGCAATGATGGGTTTGCCATCGTGCAATTTCAGTTCACGTATCTTGCGTGTAGCGCTCAATCCATCCAAAACCGGCATCTGAATGTCCATCAGCACGGCATCAAAGCTCATTGTTTGCAGCGTATCTACTGCAATCTGACCATTAGCCGCATGCGTTGCTTCCACACCCACATCCTTCAACAGTTCAATGGCCAATTCGGTGTTTATCTCATTGTCTTCTACCAATAGTACATGTTTACCTGTAAGCAAGACGGCAAAGTGGTCTATGTCGCCCGATTCGGCTGTGCCAACTGCTGCTGCAAATTTGTTCTTGTACAGGCTCTTTTGGATTGTATCGAACAGCACCGATGGGCTTACTGGTTTTACCAGAAATTCATCAATTAAGGTTTTGTTGTGCGCTGCAACGCCAATGTTTTCAGCTCCATAGGCAGAAACCATCATCACGCTTGGGCTGGTCTTTACCTTTTCGCGTTGCAATTGCTCCAACATATCCATCCCGTTCATTTCGGGCATAGACCAATCGGTAATGATAAGGGCGATGGGTTCTTTTTCCGATTCAGTGCGATAAAGCTCTATGGCATCTTGGGCATTATCGGCTTGTAGTACTTCAAAACCAAAGGAAACCAACATGTCGTGTAATACCATTCGGGCTGTGTCCGAATCGTCTACCAATAGCACTCGGATGCCTTCTACACTTTTCGGTCTTTTGGTGGAAACCACATATTCGGCATCTGCAAAGGCAAAAAAGGCATCGAAATAAAA
>JAIOYO010000032.1 GCA_021741075.1 Flavobacteriales bacterium | reverse complement strand
TCATAGAAACGGTCTAACACGATATTCATCATGTTTTCAGAAATTTGAAGATGACCATCCTCCGAAACGATTATAGTTTTTGCCGGTAACATGCAATGTGCCATGTGGCTACGCAATTGGCTGTAGAGGTCCATTTTTCGGTTTGCCTGAGCATATGCTACAGGAAACAATTTATTCAACGTCAGTCCAAATCGTTTTTTGCCTTGTCCTTTGGCTTTAAAAGGCAACGGGTCGAGCAATGCCCCAGCCGTTTCAATCCCATGCACCATGGCTGAAAGCAAATGAAGCCGCACATTGGCGGCTTTCATTTGTTCAACTTCTAGTAATAAAAATTGTTTTGCGAAGGTTGTGGAATCCATTCCGTTCGCTGTGGCGTTTAGTTGGTTACGATAACTAAAACTTTAGAATTTCTCCAAAAAGCGTCAGCATCGCTAATGGAAAGTTTGGTCACAGTTTTGTTTTCTTCTACAAACTCGTAGCTGCCCTTTGGGTGCGGAGAAACCAGTTCAGCTTTTTTGGTGCCAATGGCAATTTCCTTCACTTCTTGAATATTCACCTGGGTCAAATCTTCCAGATTCATGTTCTCCGAAAGTACCTTTACGCCTCCAAGACCAAGAAACGCTCCTTCCTTATCTATGATGCTCTTATCTCGAAGTTCTTTAACGGTTCCCATAGTCCAAAAACCTTTTTGAAGTTCTTCTTCTTTGGCTTGTAGTGCTTGGTTTTTTTCTTGTATGACTTGAACCCTTCGTTCATTTTCCAAAGCCAAACGGTCAACACTCGACATTAATTGATCGATGTAAATATTTGACTGAGCAAGCCCTTCTTTCAGCTGTGCAATTTCTGCATCCTTCTTTTCAATGTCCTTCTTAAGGCTTGTCAAGAGGGCTTTCAACTTGTCGGAAGCAATGGAGCTTTGACTTAGTTGTTTTTCAAGTGTTTCAATCTGACTACGAGTTTTCTTCATGTTCTCATAGATTAGCACCATGTCATCAACAATGGCATCCTCTGCATTGGTAGCTTTTTCCCCAGAAATGGCTCTAGAAGTAATAATGCCTTCCAATTCTTTAATACTATCTAAGTTCGACTGAATGTTATTCAACGATGTGATGAACGAATCAATATCATCGTTCTTTTGAGCCGAAAGCTGTTCTAGCTCAAGTATTTTTTGTTCGAGTTCTTTTTCTCTTTGGTCGCATGCGCTGAGTAATACAGCGCAAATAGTTACTAATGCAAATGCTCTCATATTTATGGATTTTTAAGGGTTTGAAGGTAAGATAAATCAACGAATTCGGAGTTTGACCCATGTTTCAAAATTGTAAACGGATGTTTTCTCGAGTCATTGTCTTACGTAATGAATTTCGCAAGTTTTGAGAGGTTATTAGCTTCAATTTCGACTTTCGCACGATAGTTGCTTACTTTCGTGGCATGTCAAAAACTACAAATACCATTATGAATATTTTGAATCGAATTGCTCCACTATTTTTCGCATTAATCATCTCATCATCTGTTTCTGCCCAAGTTGTTGGGGGAATGAATGTTAAACTCGAAAAGCTTTTTGTTGAAGAAAAGTATGAGGATGTGGCCTACAAAGGAATGAGTATGATTGAAAAAGATGAGTACAAAAGCGACCCTGAAATTTACCTCTACATTGCAATGGCCTGGTACGAAATCAGCCAAATGAACGATGAGAAAATGGAGGAAGAATACCCGAAAGCGCTACAAGATGCCATGAAGTATGCTTCCAAAATTGACAAGAAGGATAAGGAAGGAGTTTGGATAAGTGACAATGCCGATTTCTTTAATGATTTGGCAAAAGCAGGAATAGCTGATGCAGCACAATGGATTGATGATCCTAAGAAGTTACGTAATGCCGTTTCGTCTTACAAGTACATGACCAAAGCAATACCAGACGATTACAATCTTCTGTTCTTTAAAGGTGTTTTGGAATACAAAAACCGAAATACCGGACAAGCAGATCGTGACATTGCTGAGGCCATGAACGGACTTATTCCAGCCTACGAAAACCCAAAATATCGACCAAGCAAGGCGTCTGCGCCTGTTTTGGAGGACGGATTGATTCAATGGACAGATGTAATGCTTGAGCAGAATTATGCTGATTCCGCTAAGAAAACCATCAATTGGGGCTTAAAGTTCTTCCCCGAAAGCGAAAAGGTGAAAGCGAAAGCTGAATCCTTGAAGTAATGGAAGCTATTTCGGTTCGAATTGATAGAGCCGAATTTGTTTGTTGCAAATCTTAAAGCGCATGCGTTCTGTGTCGGATTCCAATTGATATTCGCGGCATGCCATGTCTCGGACTTTGCTTTCGTCAAATAGCACATCTGAACTCAAGATGTGTTCTATCAAAAGTGAGTCTGCGAAAGGAAGTTGAATGTCGGTTCCAATAATTACCGAATCAACGGCCAATTCTTCAAGAACGCGGTCTCCTGGCAACCAAGCTGGGAAATCGCGGTCGCGGATGAGAAGCGCGTACACGATAAGGCAGCCCAATCCAACGCCTATTGCGAAGAATTTGAATCGGTGTAAAAAGTTCATTGTTTGGATTTTCCTTTAAGGAGATTTCCTGTAAAACGCAGAAATTCTGAACGCTGATTGTTGTCCGTGAAAACCGAACGAATGGTGTTCCAATACGTTGGTTTTTCTTCCTTAATTTCTCGTTTCTCCGATTTAAGCGGAATGGTGTGTTCGTCTTTTTTAGGTGCTAACCCAGATAATTTATCAGCTTGTTCAAACCTGCGCTGAGCAGAACTTTTGTAGCCTTGCGCTTCTTCGCACATTCCTAAATTGTTGATAGCAATAGGATCTTCCGGATCCAATTCAATCGCTATTTTGTAATCAGCAATTGCGCCTTCAATGTCTCCAAATCCGTTTCTAATAAACGCCCGCAATGAATAACGATAGCTGTATTTCGGGTCTAATTCAACGCACTTATTCAAATCTGACATAGAGCCTTGTTCGTCTTTTAACCTAAGTTTGGTTACCGCTCGGTCGCTCAAATACATCACATTATTGGGAGATAATTCCAATGCCCGGTCAAACTCAATAAGTGCCATCGGAATTTTATCCAACTTCAAATGGCTTAGCGCCACATAATATATTGCTAAATGATTGACAGGATTGGCATCCATCGCTAACTGAAAATGCTTGAGAGCAGATTCAATTTCACCTTTCTGTAGAAGTTTTTTTCCTTCTTCGATTTGATTATCGCCTTTCATGCTGCAAAGTTGGCAAACATTTCTGGTGCCGGGTATTTGATTTTCGAAACAACTATACTAATCGTTAACAAGTTGTCTGTCATACCAGACCGTTTTTCGTCATAGGCGTGTAATAACTCGGAGTATAGCCGTTTACTTTACGGCATGGATAAGGCATTCAGACTTGTTTCTTCCTTTTTAACCACCCGAAGTTGGGTGTTGCACCTGCTTTTTTGGACGGCATTCTTTGGCTTTTTCGGTCTTGGACATGATTTTCAAATGAAGAACGGGGTGCAATCATTTTTGATGGTTTGCGTATCATACCTGACTTCTGGTTACGGAAGTTACTCGACATACCAATTGTCGAAAAAGCTGAGCCTACTTTGGCTTGTCCCCATTGGAATTTTAGCATCCGCTTCCCTCGGGGCGTACATCCAATATTTGGTCATGGTTGCAAGCTATCCTCAAGTTTCATGGCTTAACTTCTTCCCTGTTACATTGTTTGTCGGTGTGCTTTTGGTCTCGTTGAAATTTGCAAAAGACCTGCATGTGCATTTGCAACACGAACAAGAGCTGAAATCTGCCCATTTAAAGATGGAATTGGAGCAACTCCGTGCGCAAGTATCACCTCATTTCCTATTCAATACACTTAATAACCTCTACGGATTGGCAGTGGCAAAAAGTGATGAATTACCCGATAGGATGATTCGTTTGTCCGAGCTATTGAGATACTCCATTTATGAGGCAAAGGAGAATAATGTTCCACTGCAAAACGAATTGGACTACCTCAGTAACTATATCGCTCTGGAGAAAATGCGAATGGACAAGCCAGATACGGTCAATATCACTTTTCCAACATCTCCGGTTCCGCAAAACATCACCATCGGACCACTGTTGCTCATCACCTTTGTAGAGAACGCATTCAAGCATTCTAAGAATGCGCCCAACAGAAACATAGAAGGAAGTGTTGATTGGAATGGTACTACACTAAACTTTGAGTTGTCAAATTCTTCAGCAGAAACCACTAATAATGACAATGGCGGTTTCGGATTAGAGAACACCAACAAACGTTTGCAGTTGCTTTATCCTCAAAAGCACCAATTAAGTGTCCGAAAAGAGGATGGAAACTACCTCGTTAAACTCGAAATTGAACTGATATGAGTATGCGCTGCCTCATAGTGGATGACGAACCGATTGCTCGAAGCATATTGGAAGCCTATTGCGCTAAAATGCCCGAACTGGAATTGGTCGGCTCTTGCGAAAATGCGATGAAAGCGCTGGAAATTCTTAGAACAAAATCAGTAGATGTTCTATTCCTAGATATCAACATGCCTGTTATGAGCGGATTGGAATTATTGGGTACGCTTAAACACCAACCGCAGGTTATCCTCACCACGGCATATTCTGAATATGCCGTCCAAGCCTTTGAGCTGAATGTGTGCGATTACTTGCTCAAACCCTTCTCGTTTAACCGATTTGTAAAGGCAGTAAACAAGGCAATGGAGTCGACTACCGAAACCAGTAATGATGGTCATTTGGTAGTTCGAACTGGTGCAAAGCTGCATCGACTGGCTTTGGAGCGTATCGTTTACCTAGAGGCAAAAGGAAACTACACCAATGTTGTAAGCGAACAGCATTCGGACGATATATACATCCCCATTTCAAAAATGGAAGAACTGTTAAGCCCAAACGATTTTGTTCGGGTACACCGTTCTTTCATTGTGGCCAAGAACAAGGTTACTGCTGTTGAACCAACACGAATTCTACTTGGTAAAAGTGAAGTGCCCATTGGCAGAAAATTCCAAGAATCGACAAAAGCATTCTTCGGAATAAGCAAAGAATAACAAGCAAATAATCACAAAACAAACATCATGAGAATGAACCTAAAATTCACTTCTCGGCAACGAGAACTGTCCAAAATCAAGTACACAATAGCACAGTTACTGCTACTTATGCTGCTCTTTCAGAGCTGCACAAAAGACCCTGCAGACTTTGGAGTTACAACATCTTTTGAAACTACTTCTGCCAACACAGAAACAGCCTATAAGATTGATGTTTTCTATCCAGACGCCTCGTTTCCTACTACACCCGTTCCGATTGTGGTTATGTTGGATGGTTTCTGGTACCACGATATGGGTGCGGAACTATTGGCAGAGTTAAGCGAAGAAGGAACCATCCCCAAATGTCTGATGGTTTCAATCGACTATGTTTCGGGCACCGGAGTTTATGACCGTGCCGATGACCTCATATATCCTGTTCTCCACGAAGAAGACTCGAGAGTTGGACCAGCGTTTTATGGCTTCTTAACCGAGGAGCTTGTGCCGAATATTGAAGCTAACTATATGATTGATACAACTCAACGGGTACTGATTGGTCATTCCTTAGGCGGATTCTTTGCGCTCTATTCGCTCTTTGATAATCCGACTGAACCATTTTTCCAAAAGCGAATTGCTGCAAGTGGTAGCATCGGATTGGGCGATAATGAACTTTTTGTGTTGGAAGAGGCGATATCTACGCAGGTATCCGACATTGACCAAGACCTTTTTATAGGCTGCGGTACGCTTGTAGGTTCCGCTACCATTATGCACCAAGAACTCTTTAATCGCATTGATAGCCGCAATTATCCGAACATGAACATCGCCTTCGAAACCTATCCAAAAACACACGGAACAGACCCTTATCCATCATTTAAAAACGGACTTCGCCATGTATTCAATTAAAAAAATCATCCCGGTACTCTTATTTAGTTGTGTTGCCAGTATGGCCATTGCGCAACAGGATTCCACCAAAGTAAACCCGAAACTAACGGCAAAAGTTGGTTGGAATCTTCCTGAGATATACAACCAAGGCTTTGAGCTAAATGTCAACTATTTCTTACTCAGAAAAAGCTGGGTGAGGATAGGACCTGGAGTACAGTTGATGTACTTCTTTACGCCATACAAAGAGTGGTTTCCCACCTCAAATGTTGAAAAAAGTCTTATTTCAGAAGGTCACTTCAACCTTATCATGAACATTGAGTTTATACCAGCAAAGCGAAATACGTTCTATATCGGTATTAGCCCTTTTGTAGGTTATCAGTTAATCAACAATAAGGGTTCTGTTACAAATACGGAAAGAGGCGACTTCGACCTAGAATGGAATTACAACGTTCACCGGTTACAGTGGGGGCCTCGCATTGAATTAGGCGGATACTTAGGAAAGAAGAAACGTTTTGGTCTAGAAGGTCATTTTCAGTTCAGTTTAGACGGAATTACGGATAATGATCCACGTTCTAAGGCCCTGAACATTGGGCTTCAAGACTATAAATCGTTTATTGGTCTAAGTGCCATTTACAGAATAAAATAACTTCAGCGGGTTTCTAAGAAAAGCGTTCTATCGAAAGGTGGAACGCTTTTTTGTTTGAAAGTTAAGCAAGGTTTTTTTCAAACGGTAACGATTCGTTCTTCATCCAAATAAACCAGAAGTCCTTCCACTTGTTTAAACCCTAATTCGTGCATCGCTTCCTTGTAAGTTGTCATTTGCTGATGATGCTTACTTAATTCTTCGCCCGTTTTGTAATCTAAAACCCACGCTTGTTCTTCTGAGAACACAACACGGTCGGGGCGAACCCATTTTCCGTTGTTCAGTTGAATATCTGCTTCATTTCTAATCTGTTTTCCTTCAGAATAAAGGGCGGAAAGCTCATCTTTTTCCATCAAGTGTCGAATCTTAGCAGCCAGCGATTCAGTTTCCGAAACGCTGATTCTTCCGTCTTCTACAAGTAGCGATAAAGCTGAGTCAACGTCTTTTGAGGTTTTGATATTCGCCATCGCTTCATGAATGAGTATTCCAAGATTCCGTGCATCATTCGGATTAGTTGTTTTCCAACGGTCTTTTGATGGTCTGGAAATGCTGATGCGCTGTTTCCAGAATGGATTGCCAACCGCTTTGGTCTGAAAGCCATTGTTCAGTTTCTTCTCTTGCTCAATTTTAGCACGTACTCCAGTTGTAAAAGAAAGTTCTTCCAATACGGTTGGCTCAAGCGTGGTTAAATGCTCAAACACAAATTGTATAGCCGTGGAAGGAGATGGGTCCGTAGCATTATCCTTTTTCAATTTTCCGCTTACGTAAAGTCGGTTTACTGGGCGTGTTAATGCCACATAAAGCATGTTGAACATATCCATGGCGCCAAGCGACTTTTCGTGCTCATAATTTGATGAGAATGGTGTTTCGGTCAGCTTCTCTGTGGTTGAAATACGTAATCGGTCAAGCGGTTTCAGTTTCTCGTCATCGGCATAAACCCAAATAGAATTCCCTGTTGATTCGTCCTTGTAATCTGCAAACGGATGCATAACCACAGGAAATTCCAATCCCTTGCTTTTATGAATGGTAAGCAAACGGATGGCTTCTGAATTTTCTGAAAGCGCAATAGAAAGCTTGCCGCGTTTCTCTAGCCAATTGGTTAGAAATGAAGCTAAATCGTTGGTCTTTGATTTTCCAAAACTCAGCACCTCATCCATGAAAAACGTGAGGTACGCATCTTGCTCATCTTCAAAAAGTGCGTATTTCAGGTGTTCAAACACCCCAAACAAAGACCCTTGTTTGAGTTGATTCCAATTTAGATTTGGGTACAGTTCATTTAATAAGGAGAGAACGGCAGTCTTTCCGTCTTTTTGGTTCATCTGCATCAATCGCTCCGATGTGAGTTCCGTCTCATTACGAACCATTCCCAAATGCTGCATCATTTCGGCAATATTGATGCGGTCGTCTGGTGCAGAAATGAAGGTTGCCAAATTGACTAACAGCCGAACCATGGGTGAGCTATTTATTAGCAACGATTCGTTAGAAACTACCTTCAATCCGTTCTCAATAAGGAACTGTGCGGTTTTTACCAAGTCCTTATTCGCGCGACAAATAATGGCAATATCGCCAGGGGCGAAACCATCAGCAATACATTCTTTTACCCATTCTTGAAGTTGCTCCAGAACCAACTCATCATATTCTGGCCACGTGCGTTCGTTGTCTTCTTGGCGGAAGAATTTGGCAGCAACCAAGCCTTCCTTTTTGCTGAACGGTTTCTGCTCGTTTCCGTCATACATTTTCTGAAGTGCCTCTGGCATCGCTGGTTTCAGTGCGGAAAAAAGGCTGTTGTTGAAGTTGACCACGGTTGAGCTCGAACGGTAATTGTGGTCTAAGTTTTCAATCTGCGCATTGGATTTCAATGCCACTTCGCGCTGAGCAATTAAGGTTCCTGTTTCAGGATTGAGTTCAAACTGTTCTTGTAAATATTCCGTTCTGTGGATGTCTGGAAGTTCCACAAATTGCTGTACATCGCCACCACGCCAACGGTAAATGCTCTGTTTGGCATCTCCCACAACCAAGCAAAGGTTATCGTGTGCAAGGCTTTCATCAATTAGCGGCAACAAATTGAACCACTGCAAAACGCTTGTGTCCTGAAACTCATCCACCAAAAAATGCTTGTATCGATGCCCAATTCGTTCGTAAATGAATGGAGCAGTTTCGGTCATTACCACATTGCTGACCAAATGGTTGAATTCACCGATATGCAATAATTCCTCATCTTCTTGCAATTGCCGCTGAATGCGCTGCATTTCATCCAACAGCGCAACACCATAAATCTGATTGAAGACAATTTCATAATAAATCAATGCGCGAATCTTGTCCAAGGCTTGATTGTAACGTTCAAGAATCTGCGACTTCAAGCCATCAATGGCACTTTTTTCACTCGCCTTGGCCTTGGAACCATGCCATTTGTCGGCCTCAATGTTTTTCAGAACTGTTGCAGTTGGAGGGTCAAATTTCCCGTCCGACAGTTTTTTGAAGAAGTTAGAAATGCCAGTGGAGCCACCCGCAAAATGTCCTGCTTCCAATCCATTATTCTTTAATAATTGGTTGAATTCCTTGCCGCTCACTTTCAATTGCTCGGCTGTTTCTCGCAACTCATTCCGTAGTTTTTGGCGGAGTTGATTGAATTCCTTGAGGTCGATATTTTTCAGCTTCTCTAAGTGAAAACGACTTTCTTCGTTGAATAATGTAAGGGCAAACTTTTTCAGCAGTTCGTCAATAGACCAACTTTTCTCATCATCAATTTGTGATTGCACCACATCAATTAGCGCATTTGTGAGCACAGTATCCGAACCCATTTTCTGCAAGAGTTCGGAAACGATGGCGTTCGTGATGCGCTCGGTGTCTAGTTCTACCTCAAAATTGATGGAAAGCCCAAGATCTTGCGCAAATGTGCGGATGACATTATGCGTAAAATGGTCGATGGTGCTGATGCTGATATCGGAATAATGATGCAGCATGTGCTTGAGCGTTCGTTGCGCTCGCGACTTCAGAACCGATTCCGAAACTGCCAATTCTTTTCGCAGCAATTCTGCCATCGGATGTTCTTTTTCTGGTTCCGACTCGGAAGAAAGTTCTGCCAAAACTTCAATTACCCGTGATTTCATCTCCTCAGCAGCCTTGTTTGTAAACGTAATGGCGAGTATTCCGCGGTAGCGGTCGGGTGTATCTGAAGACAGCGCCAAGCGCAAATATTCCTTTACAAGTGTGAAGGTTTTTCCAGAACCTGCGGACGAACGATAGATCTTAAATGGCATGTGCGGAAGGTAGCAAAGTTGTTTGTTTTTAAAGCCTTCGGCTGGACAAATCAGCTTGCTATCTTTGCAGCCCAATTTCAAAAATCATGTCTGACGATAAGAAGATTATATTCTCGATGGTAGGTCTGAGCAAGACCTTCCAATCCAATAACAAAAAAGTACTCAACAATATTTATCTCTCGTTCTTCTACGGAGCCAAGATTGGTATCATTGGTCTCAATGGTTCGGGAAAATCAACGCTCCTCAAAATTATTGCAGGAGTAGAAAAGAGCTTTCAGGGCGATGTGGTTTTCTCACCAGGATACACCGTTGGCTACTTGGAGCAGGAACCGCAGCTCGATCCCAATAAAACGGTGAAGGAAGTGGTAATGGAAGCCGTTGCCGAACTGGCAGGCATCATGAAAGAATATGATGAGGTGAACCTCAAATTCGGTGAACCGATGAGCGATGATGAGATGAACAAACTCATCGAGCGTCAGGGTGTTCTGTCCGATAAGATTGAGGCAATGGGCGGTTGGGAACTCGACCACAAACTCGAACGGGCTATGGACGCGCTTCGCTGTCCGCCAGACGATCAGTTGGTGAGCACACTTTCTGGAGGTGAAAAGCGTAGAGTGGCACTTTGCCGTCTGCTTCTGCAAGAACCAGATATTTTGCTTTTGGATGAGCCCACCAACCACTTGGATGCTGAGAGTATCGATTGGTTGGAGCAGCATTTGCAGCAATACAAAGGAACCGTCATTGCCATTACCCACGATAGGTATTTCTTGGATAACGTGGCCGGATGGATTCTTGAATTGGATAGAGGAGAAGGTATTCCGTGGGAAGGAAACTACAGCAGCTGGCTAGATCAGAAGAGCAAGAAACTGAAGGCAGAAGAGAAGTCAGAAAGCAAGCGCAGAAAGACTTTGGAGCGCGAGTTGGAATGGGTGCGAATGAGCCCGAAAGCGCGACAGGCCAAGAGCAAAGCGCGTTTGAGTGCGTACGACAAACTCCTGAACGAAGACACAAAGCAGAAAGAGGAAAAACTCGAGATCTTCATTCCGAATGGACCACGTTTAGGTACGAATGTGATTGAGGCAATCGATGTTTCAAAGGCATTTGGCGATAAATTACTCTATGAAGGTTTGAATTTCAAATTACCACCAAACGGAATCGTGGGAATTATTGGCCCGAACGGTGCGGGTAAGACAACGCTTTTCCGAATGATTATGAAATTGGAAACGCCAGATAAAGGCGAGTTTAAAGTTGGCGAAACGGTGAAAGTTGCCTACGTGGATCAGCAGCATCAGGACATCGACCCGAATAAAACCGTTTGGGAAACTATTTCTGACGGATTGGAGGAGATGGAATTGGGCGGACGAAGATTGAATTCTCGTGCTTACGTTTCTCGATTCAACTTCGGTGGTGGCGATCAAGGCAAGAAAGTGGAAATGCTTTCTGGAGGAGAACGAAATCGACTGCATTTGGCCATGACCTTGAAACAGGAAGCGAACGTGCTTTTGCTGGATGAGCCGACCAATGATATTGATGTGAACACGCTTCGCGCCTTGGAAGAAGGTCTCGAAAGCTTTGCAGGTTGTGCCGTGGTCATTAGTCACGACCGTTGGTTCTTGGATAGAATCTGCACGCACATTTTGGCGTTCGAAGGCGATTCTACCGTTTATTTCTTCGAAGGTGGTTATTCCGATTATGAAGAGAACAAGAAGAAACGATTGGGCGATAACGGCCCGAAACGGATTAGATACCGTAAGTTGGTGGGTTAATAATAAGACGAAATGAAAAGTGATCGATATATAAGCTCCATTGAAGTCCAAAACTTTAAATGTTTTGAAAACTTTACAATGGAAGAAATTGGACAAATCAATCTCGTTGTTGGAACTAACAATGTGGGGAAAAGCACCCTTTTAGAGTCTCTATTGATGACTCAGGGCCATTTGGATGCCGTTACGAATCTGCACTTTGCTTTTACTCGAAGAATTGGAAATGAGTTTAACCTTCCAGATCTCAGCAAGTCAATTCCATATTTCGTAAAGGATAAAGAAAAACGGGAATTCGGGATAAATCTCAAACGTGTAAATGGGGTTGAGGAAAAAATTGGCTTTCAGTTGCTAAAGAAATCTGAAATTTTTCATCAACCTAATCTGAACAACCTATTACAACTTAAGTACGGTAATTCACAAAAGTTCAGGAGTGAAGAGTTCCTTGTCTGCAAGTTTCAAGGGGACGGTTTGGATATTCTAGGTCTCTTAGAAGAAAATCCGGCCTCACTTGGTCATCAGTATATGCCATATATTGGTTCTCAAATCTTTTATGAGTACGATTTGGTGACTTTTTACTCTGAGTTTGTGCAGGTTGATAAGAATACAAAAGATCAGTTCATTGAGGACGTCAAGTGCATTATACCCGAACTAATTGATTTAGAGGTCTCAACTGGTTTTACATCAAATTTTCCAAATCTAGGCGTTCGTTTAAAAAACACAAATCAACTTATCCCGTTGGGAATGTTTGGCGATGGAAGCATTAGGTTGGTGAGAATACTGTTGGAAATGTATGCAGTTAAAGACTCTGGTCTCCTTTTGATTGATGAAGTGGATTCTGGGATTCACTCTGGTAAATTGGAGGAATTCTGGCACAAACTTCTGACCGTTGCATTTAAATTGGGGATACAATTGTTTGCCACAACTCATAACACGGCCAGTATACAATCATTGGCTAAGGTTGCAGGGCAACAGGAATTGTTCTCTTCAACTTCAGAAAGAATAAAGCATTTTGTCCTAGAGAAGGATAAACAAGGAAAAACAAGGTCTTATTCCTACTCGTTCGACCAATTGGAACATGCACTTGAGCATGGTAACAACATCATGGGTAGATAATGGCAAAACTGTTTTTAGAAGGAAATGCTGATGAGAATTTTCTCAGGCAGCTGATTACGAATTTTGGGCTAACGGTCGCTGACTTTGTAATACTGGGAGGTCGAGATATGGCAAATTTTGAAGCGGTTGAAGACGAATTCAGTCGTGGACTAAGCAGGGAAGAGAAGATGCTTGTTGTCATAGATGCAGATTATGATTGGCCTTCCCGCGAAACAGGTTTACTAAAGTGGTTGTCAAGCTATGGTCTAATGAGAGACCATGTTTTCGTATTCCCAAATGATTCTTCTGATGGGACTTTAGAAGACTTACTCCTTGACCTAGTTCCTGAGGAAAACTGGCCGATTCTAGAATGTCTGGGTGTGGCCTCGAAATGTGTTGAAACAACAGGTGCTAGAGGCATGGACAAAAAGGATATTGTTTATCAATATGTATCGTCTCTTCTCTCTAAAAAGGAAATGGCCTTGAGAAGCAAACATGCCAATGAGGGTAAACGGCCTTACTCCGACCCAAAGATTTGGAATCTCAATTCTGAAAGTTTGGACCCGTTGGAAGCCTTTCTTAGAAAACATCTTTCTTAGTAAAGCGAAATGAAATGAAACTCAATACTCCCAAAGGAACCCGCGATTTTTCTCCTGCCGAAATGGTGAGGCGGAACTACATTTTTGATACCGTCAAAAGCGTTTTCAAAAAGTATGGTTATCAGCCCATCGAAACACCAGCCATGGAGAATTCCGAAACCCTAATGGGAAAGTATGGTGATGAAGGTGATCGATTGATTTTCAAGATTTTGAATTCGGGCGATTTCCTAAAGGACGTTTCTGATGAAAAATTGAATGGCCGTCTGATATCTGAAGTCTCTAATCTGATATCTGAGAAAGCCCTTCGCTACGACCTCACCGTTCCCTTTGCACGTTACGTGGTTCAGCACAGAAACGAGATCACGTTTCCTTTCAAGCGTTACCAGGTTCAGCCCGTTTGGCGTGCAGATCGTCCGCAAAAAGGGCGTTATAGAGAATTCTATCAATGCGATATCGATGTGATCGGAAGCGATTCGCTTCTGAACGAAGTGGAAATGGTACAAGTGGTCGATGAGGTTTTTTCAAAGCTGAATGTGCCTGTTACCGTTAAGATCAACAACCGAAAACTATTGGCCGCTATTGCGGAGGTAATTGGTGCGCCAGATGCCTTTGTGGATATTACCGTTGCCTTGGATAAACTTGATAAGATAGGAGAGGAGAAGGTGATCATTGAGTTGAAGGAGCGCGGCATTTCTGATGCTTCCACCGAAAAACTGTTGCCACTGATGCGTTTTCAAGGAAACACATCCGATAAATTGGAATTCCTCAAAACGTATTTGGCCAGCAGCGAAATCGGACAGAAAGGAATTGCAGAAGTTTCTGAGGTTTTGAAAACCGCGCAGAAACTCATTTCCAACAAAACCGTTCTCGAACTCGACCTCACACTTGCCCGTGGGTTGAACTATTACACAGGCGCTATTTTCGAAGTGCGTTCCAACATTGAAGGAACACTTTCAAGCAGTATTTCTGGTGGTGGTCGCTACGATGACCTCACGGGAATTTTTGGTATGCCAAATGTATCGGGAGTTGGAATTTCCTTCGGGGCTGACCGTATTTACGATGTGCTTCAAGAGGCGAATCTGTTCCCAGAATTCACATCAGATAACACGCAGGTTTTCTTCGTCAACTTTGGGGCGCAAGAGGCTAATTACTGTCTTGGATTAGTGAAACAGCTTCGCGAAGCGGGTGTCAATACCGAACTCTATCCCGATAAGGCCAAAATGCAAAAGCAGATGACCTACGCCAACAACAACGGAATTCCGTTTGTGGCCATGGTGGGCACGCAGGAAATGGAAAGCGGAAAGATTGGTCTGAAGAATATGGTAACAGGAGAACAGAGTTCATTAACGATTTCCGAATTGATTTCAATCATCCCGTAGGGGTTTGTCGCGGCAAACCCTTACAACCCATCTGCTAACTTTGCACCCGTGAATTCAACAATAGAAAATAAAGCCGAATCTGTAAAACCGTACAGCCAAGAAGGCTCAAAGACCCAGCAGATTGCAACAATGTTCGATAATATCGCGCACCGTTACGATTTTCTCAATCGTTCGCTTTCGATGGGAATCGACATAATTTGGCGGAAAAAGGCCATCGCGCAGCTGAAAGAAATTCAGCCGAAAACCATTTTGGACGTAGCCACAGGAACAGGCGATTTCGCTTTGGAAGCGATGAGTTTGAAGCCAGAAAAGATTACTGGAGTTGATATTTCTGTAGGAATGCTCGAACTCGGAAAGCTGAAGATTGCCAAGAAAAACCTTTCAGATAAAATTGAAATGGTTGTGGGCGATTCGGAAAATCTTCCGTTTGCAGACAATACTTATGATGCTGCAACCGTTGCTTTCGGTGTGAGAAATTTTGAGAATCTTCAGAAAGGACTAACTGACATTAATCGCGTGTTGCGACCAGGAGGAAAATTAGTTGTATTGGAACTATCTACTCCAAAGAAATTCCCAATCAAACAGTTGTTCGGATTCTACTTCAATAATATCCTTCCGTTGTTCGGAAAAATGCTGTCAAAAGATGATTCGGCCTACACTTATTTGCCGCAATCGGTGAATGCTTTCCCAGATGGCGAAGATTTTAAAAAAGTGATGGCTGCCGCTGGGTTTGAACGCAACACTTCCAAGTCGCTGACGTTCGGTATCTGTAGTTTATATACTGGCATTAAAGCCTGATTTGTACGCAAGAATCACAAATATCCTTTTTGCGACCATTTTTTTTGGCCTTGCGTTTGTTCTATCTTCAACAGTAGCGTTTGCGCAATTTCCAACTAAATACAAGGAGAAAAAGCAACTTAACCTCACGAAATACGACCGAAAACTTCTTCACTTCGGCTTTTCGTTGGGTATGAACTACTCAGATATTGCTGTGAAAACCGTTGGAAACATTCAATCCCTCGATTCAGTTTACATCGTAGAGCCAAAGGGTGCTGTTGGATTCAATCTTGGAATAGTTTCAGATTTACGAATGGGCGAGCATTTCAACCTCCGTTTCATTCCGGGAATTTCGTTTGTTGGACGCGGCATGCAGTACACATTTATTGAACAGGATTCGGTTCCGGTGGTATATGACAAAACCGTGAACTCTGTTTATCTCGAAGTACCGCTGTACTTCAAATTTCGTTCACGTAGAATTAACAACTGGCGAGTTTACATTATTGGAGGCGGCAAATTTCTCTACGATATGGCCACCAAAGAAGAAGTTAAATCTGATGAGATTATCCTAAAAATGAAGCGCGAAGATTATACGTGGGATCTTGGTGTTGGCATCGATTTCTATCTCGAGTACTTTAAGCTTTCCACCGAGGTTAAAATGGCATTCGGATTAAACAATCTTTTGGTTGAAGATCAGACGGCTTTTACCAATTCCATTCAATCGTTAAAGTCGAAAACATTCTTGTTTTCTATCTATTTCGAGTAGAAAGATGTAGGTATCTAATGTCAGATTTCAGATTTGAAAATCGGAAGTCTAACGTCTCTCATCTGAGATTTATTTAGAAGGAATATTCCACTTGATGGAAGTGCCATTGAACTCAAGTTGTTCCCAAATCTTCTGTTCGTTCTTCTTCCAATGGCTTTTGTGAACTCCGAACATCACGGCATCAAAAAGTAGCAGAAAACCACCCTGAAGTATGAGAGAATAGCCCATACCTTTAAATGAATCACGGACGTTATCATTCTTGTACCGATTCCCAAATTCTTGAAGAAAAACACCCGACCCAACGTAAAGCACATCTGCCGCCATATTAACTGCGTATAGCGTTTCTTGCTTGCGTTGTAATTTGAATGTACCCGGAATGTCGTATCGCTTGTTCAATCGTTTCCGTGCACCAAAGTAAGCAGGCAACGCAATTCCCAAATTCACCACATTCCAAGATGCATTCATTAAATGAAAGCTGAACATCATCGAACCTTTTTCTGTGGTTAACGCTCCGGCTGTTCCAGCAATGATGTTGCCTACTCCCCAACTTCCTAGGGCAATCATTCCGTTACGCGAATGGGTGTTCAATTCTCGGTTGTATTGATGGAAAACCTCCATGTCCTGTGCTTGAGCATAGGAGAAAGTGAGAAAAATGAAGAAGGATAATAGGTGCTTTTTCATAGCATTAAATTGGCGAATGTGAAAAAAGAGGGTCCCGTTTTTCTTATCTGCTTTTTTGTTTACACTTCTTGGAACAGTAATTAATGACTAATGTTTCGCATTGATGTGTCTTACTTGAACCATTAACTTCGCAGCCAATGTGGGCACTGCTTAAAAAGGAAATCAACAGTTTTCTGAATTCACTTATCGGATACATCGTTATATGTGTATTCCTGTTGTTCGTTGGGCTTTTTATGTGGGTTTTGCCTACGGATGCCAATGTAATTGATAACGGTTATGCCGACCTCAGTACGCTTTTTGTAGTTGCTCCGTGGGTGTTTCTGTTCCTTATTCCGGCCATTACCATGCGCAGTTTTGCCGATGAGAAAAGCAGCGGAACCATAGAATTACTGCACACTCGACCACTCTCAGACCTCAGTATTATTCTAGCGAAATACTTTGGCGGTTTGGCATTGGTTGTCTTTGCGCTACTTCCTACTTTGGTTTATTTCATGTCTGTTTATCAATTGGGCAACCCGGTAGGCAACATTGATACGGGCAGCGTTTGGGGTTCTTACACTGGATTGCTGTTATTGGGTGCCTCGTTTGTGAGCATCGGTATTTTTAGTTCTGCCATCACAAACAACCAGATTGTCAGCTTTATTCTGGCTGTTTTCCTAAGTTGGACTTTATGGATTGGATTAGAAACAGTGGCTTCGTTCCAGTTTCTTGGAACATGGGACCACGCACTTCTTAGTATCGGGATAAACAGTCATTACAGTAGCCTAAGCCGAGGCGTGATTGACACACGCGATGTGGTTTATCTCGTAAGCTTAATTGCTGTTTTTATTGCCCTCACACGAACCGTTTTAGAAAGTAGAAAATGGTAAGAAAGGCGATGCTTAGAGATATGATTCAGTTGCTGACCGTGGTCGGAATTGTTATTGCGTTAAATGTGTTGAGCGGTTTTTTCTTCACGCGTTTCGACCTCACATCAGAGAAACGGTACACGCTTTCAGAAACATCGAAAGACCTGTTGGAGAATTTGGATGATGTCATTTATCTGAAGGTTTATTTGGATGGCGAATTGCCTGCTGGTTTCCGCAGATTGCGAGATAGAACCCGCGAAATGTTGGATGAGTTTCGTGCTTATTCCAACAATAATATCGAGTACGAATTCATCAATCCGAGCAATCAGCCCGATGAGAAGAGTCGAAACGACTTGTATCGCCAATTGGCAAAGCAAGGTTTGATGCCAACCAATATTCAGATAAAGGCAGAGGATGGAGTAGAGCAGAAGTTGATTTTTCCGGGTGCCATAATGACCTATCGCGGGCAGGAAACTGCTATGCAATTGCTGAAAAGTCAGATGGGCGCTGCGCCTGAGCAGATGCTGAACAGTTCTACCGAAGACCTCGAATACGAGATTACAAACGCCATTCGAAAAATGACTTCTGTTCGTTCCGAAAGCATTGGATTTATTGAAGGTCATGGCGAGTTGACCGAACGCCAAGTAGCTGATATGGCCAAGTCGCTTTCCGAATATTATCGATTGGAGCGTGTGACTATTGATGGGAAACTAAACAGTTTGGTAAGCCGTGCAGAAGGCGACAGTGGAGCTGTCATCTTTCCGAAATACAAGGCAATTATCATTGCTAAGCCAGATACCACTTTTACCGAGGAGGACAAGTTCATGATTGACCAATACATTATGTACGGTGGTCGTGTGCTTTGGCTGGTGGAACCTGTTTTCTGCAACATGGATAGCCTGCGTTATGCGCCATCAACTTTGGCTATTCCAACTTCGGTTAATTTGGAAGATATGCTTTTTAAATATGGCGTTCGGGTAAACACAGATTTGCTGCAAGATGCTAGATGTGCTGCCATTCCTGGCCCATCTGGCTATGTTGGAAATCAGCTTCAATGGGCGTTGCAGCCGTGGGTTTTCTTTCCAATTGTCATCCCTAAAAGTGAGCATCCAATTGTCCGAAATCTTAACGGAATTAAACTCGAATTCACATCCAGTATGGATACGGTTGGCAAGGCAGACATCAAGAAGACCGTTCTGCTATCAACCTCAGACAAAACTCGTGCGTTGAGAACCCCAGCTCAAGTAAGCTTGGACGTGATGGTAGAAGAGCCGAAACCAGAGCAATTTAACAAGAGAAATTTGCCAGTTGCTGTATTACTTGAAGGGAAATTTGAAAGCGTTTTTAAAAATCGCTTGACCGCTGCTTTGAAGGAAAGTCGAGATATTAAGTACAGAGAGTCCGGGAAATCTACCAAAATGATTGTGGTTTCTGATGGCGACATCATGCGAAATCACATCAACCCAGATGGAACATATCTGCCTTGCGGTTTTGATCAATACACGAGCCAACAATTTGGTAACAAGACATTTTTACTCAATGCAGTCAACTATTTGTGTGATGATATGAGCTTGACTTCTATCCGTTCGCGTGCGTTGGAAATTCGATTACTCGATAGAAAAAAAGCTGAAGCTGAAAGGTCGAAATGGCAGATAATCAATGTGGCAATTCCAATCGGATTGGTGCTAGTTTTCGGGTTTGTAAATGCTTATTTCCGCAAAAAGCGATTCGGTAGCATATCCTCCAAAGCAGGTAGTTGATTTGAACTCGGTCTATGAAAACGGAACAGAGTATCAACATTTTAAATTCTGAAATAGAAGGAGATAAACTAATTGCCGCAGGCGATTTAACCGAGGCTGTTCATCAGTTTCAGGAGGCGCTTCATTCCTACGAAAAAGAAAGCCAGCATACCGAACGGGCTCGGATCCATAATAAGCTGGGCAAGTTGCACGGTTCTATTCAAGATACTGAAAACGCATTATCGAATTATCTTCAGTCGTTAGACATTCAACGAGCTCACGGTTCGGGTGCGGATATCATCAATGCACAGATAGCCGTAGGGCAATTTTACCAAGGTTTGTTCTTGCTTTCCAATTCGTTGGAATATTTTACAACTGCCTTGGACGGGGCGATTCAACTAAATTCGTCATCGCTGATAGCCGAATGCAGATACAGTTTGGGTAATTGCCTTAACTGGATGGATAGACTAGATGAGGCTGGTGAGCAACTTGCTTTAGCTCTTGAATCTCAAGAGATTAGTGATGGATTACGAATGAGGATTTTGGGAAGTAGCGGAATTTTGGCGTACAAGCAAGATCGGAGTTCAGTAGCTTTAGAATTCTTCAAAGAATCGTTGGAGATAAACGAACGAACCTCAAACAATCAGAATTTCAAGACCAGCGTGCTCAAAAGCATGGGAATGGCTTACTTTCTAGAAAATGAGAAAGAAAAGGCACTACAATGTTTGGCAGATGCCATGTCAATGGCAAATGATAGAACCGACCTAGGGACTTTAACAACCATTCACGAACACTATTCCAAGATATTTGAGAGTACGGGCGATTACAAGATTGCGCTCGATCACCTTAAGAAAAGGATCGAACTGGCCGATATTCTGCTTGGTGAGAACGAGAAGTTGAAAACCAGAGAGTTGCAGAAACGGTTTGATATTGCAGAATCGCAACGTGAAAAGGAAATTTATCGCCTTAAGAACATCGACTTGGTCGAAGCCAATGAAGAGATAAATCGTCAAAAAGCGGAGCTTCAGACCAAAAACAAGCACATTACAGACAGCCTTTCCTATGCTGGTAGGCTACAGCGTGCGGTGCTTCCGTCTGTAAACGAACTAGATGAACTGCTTCAGGAGAGCTTCATCTACTTTCAACCTAAGGATATAGTAAGTGGCGATTTTTATTGGTTTACAGAAAAGGATGACAGGTTGCTCATAGCTGCAGTTGACTGCACTGGTCATGGTGTTCCAGGGGCTTTATTGAGCATGATGGGAAATAATCTACTGAATGAATGTGTACTGAAAGAAGGACTTATTGAGCCTGCGGCTATTTTGGAAAATCTAAATCAGCGGACCAAATCCTTGCTTCAGAAACAGGGAGCAAACTTTACAGCCAACGATGGAATGGACGTAGCCATTTGCTCAATAGACAAGAAGAATGGTTACTTGAGTTTCGCTGGGGCGCACAGGCCACTTTTCATGATTCGAAATGGAGAACTGGTAGAAACAAAGGGCTCTCGCATAAGCATTGGAGGTTATTCCGATTATCATGCAGGATTTCAACAGCATGAAATAGCAATTGAAGATGGAGATGCCTTTTACATTTTTTCGGACGGATATCCTGATCAGTTTGGAGGGCCCGACAATCGAAAATTCATGACCAAAAGAATGAAAGAGTTTCTTGAATCAACAGCTACGGTTTCGCTATCAGAACAATTCATCTTGCTTAAATCAGAACTTGATAATTGGCGTGCCGGACGTGAACAAGTGGACGACATTTTGGTCATTGGCTTTAGACCTTAATCCGAAGAACAACTAGATATTGACAATTCAATGAAAAAAAATCTCATAGCAATCCTCATTTTACTGGTGCTAGCTGCCATCGCCTACTATGTGTATCAACAGCGAGGTTCTGGCACTATTAAACCAGCATTACATGATTTTGCGGTAGAAGACACCGCTGCAATTACCAAGATTTTTCTAGCCGATAAAATGGGTCAGACTGTTTTTCTTGAACGAAAAAGTGACCGAGAATGGACAGTTAATAAGAACCACAAGGCACGGAAGGACGCCATTGATGTGTTGCTTAAAACCATTAAACGTGTAGAAATGAGTGCGCCTGTGGCTAAAACCGCTCACGATAATATTGTGAGACTGATGGCCGGCAAATCCATCAAGGTGGAGATTTACAAAGGCGATGCAAAAGAGAAAACCTATTATGTTGGCGATGCAACGAAGGATAATCAAGGAACTTACATGTTGATTGAAGGTTCCAGCACTCCGTTTGTTTGCCACATTCCTGGCTTTATTGGTTATCTCTCTGGCCGATATATGACACGCCCGTTGGAGTGGCGCGACAGTGAGATTTTCGCCTATTCGCTTCCTGAAATTGCCGAAATCAAAGTGGAATTTCATCAAGAACCAGAACGCTCGTTCAAAATCACACATTCAAAGGATCGTATTGTTCAACTATTTAAACTTTATCCAAAAGAAGAATTAGTTAATAATATGGATACAGTTTTTGTGAAGCGCTACATGCTCGAATATCAAAATGTGCGTTTTGAAGGTATTCAGCCGTATGATGTAGCACGGGTGGATAGCATTGCCAATTCTCAACCGTTTTTTACTGTTTCTGTGACCGGGCACCAAGGAGAAACAAAAACAGTGACTTCGTATCGACTTCCAGCCAATCCAGATGCGGTTGACGTAGATGGAAATCCACTAGTTTGGGATTTAGATCGCATGCATGGCATCGTCAATGGAAATAAGAGCGAAATTATGCTCATTCAGTATTTTACGTTCGATAGATTAACCGTACCGATTAAATCATTGGAGATTGACCCGAAACTGCGTAGAGATAACTAATTCATAGTTTTCAACACTTTCGACCTTAAGTTGGTCATTCGTCTATATTTGTACCCCATTCGAAAAAAGCACAAATGAAATTCATTGTTTCCAGTCAATTATTACTGAAGAATTTACAAGCCATTAGTGGCGTTGTAAGCACCAATAATACGCTTCCAATTCTCGATAATTTCTTGTTTGATATTGGCGAAAATCAACTGACGGTTTCAGGTTCTGACCTTGAAACAACCATGACCACTTCGTTCGAAGTCACTTCAAAGGAAAAAGGTCAAGTTGCTATTCCAGCGCGTATTCTATTGGATTTGCTGAAGAGTTTTCCGGATACTCCAATCACGTTTTCTGTGAATAAAGAAACGCATGCAGTTCGCTTCACATCTGAATATGGTGAATACAACGTGGCAGGATTAAACGGAGATGAGTTTCCAAAAGCCCCAGAATTGGAGGCCGCGGCTTCGGTTACAGTTGCTTCTGACCTATTAGCTAGAGCAATTGGTAAAACCATTTTTGCTGCAGGAAATGATGAACTCAGACCTGTAATGTCTGGCGTTTACTTCGAGCTTTCTTCAGACAACGTGACGTTCGTTTCTACTGATGCACACAAATTAGTGAAGTACAAGAGAACGGATGCAAAAGCAGATGCAGGTGCCAGTTTTATCATGCCTAAAAAGCCGTTGAACTTGCTGAAGAATGTACTTTCTACGGAAGAAGCAGATGTTACCGTTGATTACAACGACACGAATGCAAAATTCTCTTTCGGAAGCGTGAAGTTGGTTTGCCGTTTAATCGATGGCCGTTATCCGAATTACGAAGCAGTTATTCCGAAGGAAAACCCGAATGTATTGACCGTAAATCGCGCTCAATTCTTAAACTCCGTAAAGCGTGTTTCTTACTTCTCAAACAAGACAACCCATCAGGTACGTTTAAAAATTGCTGGCAGCGAATTACATGTATCTGCTGAGGATCCAGATTTCTCAAACAATGCTGACGAAAGATTGACATGCAGCTACAAAGGCAACGATATGTCTATCGGTTTCAACTCACGTTTCTTGATGGAAATGTTGAGCAACGTTGAAACAGAGGATGTAATTTTGGAGATGTCTGAGCCAAACCGAGCAGGTATTCTTTATCCAGGAGAAACGGTTGTTGAAGGAGAGCAGTTGTTGATGCTGGTGATGCCGGTAATGCTCAACAATTAAGAGTCAGTCTCAAAAACTTCTTAAAAATTCAATTCTACTAAGCCGAGAAATTTTTCTCGGCTTATTTTTTGAATGCCTCTAGTCCAGCATCCAACCAGTTGACATACTTTTCGATGTCTGGATCGTAAGCTGCTGGTTCTCCCAATTGCTTTTCGTTGTGATCTAATACCACATAATAAGGTTGCGAATTGGTCTTGAACCGTTCGGCCTGCATGTAACTCCAACGATTGCCAACTGTTCTCAATTTCTTAGTCTTGTCTCCAATCTGAACTTCAATCTGGTCTTCCAACGGAAGTTCAGTTTTCTCATCTACATAGAGAGAAATGAGCACGTAATCTTCTCGCAGTCTTTTAAGAACACGCGGGTCGCTCCAAACCTGCTCTTCCATTTTTCGGCAGTTGACGCAGGCCCAACCTGTGAAATCTAACATAATCGGTTTTCCAGATTCTTTTGCATAGGCCAATCCTTCTTCGTAATCATGGAAACATGGCAATCCGTGCGGACAATGCTCCGGGTCGCCCACCACGTTTCCATCAGTCGATAGAACTGCATTCGAGGTTGATGTTGCAGAACCTCCAAAACCATTCGGGCTTTCGCTATAGAAGTTTGGCGGAGGAAAACCGCTTATAATTTTGAGTGGTGCGCCCCAAAGTCCAGGAATCAAATAGATGGTGAATACTAGCACAAACAATCCAAAGAAATAACGAGGAATGGAAATGTTGCTGATAGGACTGTCGTGTGGGAATTTGATGAATCCGAACAGATACAACGCCAACGTGCTGAAAATACCAATCCAAATGGCGAGAAATAGCTCGCGGCTCAACAAACCTGCTTGAACAACAAGATCGGCATTGCTTAAGAATTTTAGTGCCAAGGCCAGTTCCAACAGTCCAAGCACCACTTTTACGGAGTTCAACCATCCTCCAGATTTTGGCATGGAATTGAGCCATCCAGGGAAAGCAGCGAATAGACCGAACGGAAGAGCCAGCGCCAAGCTGAATCCCGTCATTCCCATAATCGGTCCTAACACGCCACCGTTTACTGCTGCCTCAACCAGAAGCGTTCCGATAATTGGTCCAGTACATGAGAATGAAACAAGCGAAAGCGTGAATGCCATAAAGAAGATTCCAAGTAATCCGCCTTTGTCGGATTGCTGATCGGCCTTGTTGACCCACGAACTAGGAAGTGTAATCTCAAACGCTCCAAGGAATGAGATGGCAAACACTACCAAAAGGACGAAAAAGAACAGATTGAACCAAACGTTTGTGCTCAGCGCATTGAGCGCATCAGCTCCAAAAAGTACGGTTACGGCAAATCCCAAAATCACGTAGATAAAAACGATAAAGGCTCCGTAAATGAGTGCATTCGTAATGCCTTTTGCGCGTGTTTTACTCTGCTTGGTAAAGAACGACACCGTGAGAGGAATCATTGGGAAAACGCATGGCGTAAGCAATGCGAGCAAACCTCCTAGAAATCCTGCGATGAAAATTCCAATCCAAGATTTATCGAAACCACTTTCCGAATTAGAGGTAGTGGTAGAAGCAACTGCACCACTCAATTCAAAGGAAAAATCAAGCTGTTCTGGCGGCAGACAAAAACCTTCATCATTGCATAGGGTAAATTCCAATGCGCCTTTTAATGAACTTGGAGAAGATAGCAATCGTACCTTTTGCCGGAACACAACCTCATGTTCAAAATAGGAAAGGGTCATTCCTAAAATACTATCAAGCTCGGTAACAGGAGTTGGTTCTACTACTTCGGCCATCAATTCTATTTCAGGATTAGAAATGAACTTGAACGATGTCTGCGTAAGAGACATTTCCTCTGGCAATTTCATGGAATACATGTGCCAGCCTTCTTCGATAGTAGCAGTAAAACTCAACTCATATTCTCCATTTCCCAGTTCTTTCGAACTGAAATTCCACTTGGAAGGATTATGGATTTCAGGTTCAGCTTCACTTTGATCAGCTGGTTCTTCAACAGGAACAACTTCTGTCTTTTCAAACTTTGGAACTTTGAATTCGAATGGAAGATAATCAGGTGGCAAACAGCGTTCATTATTACAGACCATGAACTCCAATTCACCTTTAACGGTGGTGGCAGCAGTTGTAACAGTTGCTTTCTGAACGAAACGTGCCTTGTTTTCAAAATACTTAAGCTCAATTCCAAAATTTGGATCCATTTCGCGGTGACCTTTTCCTTCCGAAACAGCACCTTTCAATTTGGCAGAACCAAGTTCTTGAAACGTAAACGAAGTTGGAATTGGGCCGTCTCCTTCTATTTTCTGAGAATAGAGATGCCAGCCAGTTTCAATTTTAGCTTCGAAAATGAGGTTTGCCTCGGTTTCAGAGATTCGTTCGGTAGAAAAAGCCCATTTGACTGGGTCGTAAATCTGAGAAAAAGCGGAGGTGAACAGCGATGCAGTTAGGAGCACCGAAAGGAAGATTCTGAACATTTTATTTATAAATTCTTCGTTCTGTTAAAAATGAATTCACGTACAAATATCTAATCTAATACCGGTCTTGGTGTCTTGTTTCAGACCTAGATTCATTATTGAAATTCTTCTGCAGGTTTCAATCCAAAATGTTTTCGAATTCCCCATGTACAAACATAAAGAACTGGGGTGTCTAATGCGGCAATGATTGCTTTGAAAAGCCATCCAGCAAACAACAATTCGCCAAACCTCGCCCATTGTATGGCTCCAACTGAACAAAGCAGCCCGACCACAAGCGCAGTATCTACGAATTGCGATGTCATGGTTGAGAAGTTGTTCCGTATCCAAAGATGCTTTCCATGCGTCACTTGCTTCCAGAAATGAAAAAGACGAATGTCGATGAATTGAGCCACTAAATAGGCTGCCATTGATGCAGCAACAGATACCGTTGTTAATCCAAAAACTTTACTGAATTCTGCGTTTGTAACTGGCGACCAGCTAGTAGCTGTTGTAAGGTTGGAAATATAAACCACGCCTAGTACAAAAATGCTAGAAACCAATCCTGCAACCACCACGCGATTGGCGCGCTTTGCTCCATAGATTTCAGAAATTAAGTCGGTAACCAGAAAAGTGATTGGGTAGGGTAGAATGCCCACAGAAATCTCAAAATTGTACAGTCCGAACGGATTCCAGGTGAAGAATTTCTGGAAGATGAGGTTGCAGGAAACTAACGAAGCAATGAATATCCCAGCAAGAATGAGATAGAGTGTGTCGGCTTGTTGTTGTTTTTCTGTTGAGAGCTGCATGATGGAATCGTGAATATACAGTTGCAAAACATGTTATGGCCACAAATGCACAGAATTTCCACAGATGATTCACAGAGATAGAATCAGAAATGAATTCGGTAGGTAAGGAACATAATTCTTAATTATTCATTCCTAATTTTTAATTGTGGTCACCAACTTCCACCAGCACCGCCACCGCCAAAGCTGCCGCCACCAAAACCTCCAAAGCCGCCACCGCCTCCGCCTCCAGAGAAACCACCACTTCCGCCAGAAAAGTTTGTCCAAGAACCGCTATGTCTTCGGTTTGCGCTATTTAGCAACATCCAAGCAGCCAAAAATCCCAAGTGATTTGTTTTGGCGTAGCGCTTTACCTGAAACGCTTTCACAATCCACACAAGTAATAACACCAGCACGATTACTACTCCACCAGCAATTGGTGCTGGATCGGGTCTTCCATCGCCACTATTTCCTTGATATTCTCCTCGAGTAACGAGAATGATGGCGTCTGAGGCCGCGGCCAATCCACCTGCATAATCGTTGTTTCTGAAACGCGGTTTCATCTCGTTTTCGATAATGCGTTTAGACATGGCATCGGTCAATGTGGCTTCAAGTCCGTAGCCGGTGGCAATCCACATTTTTCGTTCTTCCATACTCACAAGGATTAACGCGCCATTATTGGTGCCAGATTGCCCAATTCCCCATTTTTCGCCCAATTCAAACGTGTACTCATCAATGGGATAACCATCTAAGGTTTTCATGATGACGATGGCAATCTGAACCGAACTTTCGCGGTCGTAAGCGACTAGTTTGTTCTCTAAATCTTGTACGTCTGAAGCAGAAAGTGTATTGGAATAATCGTTTACCAAACGGTTAGATTGCGCAGGAAATTCTTGCGAGAATGAACCGAACGGAATGGCAAGAAGGAAGATGAAAAGGAGGTTTTTCATTTGATGATGATGTCGTCCGAAAGTTCGTTTACATCTCCTCGTTTAAATGGAAAATGAGTTGACAACGCTTCTCCTGCCATTGAAATTCCTTTTTCCAATCCTTCTGAAAACTGACCTTCTTTGAAGAAAGAGAGCATCTCAATTTTGATGTGATTCCAGAAATCATTCCCAACCTTGGCATTGATGCCGCCATCACCCAAAATCGCGAATTTGTGGTCTTTTATTGCCAAATAGAAAAGGACTCCATTTCGAAGTTCGGTTTTGTGCATTTTCAACTCTGCAAAAAGAAAGGCCGCACGATCAAGAACATCTTCCTTGCAGCTATCTTCTACATACAGACGCACCTCGCCCGAAGTGGCTTTTTCGGCTGCTTTAATAGCAGCGTCTAGCTTGGCCAAACGCGCATCTGTGAAGTATTGCTGTGCGTTCAAATCAGAATTCTACTTTAGGAGCAGTGGCAGCGCCAGCATCTGCTTCGAAATACTCTTTCTTCTCAAAATCGAACATGCCTGCAATCATGTTATTCGGAAATTTGCGGATGTACGTGTTGTAGTCTTGAGCCGTTTCGTTGAATTTCCTGCGCTCCACAGCAATTCTATTTTCCGTGCCTTCCAATTGAGATTGCAATTCCAAGAAATTCTGATTTGCCTTTAAATCTGGGTAGCGTTCCACAACTACCATCAACTTACTAAGAGCAGAAGAAAGCCCGTCTTGTGCTTCCTGAAATTTCTGAATGCTGCTGGCATCCAGCTTCGATGGGTCAACAGTAACACTAGTTGCTTTGGCGCGAGCTTCAATGACACCAGTAAGCGTTTCTTGCTCAAAATCGGCATAACCTTTTACGGTTGAAACAAGGTTTGGAATAAGATCAGCTCTTCGTTGATGAACATTTTCAACTTGAGACCATTGTGCGGTCACCGCTTCTTGTTTTTCAACCATGGTGTTGTACTGACAGCTTTGTAAGCCCATAGAGCCAGCTATCAATAGAAGGAATAGTAGTTTTTTCATTTTTTCGTTCGATGTTTAGGCAAATGTAACCAAGCAGATTGGGGAATGTTCTTGATTGGTAAAACGTTAATATTTTTTAAGATTGACAAAGGAGGATTTGATTACAGAAGTTCGGGTAGGCTGACACTGTTCGTTGAACACTCTAGAACAAACTGTATAGACTTGATACAATCATTCTGTCATGCTGTGGAAAGTCTCCAACATATTATGCAAATGCACTACAATGGAGCGTAACGCTAACTCATACTGAATTGATTGTGTTGCAAACGGGTACTTCAGATCGATTGATAGTGTCTCAACCCGAACATATATCGCCAACGCTACTTCTATATTTACGTCCAAGAATCAAACCTATTGAATGAAACATCTAATTGTACTTTTCCTGTGCACGCTTGTGCTAAACGTGGTGATTGCTCAAGAAAAACCACAGACAGTTCCCGGAAATATCATCGTTCAAATTCCGAGCAAAGCAGTAGATAAGGTTATTAATGCTAATCAATTCTTTGAAGGCCAACCAACCAACTTGAAGCTGAATCGCTTGCTTTCAGCTCCTATGGCTGCCTATTTGTTAGAGTTCAATCCCAACATTCATCACAATCGATTTCTGCAACAACTATGGAATCATCCATCGGTAACCCTTGTTCAACTCAATCATTACATACAGCAACGGGCAGTTACGCCAAACGACCCACAATTGGGACAACAATGGTGGCATGTAAATAATGGCGGAGGTGGCGGCACTGCTGATGCCGATATTGATTCTGACGAGGCTTGGGAGATTACAACTGGTGGCGTAACTGCCACAGGCGATACAATTGTTGTATGTGTGGTTGATGATGGAGGCGATTTAGACCATCCCGATTTAATAGCAAACAATTGGGTGAACCGCCACGAAATTCCAAACAACAATATCGATGATGATAACAACGGCTATATCGATGACTATTTAGGATGGAACCCAGTTAATGATGACGATGATGTGGATGGCGGTAGCCATGGAGTGAATGTGGCTGGGATGATTGGCGCATTGGGAAACAATGGAGTAGGAGTGGTGGGCGTGAATTGGAACGTGAAAATCATGAACATGACCTATGGCAGCATTGGTAGCGTAAACAATCCGAATGAAGCCAATGTAATTGAAGCCTACACCTATCCATTAGTAATGAGGCGCTTGTACGAACAAACCAGCGGAGCAAAAGGCGCCTATGTGGTGGCAACAAATTCTTCGTGGGGATTGGATGGCGCAGATCCGTTAGACGCGCCACTTTGGTGTGCCTTTTACGATACGCTTGGCCTCTCAGGAATTTTGAGTGCTGGTTCAACAGCCAACAATAATGTGAACATCGATGTGGTTGGCGATCTTCCAACGGGTTGTTCCAGCGAATACCTGCTCTCAATTACAGCTACCGATAATTCGGATGTGAGAACATTCTCAGGCTACGGACAATCCACGGTTGATCTTGGTGCACCGGGCGAAGACGTAAGAACAACTGCTCCCGGTGGCGGATACACAACCACTTCTGGAACTTCATTTGCCGGACCAGCCACGGCTGGGGCAGTTGCGCTTGTTTATTCTGCCCCTTGTGCATCTCTGGCGGCTATTTCGCATTCAGATCCGGCCTTAGCTGCACGAATGGTGAGAGATGCCATTTTCAATGGAGTTGATCCAGTGGCTAATCTTGCTACCGAATGCGTAACAGGCGGACGTTTGAATCTAAAAGGAGCTTTGGATGAAATCCTAAACACCTGCGAAAGTGGCGGATGCCTTCGTCCGTTTAGTGTTGTAGTTACAAGTACAATCGACATTCAGGCAGAAATAGATTGGAGCGCACTTGCGTCTATCGATTCTTTCAATATCAGTTACGGAGAAGTAGGTGGCGCGGCCAACTTGGTTTCTGAACTTACGGAGACCGAATATCTCATCACTGGCCTTAGTGCTTGCTTAGATTATTGGTTTGTTGCCCAATCCATTTGTGATGGAGAAACCAGCGATTGGACGGACACACTTTTCTTTTCTACCGATGGTTGCTGCGTAGCCCCAGATCTACTAGAGCTTTCGGATGAAACAGAGGACGGAGTAACCGCAACATGGAATTCAGTTTTTGCAGCCGATAATTACACGCTACAATGGCGACCTATCGGTGGTGGAGATTGGACACAGGAAGCAGGAATATCGGCCACCACATTCGCCATTTCCGGCTTAGAATCCTGCACCGAGTACGAAGTTCAAGTAGCCACCAATTGTGATGGCTTAATAACCGATTTCACAGATGTAGAATCGTTTCAAACATTTGGCTGCGGTTCGTGTACAGACCAAACTTTCTGCGCTTCAGCAGGGTCTAACGATTTCGAGTGGATAAATAATGTAACCGTGGGTAACCTCAATAACACGTCTGATGATGAGGTTGGAGGATATACCGATTTTAGTGCGATGTCGGTTGATTTGCAGCGCGGAGAAACCTATTACGTTTCGTTCAGTCCAGATTTTTCTGGACAATCGTACACAGAACATTTCCGACTTTGGATAGACTTAAATCAGAACGGTTCATTTGCCAATGCCGAAATGCTGTTTGATGATGTGCAAGGTTCAAACAATACAGTTTCGGGTACGATTACCATTCCGCTAACTGCCCAATTGGGCTCTGCGCGAATGCGTGTTTCCATGGCATACGGTGGCCAATTTGGCGATTATCCGCAAGGCGCTTGTGATGAAGGACAGGACGGGGAAGTGGAAGATTATTGCGTTAACATTATTGAAGAAGATTCTTCGGGAATTGATGGAATAGGAGAACTCAATGGCATCTTCGGAATGGAGGTGTTCCCTGTTCCAACAGCGGACCTGCTAAACATTAGAATGCTTGAAAATAATAAGAATGAAAGCAATATTCTTTTAATAGATGCTTCAGGTCGAGTGGTGTCCAGCATGGTTGCAAACGGACAGACTACTCAGCAACTGGATGTTTCCAATTTGGCGCAGGGTGTGTATGTCATCGAACTTCTAGATAGGCAACGTTCAATTGTTGGACGGGCACGTTTCGTGAAACAGTAGATATTCCTAGCGAAAGATCTTCAAGGTTTCGAAACTTTGAAGGTCTTTTTATACAATTTGTAGAGGATTACCTCGATATCGTTGAAGCAAACGGAGCTTATTTCATAGCGGGAAGGTCAACGGTAGGGGGAAACTTGGATGTTTTTCTTATCAAACGCCCAATGTAGAGACGCCATGCTGGTGTCTCCGTTTCATCCAAAATAATTTTTCTGAAATAATTTTTCACTCCGTAAATAGCTTACGGTCTGGGGTTGTTGGTTTGCTGATGTACTTAAACAACAGCTATGAAAACCAAAGCAAACCACAGCAGAGAACTTGTTCTAGAAGTAGTAAAGGACGGATACCGCAGACTGATCTTCAGAACCGACATCGGAAACGGAACCACACTTTTTCTAGAAGAATCCGACCTCATCGATTTTTCGAGGCCAATAACCGATAACAGCGATTTCAACGTGTTTTTCACGATGCGCGCTTTCTGGAAATCATTCACAGAATTCAC
>JAIOYO010000031.1 GCA_021741075.1 Flavobacteriales bacterium | reverse complement strand
GGTGTTACTAATCCCATTTTACTGTTGTTTAATCTTAATCAATCAAATTTGGAACCCCAGCGGTCCTGACCAACCGTCAGGACCGGGGTTCCGAACCCTTGGTTCGTCTTATTTCATCAAAACGATAAGAAGACAAACAATGATTCCGAAGAACGCAGCACCTTCTACAAGGGCAGCAGCAACGATCATTGATGCACGGATATCTCCGATAGCCTCTGGCTGACGTGCCATTGACTCTAGAGCCGATCCACCAATACGACCGATACCCATTCCAGCACCGATTGCAGCGATTCCTGCTCCGATACCTGCGCCTAAGTATGCGTTAGCCGCGTCCAAAAGAATTGCAATAATTTCCATTGTTTTTATTGTTTTTGGGTTAATTGATTACTTGATTGATTAATGATGTTCCTCTACAGCTGAACCGAAGTACAACGCAGAAAGAAGTGTGAATACGTAAGCTTGAAGGAACGCTACGAGCAATTCCATTGTGTTCATGAAAATTCCGAAAAGCAACGATACAATTGATGCTCCATAACCTGCACCTGCACCATATATATCGGCAAAGATGAAGATGAGACTCATGAACGAAAGAATGATAATATGACCAGCAGTGATGTTGGCAAACAATCGAAGACAAAGCACCAAGGGCTTGGTAAATACACCCAACAATTCGATTGGAATCATAAGCGGAAGCAACCATCCCGGAACACCAGGCGTTGCAAAAATGTGTCCCCAATAGGTTTTGTTTCCATTAATGGTAGTTACCACAAATGTGAACAAGGCAAGAACCAAGGTTACAGCGATGTTTCCTGTAACGTTAAACCCACCAATAAAAGGGATAAGCCCCAAAATATTGGCAAACCATATAAAGAAGAAAATGGTAAGTAGGAATGGCATAAATCGCTCGTGCTTATGACCAATTGATGGCTTTGCAATCTCATCACGAATGAAAAGAATCAGCGTTTCCATAAGAGCCTGAAATCCTTTTGGTGCTTCGTTGGCTCCTCGCTTGTAGGCTTTAGCAACGCTTCCAAAAATCAAAAACATTAATAGCACCGTAATTAAGATACCAGCAACCGTTTTGGTGATTGATATATCAATGAATGAACCTGCATCTCCAGCAAAGAATCCCCCCCAACTTTGCTCGGAATAACCCAAACCCAACGCTTCAGTAGCATTCAGATGTTCAGTCTCGTTTGCATAAGGATTGTTTTCTCCTAATCGGTAAATATGTCCGTGGTCAAGAATGTATCTGTTCTTGGCTGCATGTCCGTGGTGGAATGAAGAAGAAAGGAATACACTTAATCCGTCCTCAGTACTGTAAAGGATAATAGGAAGCGGAATACTCACTGCGTGTCCACCAATGTCCATCAAATGAATATCATATGAGTCCATTACGTGGTGCATAATCATCTCACCAGCGTTAAAGGCTTCTTTTTCTTGATGAGAATCATCACCATGAGTTGCTTGCGCGTCTTCAGTCGCAAGCTCTTCTGTAGGTTCAGTAGTGTGATTTTCGGCAGATTCCTCGGTTGCCAATAAGCCTCCTGACGTTAAAAAGACAATCGAGAGGAGAAGGAAAAATGGCTTGAAAGCCTTATGTAGTCTATGTTTCAGCATCATCGAAACGGGGTTTTTGTACCGCCTGATTTTTCGGCTGCAAACATAGATAAAACTCATCCGAAAACCCAACGTTTTTTCTGCGTTTTTCTACGAACGTCAAAATGGCCAAAATCGAATGCCGAAATCGTTCCGTTTTACCCGTTCTTTTTGAGAATTGCTAAAGTAGAGGTTACCTCAAGCACGGAGTAAATTACATAGAATAAGAGGAACGCAATGATGACGGGTGTGGCTGTTTCGGTAAAAACGAAAACGTAGATGCCAAGCGCCACTATGTAAACCAGCATTTTTAGTCCAGTTATCGCCATCACGTAGGTAGGGAATCGTTGTGGTTTTTCGTGCGATGCCATAACGGTGAAATGGTGAACAGCTACGCTAGTGCCATACATGAAAATGCCACAAAGAGATAAATGTAATGTGTTCAGCTCCACACTCACGGTTTCATTTAGCACGGCCAAAATCACCATTGCAATCAGATAAACAATAAGCGCCTTTACAGAGTATTTCATCCTTTCAACAAATCTTTAATCGCAACATACATCGATAAGAAAACGGCCAGTATGGTTAGGCCTCCCGTAAACCAAGGCTTCTCGGTTTTTGCATATTTATCCAGTTGCATGCCACCCAACGCACCTGCCACAATAATGACGGCCATTTGTGTGGCTATCGAAGAATATTTGATGAAAGCGTTAGGCTGTTTTTTCTTGCCGTTGCTCTTGTCGCTGTCCTGCATTGGATGAGGAAATATCTTTAATCACGCCACCCATACTGCACGAACCACTGAATGATGCTCCTGGCTCAATGGCCAATTTTTTAGTCAAAATATCGCCCTGAACTTTAGCTGTTGCTTTCAATGAGAGCAGGTCAGAAACGGTAATATCGGCTTTAATGGTCCCTTCAATCTCTGCATTTTCGCAGCGGATGTCTCCTTCTACAGAACCAGTTGCTCCAATTACTACTCGTCCTTGACATTCGAGCGTTCCAATCAGCTTTCCATCAATCCTTAGGTTTCCCTTGGCTTTGATGCTGCCTTCAATAATGGTGTCGCTATTTATATGATTTGGCATTCCTGCTCCAGAATTGCCTTTCGAGCTATCGCTCGTTGATTTGCTATTGAACATTTTCCTTTCCCTTTGTTGGTTATTTCCACTTCGACAAACTCAGTACCTTGGCTTCGCGAAGAATGCCAAATATAGTAATCCCGCAAAAAGCAATCTTTTTAAGCATGTTGCATTAACAATCGTTATCAATTAAAATGGCAGAAAGTCCGATAAGAGAACATTTCAGAGCACAAATAGGAAAGGATGTGGCTTCAACACCACCAGGGTTTAGCGAATGGTTGAAACCAAAAATGATTGCAGTGGAGGAAGATTCTCTGACAATTGAAGTCAGTGTACGTCCAGAAATGTGCAATCCAGTCGGCACGCTTCATGGCGGCATTCACTCGGCCATTTTAGATGAGGTAATTGGTATGACCGTAGCTGCAATGGGCAATGACACACATTTTGTGTCGTTAAATATGACAACCGATTATTTGCGTGCCGCAAGGGCAGGAGAGGTTATTCGTGCCACAAGTCAAGTAATTAGAAAAGGAAGAACCGCTATTCATTTGATTGGTCAACTAACAAATGCCGAAGGAAAAGAACTTTCAAGAGCCACGCAGAATATGGTTTCTATAGGCAAACCAGCTTCATTCGGTTAAATCTGGTTTAGTAAAGAAGTAAGTTCAGACGTTGAGGAAATTATTGTCAGATTCCGATAACAGAATCGTAATTCTGATTATGCTGTTGGCCATATCGTTTAGGTTGGCGATTTTGCCATGGTCTCAAACGGTTCATGCGGATGCAGTAACTCGCATTTTTTTATCAGCCGACTGGTTGGCTAACCCGCACTACATCTCCCACGGTTATTGGGGGCCGTTGCACGTTTATTTTACGGCATTCTCTCTTTGGCTTTTTCCAGACCAAGTGACTGCGCCAAAGTTGCTTAACATATTGTTTGTGACTTTCTCAGTGCCTCCGCTATACTGGTTTACAAGAAACGTGTTCAAAAATAGGCTTGGAGCAATTTTCGTAGCATTAACTTACGTACTCTGCCCTGTTGTAGTACGAAACAGTTTTCTTGGGTTAGCAGAAGTAATTTATGCCCTTTTCGTACTGCTATCTATGCATTATTTGGAGAAAAGTTTTCAGACTAAGCATATCAACAGTTACGTGGTTTTAGCCGGGATTTCGATTACATTGGCAGCAGCAACTAGATACGAGGCTTGGGTTCTTATCGCTGTTTTTACGCTGGTTTGCTTTTTACGTGGCAGTTGGAAATCTACCGGTCTGTTTTGGGGTTTTGCTATGATATTCCCAATAAGCTGGATGATTGGAAATCAAATGGTCTTTGGCGATTTCTTGTACAGTGTAAGTCAAAATGACGTTTGGAATCTCAGTAAAGAAGGACTGAATGATTCGCTAACCGAGGTAGCGCTTATGGAACGGTTGGTCTATTTTCCATTGGCGTACATACTAAATGTGAATCCGCTTGGATTTGTACTTGGCGCAATTGCACTTGTTTTGGCGTTGACTAATAAACAGATTAGCAGAGCGCAGCTTATTTGGTTGCTTCCTTTTGTAGTTGTGGTAGCCGTTTTTTTGCAAAAGGCGTATGAAGGAACCTTCATGTTACAACTTAGGTTCATTATTACCTGGGTTATACTGTTTTTGCCTTTCAGCGCGCTGCTTTTTGCCGAATTCAGGTTACATAGGGCAAAGACCGCGTTAATGGCATTGTCAGTAACCACATTGATTCCGCTATCTTTTTTCTGGGGTTTTCTGCAACCAGAAAAACTATTTGGAAAGACGATTTTAGGAGAAGCATTAGAGATTGTCGTTTTACGTGAAGCACGAGAGTTTGAAGCGATTCCCTTGCTGCATGATTCAAATGTTGAAAAAATGGCAACCCATATTAACGGAGAAAGGAAGACTTCTGAAGGTTTGATTTTGGACTCATTCGGCTGGGATAAAGCTTATTATGTTGCTCTAAAGTCTTCATTGAGGCCTCACATTATAGATAATTCAAAAAGGGGAGAGATTGATTCTTCCGCATTAGAAGAATACATAGAAACTCACCCTCAAGGTTTAGTAGTGCTTAGCAGAATTGGGAAATTGAACAACAGAGGAACATTCGCAGACGCTCGTTTTTGCTTGGCCAAGATTAAGATCTGTTTGGAATTGAGCGAAACGTTTGATTCGCCAGGAGAGAAAGTGTTTAGATATAAGGCTGTCAAGCCTACAAGTGGGTTCAGTTATGAGTCACAAATTCCCACTCCTATATTTCCATCACTAAATGAACAAGAATTAATGGAGTTAAAAATTAGAAGAGATAAGGTTTGGCTAAACAAAATCAGGCGTTCGGCATTTTGGGCAGGCGAGTCGGTTGATGCTGAAATAAGGAAAACCGTTCTTTACGTATTGCATCATCAGGATGCTTCGATTTAATAGATTGCTCGAAAGCCCATTAGTTATCAAAATCTTGTTTTAGATTACCCTTAGTGAATGCGTTGAACGATTTCTTCAAACATCAAGATCGAAAAAATGTATTGGCCATTTTTTTAGGGGTCCTAGCTGTTCGATTAATCCTCCTTCCGTATTCGCAAACGGTGCATGCAGATGCGGTGAGTCGTGTTTTTTCGGCTCTCGATTGGTTGGCGCATCCACATTACATAACTCATGGATATTGGGGTCCGTTGCATCATTATCTGACTGCCTTTGCACTTTGGATTTTGCACGATTGGGTTGTCGCCCCTAAGATTTTGAACGTTTTATTCGCATCACTCAGTGTATTCCCGCTTTATTGGTTTACCAAAAATGTTTTTGGAAATCGGCTTGGAGCAGTTTTCGTGTCGCTGATTTACGGATTCAGCCCTATTGTAATGCACACCAGTTTTCAGGCATTGGCCGATGTTTCGTATGCCTTTTTTGTGCTCTCTACCATGTATTTCTTGTCGGAAGGACTAAAGCAAAATGGAAAGATTTTGTACGCCATTTTAGGTGGATTTGCCATTACGTTGGCAGCAGCTACTCGTTACGAATCGTGGGTGATTATTGCCGCGTTTACGCTTGTTGGTGTTTTAAACAAACAGTGGAAATTCACGGCTGTATTTTGGTTGGTTGCCATGTTCTTTCCCGTTTCTTGGATGATTGGAAACCACATTGCTTATGGTGATTTCCTCTACAGTATCACACAAAATGATATCGGAAATATTGAAAAACAAGGGATAAATGACAATGTGGATGACATTCTGCGCATGAGGCGGATTGTCTTCTTCCCTTTTTCATTTATAGTGAATGTTTCGCCTGTAGCTGCCATCCTCATTTTTATTGGAATCATGTCATCTGCTTGGAGAAAGAGCATCACAAAAAACCAACTGATTTGGTTAACGCCATTTCTACTACTGGCCGCCATTTTTCTTCAGAAAGCGTATGTAGGCACCTTAATGATGCAGCATCGATTTATTATCACCTGGATTATTCTTCTGCTTCCGTTTTTGGCACTGATTTTCAATAATTCTGTTCTCACAAAATTCAAAAGTGCGCTGTTGGTTTTGGCGATTGTTTCGTTGATTCCCATGTCGTTTAAGTGGGGATGGATTAACTACAAGAAAACGGTGGGAAAGGGCAATTTAGGAGAGGCACTGAATAGAATGAATGCTGAGAACTCGCACGAATTTGAGGCGATACCGTTCTTATATGATGCACCCACCGATTCTTTGGTAGCGGCTATTCGTTCAAACTCAAAACCAGAAGATGGATTTGTATTGGACTTTATAGGTTGGGACAAAACGTATTACACCTCGCTAAGAGCTAATAGGAGAGGAATTATTGTGGATGGATACAAGCATGGTAAAATTGACCATGATGACCTCAACCAGTATCTGATAAATCATTCTTCAGGATTGATTGTATTGAGTCGATTGGGTAAACTTCTTGATGGTGCCGAGTATCGAGATTCGTTGTTCTTCCTTCAAGATAGTGAACAACCAATTGTGCTGACTCAGTTGTTCGCTACACCTGGCGAAAAGCTGTTTCATTATCAACTACCAGACAACTACGATTCTAATAGCTTTGCGGAAAGCGAACCCGCTAGAGAAAAATTATTCGGAACGAAACGAGATGCAGCGTTCTACCAAGTTGTAATCAAAGCCGACATGAATTGGTACAGACGTTTGCAGCGCGAGGGATACTGGAAGGGAGACCCAATTGACACTACCTTGGCTCAGAATGCTAGATACATGGTTCAAATGGAATTACAGAACAAGTAGTGTATTGAAATGAGAAAGCTTTCAGCCGTCATCATCACTTACAACGAAGCGCGCAACATCAAACGCTGCATTGCTTCGTTGCAGGATGTAGCGGACGAAATTGTGGTGGTTGATAGTTTCTCAACCGATGCTACTCCAAGCATCTGTAAGGGTTTGAACGTGCATTTTCATCAGCGAGAATGGAAGGGCTATAGCAAACAAAAGAATTACGGAAACGGTCTTGCCTCAAACGATTGGATACTTTCTATTGATGCAGACGAAGCACTTTCGGAAGAATTGAAATCCGCCATTATTGCCGAGAAATCAACCGGTAAAGGGTACAATTATTCGTTTAATCGATTGACAAATTATTGCGGAAAATGGATCCACCATTCGGGTTGGTATCCTGACACGAAAATTAAGATGTTCAATCGCACAAAGGACGATTGGAGAGGCGAAGTTCATGAAACGCTGACGGTTGATTTGAATTCAGTTAAAAAGCTGAAAGGCGATTTGCTGCATTACAGCTATCATTCCGTGAGCGATCACGTGAAGCGAACAGATGTGTATTCAACATTGGGAGCGAAAGAGCTTTATGAACAGAAAAAAAATGCGAGCCTTTTGAAACTGCTTTTTAATCCGTGGCTCAAGTTCAATAAGATGTATTTTATCAAACTCGGTTTTCTGGATGGCATGGCTGGATTTACGATTGCGCTCATCACAGCTTACGGCACGTTTCTCAAATACATCAAACTGTATTATTTGACCAAGAACGCATAATGCAGTTTTCCATTCTCATACCAACGTGGAATAATCTTGAGTTCTTGAAATGCTGCGTAGCTAGCATTCGCAAAAACTCAATCTCACAGCACGAAATCCTCGTTTATGTGAATGAAGGAAACGATGGTTCTGCTGAATGGTGCGAGCAGGAGAGCGTCAAATTCATTCATTCCTCAACCAATGTTGGAGTTTGCACAGCCTTGAACGCACTATTCGAAATCGCCACTAAAGACATTATCTGTTATGTAAACGATGATATGTATCTCTGCCCGAATTGGGATGAACCTTTGATGCAGGAAATTGAGACTATTGGACACGAGAAATTCTATCTCAGTTCAACTATGATTGAGCCTGAGGCCACAGGAAATCAATGTGTTTTGGCACCATTCCCGTTCGGGAAATCACCTTCCGAATTTAAAGAAACCGACCTGCTTTCAACTTTACCAGCAATGTCGAAAGCAGATTGGAGCGGCTCAACGTGGCCGCCAAATCTCATGCATCGAAATCTGTGGGCTGCCATTGGCGGTTATGGCGAAGAGTTCAGTCCAGGATTGTATTCCGACCCTGATGTAAGCATGAAATTGTGGCAGCAGGGCGTTCGAATCTTCAAAGGTTTAGGTGAAAGTAGAGCCTATCATTTCATGTCAAAGTCAACAGGGCGCGTGAAGATGAACGATGGCAAAAAGACCTTCCTTAAAAAATGGGGCGTTAGTTCTTCTTGGTTTGTGAAGGAAGTTTTGCAGCAAGGTCAACCATACAATGGACCACTTCCAGAAAAGAGGATAACTCCGAATTTGAAGGACAGATTGAAAGGATTTGTGTCCTAATCTCTAACCTCAGCAAACTCTCTTCTCACAATTAGAAACGCGTTGAAAAACGCAAAAAGTGTAACGCCTGATTGGCGGTCAAACGTATTGTCTGAAAAGAACGAAACGGCCATAAGAAGAATGAATGCCATGTAGAGGTAATCTCGACTGTAAACCAATAGTGGATAAGCCAAAGTGAATAAAAACCAAACAAGCCCAACAATTCCAAGCGTAATTCCAAAGGTCAGGAATTGATTGTGAGAGATGCCTTGAAATTGCTTTTCCATCCCTTTGTCATCTACGGTGTATGCCTGTTTGTAAGCGTCAAAAACGTCACCCGTTCCTACGCCTAGAAGCAGGTTTTCTTTCAGAATTGACCATCCAACCTGCAGATAAACCCAACGCTGCAATGCCGATGAATTATTGGCGTTTTGCTGCCACGAGTATTCTTCAACGGCCCAAAAAAACTGATCTGTTCGTCTGGCCACACCCAATTTATCGGTGTAGATGTAGTTGGTAAACCCTTGTTCAATGTTCCGAATGTCTTGTTTTGATAGTTGATGAATTCCAACCGAATCTTTCATCAAACCTTTGGAGGTCATGTATCGAATAGCAGTAAAACGAATAGGCTGCCCTTTGTGGTCATTTGCCTCAAAATCAATTCCACTTCTATTCGGCCATTCTTTTTTGAGTTCGTCCCAGCACACGAAGTTCCAAACGCGATGTCCGTTTTCGCGGTAGCGAATTTCGCGTTGATGCGTGTAGTAATTCCCATTCACAGTTTTTACTGTGAGTGTCTTGTAATCAAAAGGAACTTCGAGAAAATGATTGTCTTTGATGGATTTGAGGTAGAACCCTCCAGTGATGAGTAGAAAAAGAATCCCTATTGAAAGGCTAGTTTTTAAAAGTCGATTGCGCTGTTTCAGTAGTAGGTTGATGACCGTGAAAATAAGCACTGCAACAAAAGCAAAGTAGGCGGTAAAGGCTTCCAAAATAATGAGGAACCACAGAATCCAACTCATGGAAAGCAGAACAACCAATCGTTCTGCCATGGACCATTCATTCCATTTTGCGTACAGGAAATAGGCCAAAATGAAGAACGAAAAAGTGAGCATAAGCCCAAATCGGATATGCGAAATGAATACAGAAATATGTCTTGAGTTCTGGAGCTCGCCACCCCACACTTCAAAATAGCGAGCCGTACCGAATACGGTGCCAACCATGCACGCTACAACGAAAAGGAGTAGAAGATCTTGCTGTCTTTTTTTGCTTGGGAGTTTGCTCGTAAACAACAACAACGGCATGAGAATGAGTGGAAGCTTTACGCGAAGTTCTTTCAGCCCGTGGCTGAGGTTTTCTGTCCAAAACATTCCGATGCAAAACAGCAAAAAAATGGAGACGAGAATAAGCGAAAGCGGGTCGCTGAAAAACTGCTTTAATCGCTTTAAATAGTTTGCTTCGAGTAGCCAATTTCCGACCAAGGCAAAGGTTCCAACGCTTACCAGAAAAACCGAAAGTGGCAAACCCATGACAATCATGGCCATGCCCCAAAACGTGATGTTTCTGTGCTGATTGTCGGTGAGTTTCGGCATTACGGCCTAAACAATTTCAAGAATCTCACTTCGAGCTTGTGTCGGTCAGAATTCGTTTGTACTCATCTGCATTAGCAAGAATTTCCAACGCCTTTTTAATGTCTACATCGTTTTCAAGCATCGCTTCAATTCGACCTTTTTGATGGTAATAGCGCGATACAATCTCGCCTCGGAGCAGTTCTTTTATTTCATCTTTGAATTCCTCCAAATCCTTGGTTTTATTGTGACTCACCTTGGCTTGTAAAGCAGTGAATTCCGTCTCTATTCGCTTGAAATACTTCTCTTCTTCTGCCACTTCTTTCAACTTCTCCAGCACTTTTTCGCTGTCGGTGGTATAATCGAAATCTTTGGTTTCTAACCAATCCTGAAATTCTTTAAGAAGTACATCATCTACTTTAAAATCACTCACTGCTGCAATTTCTTTGTGCTTGTGATGGTATTCTGTAGCAAAATCGAAATAGAGCATTTTAAGTCCAAGATTGAAGGCAATGTCTGAAAGCTTCATTGGCTCAACCTCAATATCTGGATTGATGCCACCGCCATCAAAAACGGGTCTTCCTGCTTTTGTTGCGTACTTCGTAATGAGCGAATCTGGCACTTTCCCAACGCTTCCATCCTCATTTCTATTCGAATAATCCAATGCCTGAATGCAACGTCCGCTTGGTATGTAATACTTGGCCGTTGTCACTTTCAATTGCGAGTTATAGCTCAATGGTCGCGTGGTCTGAACAAGTCCTTTCCCGAATGTTCTTTGGCCGATTACTACTCCACGATCCAAATCTTGAATAACACCAGACACAATCTCAGAAGCAGAAGCAGAACCGCTATTAACGAGCACCACCAAAGGCATATCCTTGTCTAGCGGAGTTTGAGCAGCCTTGTAATCCTTATTCCACTCTTTTACTTTGCCTTTTGTGCTTACAATTAGTTCTCCTTTTGGAACGAAAAGGTTGCTCAAGGCAACGGCTTCGTTGAGCAATCCTCCTGGGTTTCCGCGAAGATCGAGAACCAGTTTTTTCATGCCTTTTGCTTTCAATTCCATAATAGCATCGCTCACATCTTTTGAGCAGTTGTCTGTAAAGCTTGAAAGATTCACGTAGCCGACTTCATTATTCAGCATGTTTGAATAGGGCACACTTTTTATCTGAATTTCTTCACGAACAACAGTTACATCAATTGGCTTGGTCACTCCAAACCTTCTCACTTTTACTTTTACTTCGGTTTGTGGTTGACCTTTCAAAACCGAGCTAATATCGCTGGTCGATTTCCCTACGGTTGACTTGCCATTCACTTCTAAAATTTCATCTCCAGCAAGCAAGCCGGCCTTTAATGCTGGCGAACCCTCGTACGGTTCGGCCACCACAACTAAGCTGTCTTTTGTTCTTATTAGTGCACCTATTCCGCCATACTGTCCTGTAGTCATAAAGCGGTAATCTTCGATGTCTGTTTCGGGTATGTAAGTGGTGTATGGATCTAGCGATTCCAACATGCCTTCAATACCCTTTTCTACTAGGTTTCCAGGTTGGGTTTCATCCACATAATAGAGGTTCAACTCCTTAAAGAGGGTTATGAAAATGTCGAGATTCTTGCTGATTTCGAAGAATGAATCAACGTAACTGCTGGTAAGTAAAGAGAGCAGAACGACAGGAATGATAATGAGTGTTGCTCTGAGTTTTTTAAAAATGTTCGGAATTTTCATACTGATAATGACTTCAATTTTTCGAGAATCCGTTTCATAATCACGTTTAATTCATGATAATCGGGGATATCGTTGCCAATGTAAACAAATGCAAGAGCAAAATATTTTCCTTGCGCTTGCCAATTTTCTATTAATTCTGGTTTGTTCAGTCGATAAGTCTCTCTAATTTGGCGTTTAACGCTATTTCTTGATACTGCCTTCTTGAATCGTTTTTTTGGAACCGAAATGAGCAATTTAGCTGCTGCATCACTTTCTTCAAGCGGCATATACATTACTCTAATTGGATATTCCTTAAATGATTTCGCTGATTTGAAAAGCGCATCAATCACCAATTTTGAACAGAGTTTTTCCTTCTTCCCGAAAGTGTATCTGCTCATTTTGGTTTGAATTTAGAAAAGAAAAAGGGGCCATGATTACAAAGCCCCTCATCCTTATATATTTTTAACAGAACGGCTATTTTTTCTTGTTAGCCTGTTGAATGTACTGGTCTAACGCCATAGTCATTGATGGGGCATTCGGCACAGGTGCTCCAATGTCCAATTTTAATTGGTGTTCTTTCACAGCATGTGCCGTTGTTGGTCCAAAAGCTGCAATTCGAGTTTTATTCTGCTTGAAATCTGGGAAATTCTCAAACAGTGATTTGATTCCGGTTGGGCTGTAGAAAACAAGCACATCGTAGTTCACATCAGCAAGGTCAGACAAATCGCTGCTTACCGTTTTGTATAGAACTGCTTTTGTGTAATTAACGCCCAGCGCATTCAGCGATTCAAGAATGGTTGGCTTCAAGTCATCGATACAAGGCAGAAGAAACTTTTCGCTTTTGTGCTTCTTCAATACTTCAACAAGGTCGCTGAATGTATTGCCGCCAAAGAAAATCTTCCGTTTTCGGTACACAACGTATTTCTGCAAGTAGTAAGCAATTGCCTCCGAAACGCAGTAATACTTCATGCCTTCTGGAACAGTAACACGAGTCTCTTCACACATGCGAAAGAAATGATCCGCAGCGTTCTTACTGGTAAGAATGATGGCGCTATGATCGAGAATGTTGATTTTCTGAGTCCGAAAATCTTTAGCATCCACCCCTTCTACGTGAATGAACGATCGGAAATCAATTTTCAGGTTATGTTTTTGAGCAAGGTCGAAATAGGGGTTTTTGTCTCCTTCTGGTTGTGGTTGAGATACAAGGATACTTTTTACTTTGTCCATGGGTGGTTGAACGGTTTTTGCTACAAGCCTTTTACACAACGTATTAGTACAAAAACTGGTAGTATTTCGAGCGCGCAAAAGTAGTAAAACAAATGGAGCGTTACGATGGAGCTAGAAGTTATGGCAAGCGAAACGCCTCTATGTAAGCCCTTGAGATAAAAGACAATGCTGATTGCTAATCCCGTATATATAATAATGGAATAGGGAATTTGTGGACTATAGAAGAGCAACAAGGAGAGCGGCAAAAGACTTAAGCCAGTGCTTGACAGGAAAAGGTTGAGATTAAATTTGTGATGGCGTAGCTCACCGTTCAGACTAAATAATTGAGCCAGTATCCAAAGGATTGCACGTTTTAGTACAATAGCAGCTATCAGTCCTCCTAAAACAGGAAAGAAAATGGTTGCCATCGGAAACGTGGTAAAGCCGAATTGAATGATGACTTCTGATGTGAAAAGCGAAATCGAAACCAATGCAATTATTTGCGTTAGAAACAGATTGGTGCTGCGCTGAGAGTTTTCTACTCTAGCGTCTTGATTTGCCTGATTTGCATCGAAGCTCGCTTTAAAAACCGAACCAAAAAAGCCTTCCGAACTTCGTTGTATGTATACAAATACTGCGGCACAAAAAAGTAGCACAAAGAAGCCAAAACTTCCACCTGAAACGACTTTGTCTAAATACGAATGGTCGTTTTTAGGGTGAAGAAGGTGGCCTTCAAAAAGACTGGGAACAAATTCTTTAACAACTGCTGGAATCGAATCTTCAGGCAAGTGACAAACAAAGCCATCGTAATCGAGGCAAATGGAGTCCTGAAAAGCTAGGGAGGCGGAATCTTCCAGTAGCTCAACTTGGAGTGTATCTGTCTGTGGTTCTTGCACCACACAAAGGTAGGGCGGATTACTTGCTACTTTTGACCAAGATGAAGCACCTGCAACATTATTTTCCACTTTTTTTGAGCACGTTTCTTTTTCAAGCCTGCCATGGGCAACACACTACCAAGAACGAAATGACCGACCATAAGCACACCAACGCCCTCATTAACGAAACCAGTCCTTACTTGCTCCAGCACGCACACAATCCTGTTGATTGGGTGGCTTGGAATGATGAAAGTCTGGCCAAGGCAAAGGCTGAGCAGAAACCGATTCTGGTGAGCATTGGCTACAGTGCCTGCCATTGGTGTCATGTAATGGAGCACGAAAGTTTTGAGGATAGCGCAGTTGCGGCTTTCATGAACGAGCATTTTATCTGCATCAAGGTCGATAGGGAAGAACGGCCCGATGTGGATGCGGTATATATGAGTGCTGTGCAGTTGATGACCGGACGTGGAGGTTGGCCACTCAATTGTTTTGCCTTGCCTGATGGCAGACCGCTTTATGGCGGTACGTATTTCCCGAAGGAACAATGGATGGATGTGATGGCTAAGGTTGCTTCCATTTGGGAAAATGACCGTGAAAAGGCTTTGGAATATGCCACCAATCTCACAAAGGGCGTTGCGGAAAGTGAACTGATTCAACGCAATTCAGCCAAGGCAAATTTTACAAAAGAGCAGGTCCATTCTTATGTCGAGGCATGGAAAGGACAGATCGATAACGTGGAAGGCGGACCGAACCGAGCGCCTAAATTCCCATTGCCGAACAATTACGAATTCCTGCTTCGATATGCTACACTTTCGCAGGATAAATTCGTGTTGGACCATGTGAGTTTAACCTTGGAGAAAATGGCCTTCGGTGGCATTTACGATCAGGTTGGAGGAGGATTTGCGCGCTATTCTACCGATGAGCTTTGGAAAGCGCCTCACTTCGAAAAAATGCTCTACGACAATGGGCAATTGGTATCGTTTTATTCGGAAGCCTATCAGGCTACCAAAAACCCACTTTACAAGGAAATTGTGGAAGAAACCTTGGAGTATGTAAAGCGCGAAATGACCACCAATGAAGGCGCATTTTATTCCGCTTTGGATGCCGACAGCGAGGGCGAAGAAGGCAAGTTCTACGTTTGGAAAAAGGAAGAACTGCAAGCGCTTTTAGGCGCTGATTTCGATTGGGTAAAAGATTATTACAACATAAACGCCAAGGGCCTTTGGGAACACGACAACTACATTCTTCTAAGAAAGGATGGAGATGAGGTATTTGCCAAGAAACAAGGCTGGAAAACGGATGAACTGAAGCAAAAAGTAAAAGCGGTGAATGCGCTTTTGCTGAAAGAACGGGACAAACGCATCCGTCCGGGATTGGATGATAAGCAGCTCACTTCGTGGAATGCCCTGATGCTGAAAGGCTATGCCGATGCCTACCGTGCTTTTGGCGAGAAGGCGTATTTGGATGCAGCCTTGAAAAATGCCGAATTCATCATCAAAAAACAGAAGACAAAAGATGGTGGATTGCTACGAAATCACAAAGAAGGCCGATCCACGATCAATGGATTTTTGGAGGATTATTGTTTTACCATCGAAGCTTTCATCTCGCTCTATCAAGCAACGTTTGATAGGAAATGGCTGGATGAGGCTGATGCTTTGGCGGCCTACACCATCGAGCATTTTCATGATGCAGAATCTGGTATGTTCTTCTTCAATTCCAACTCAGACTCGAAACTTATTGCCCGAAAGATGGAGTTGACAGATAACGTGATGCCTTCATCTAATTCGAGCATGGCGAAAGGTCTTTTCTACCTCGGACATTATTTTGATAAGAAGGAATACTTGGATATTTCTGAGCAGATGTTGAATAATGTGGCGGCCAACATTGGCCAAAGCGCCAGTTGGTATTCCAATTGGTTGGAGTTGATGCTCCATCACACCTTTCCGTTCTACGAAGTGGCCATTGTTGGCAAGGAAGCGGACGCCAAACGGGCTGAAATGGAACAGCATTACCATCCGAATAAACTGCTGATTGGCGGTTTAACTGAAGCTGGTTTACCGCTCCTCCAAAATAAGTTAGTAAAAGGCGATACTCGTTTTTATGTGTGTGTGAATAAGGCCTGTCAAATGCCTACAAGTGAGGTTTCTGAAGCAATTAAGCAGTTGCAATGAGGCGCCACGTAATCATAGCAGGAACTGGAAGAGCAGGAACTTCGTTTTTGGTTCAATTACTCACGCGCTTAGGCTTGGATACGGGCTTTACGTTAGATAATCTAGACCAAAACCTCGACCCGATTGGTCGTGCAGGACTTGAATCGAATATCCGAGATGAGAATGCGGCTTACATTGTAAAAAGCCCAAACATTTCAAACTATATTGAAGAAATTCTAGAAAACCCAGAAATCAAGCTTGACCTGGTGATAATTCCGATACGTGATATTGAGAAAGCCACTGAAAGCCGAGTGAAGGTCTCGAAAGATAATTTGAAAAGGAAAGGGATTTTGACTCGAATATTTGGTTCAAAACGTGGGCACGCTGGGGGTATGATTAAAACTTCTAATCCCGATAAGCAGCAGTTTATTCTATTAAAATCGCTTAGCCATGTACTGGTTGAATGTGCCAGACACGACCAAGCTATTGCGCTTTTGCACTACCCAAAACTGATGGACGAACCTACCTATCTCTATCGAAAGCTCCAGCCCATTTTAGGCGAAATATCGGAAGAGACTTTTGTGGCGGCTCATAAGGAAATGCTTCGGCCTGATTGGGTGACCAGAAAATAAGATGGCTTGAAAATATTCATCCACTCCATTCGTCCGGATCTTTTTCTCATCGGGTTCAACATCGGAACAGGACGCGTAACTGCCAAGTCAAAGACAGGTATCAATTATGGAAGGCTATTGCGGTTAATGCTAAACAGAGACGAATATATATAATGGAATGCGCGTTTGGCTGCTCAAATTCGGATGAATGAACATAACTATCCGCTTTAAACGTTAATCTGGGGAACCGATTTTTCCTGTTGGGTTCCGACTTGTGTGGAAAACCGCAAGCACAATTACCGTATTTCCATCCACCTGATAAACGACAACAAAAGGAAAAATTTGGAGAGGGGCTTCTCTGGTCTCAAGGTGTTTTTTCTCAAAAATGAGAGGCTCCTTTTCAAGATGAAAAAGGACATTCTCAAGTTCATCAAGAAATCTGAGACCAAGTCCTAACTGTTGGTCTTCATACCAACCGGCAGCTTCAAGAATTTCCTTGTTTGCCTCTGGTTTTGTAAAAACCTCGAATTTCATTTCCTCACCTTGGCTCGAATTTCTTCCAGTGATTTTCTCCAAGGAATGCTATCCGTTTCGCCATTTCGGTGGTTGACAATTCTTCTCTCCAACTCATTAAGTTGTTCTGTTGATAGCTGCGGTTCCGAATCGTCATAGGACCTCATCATTACCAGAACGCTGTTCAAGAAACGCTCGTCATTTATTCGTTCCAGAATTTTCGAGATGTCGGACTTTATCTTGCTAGCAGCCATTGTTGATCAGTTGAGTTAACGAAGATAAGGAATGAACCGCTTTTTATGGGAATTGTTGGTAGCCCTTCTAACTTTGCCGCCCAAAAACATTGAAGAATGTCCTTTAAACCCAAGCACGACCTTATTGACGAATTGAAATGGCGCGGACTGTTGCACGACAGCATGCCCGAAACGCAGGAAATGCTCAATCGCGAAATGGTGACGGGGTATGTGGGCTTCGACCCGACCTCCGATTCGCTGCACATCGGAAATCTGGTGCCAATCATGTTGCTGAAGCATCTTCAATTAGCCGGTCACAAACCGATTGCCTTGGTGGGTGGCGCTACTGGAATGATCGGTGATCCTTCAGGAAAATCGGCAGAACGGAATCTCTTGGATGAAGAAACGCTGCGCAAGAATCAGGAAGGTGTTCGGAGTCAATTGCTCAAATTCCTCGATTTTGAGAATGGAGAGAACAAAGCTGAATTGGCCAACAACTACGATTGGTTCAAAGGAATGAGCTTCCTCCAGTTCATGCGCGATATTGGAAAGCATATCACGGTAAGCTACATGATGTCCAAAGATTCGGTTCAGAATCGTTTGGAAACGGGCCTATCGTTCACGGAATTCAGCTACCAATTGGTGCAAGGCTACGATTTTGCTCACTTGCTCAAGACCAAAGGAGTGAAACTGCAAATGGGTGGTTCCGATCAGTGGGGAAACATCGTCACTGGAACAGAACTCATCCGCAGAATGGGATTGGGAGAAGCCAAAGCATTGGTTGCTCCTTTGATCACCAAAGCTGATGGCGGCAAGTTCGGCAAGACCGAAAGTGGTAACGTTTGGCTCGACCCAAACAGAACATCACCTTACCAATTCTACCAGTTTTGGCTGAATGCTTCGGATGAGGATGCGAAGAAATACATCCGCATTTTTTCCCTTCTCCCGAAGGACGAAATTGAAGCGATTGAAGCAGAACACGAACCAGCGCCACATAACCGCTTATTGCAGAAAGCACTGGCAAAAGATGTAACCACAAGAGTGCATTCTGAGGATGACTATAACGCGGCCGTTGCGGCTTCAGAGATTCTCTTCGGAAAGGGAACTGAGGAATCTTTGAGAAAGCTTTCCGAGAGTGATCTGCTTGCGGTTTTTGATGGCGTTCCTCAGTTTGAGATTTCGGCTTCAGATGTTCAAGCAGGTATTCCTGTCATCGAATTTCTGACTGATGCAGCGGCTATTTTCCCATCAAAAGGTGAAGCCAGAAAGATGATTCAGGGCAATGGAGTTTCCATTAATCAGAATAAAGTTTCGAGTGTTGATCTGAATGTTGATGCTTCGTTTCTGATAGCTGGAAAATACATCCTCGCGCAGCGTGGCAAGAAGAATTATTACCTGATAAAGGCGGTTTGATCTTTAACCGCAGAGACGCAAAGAATTCGCAAAAGGCGCGAAAAAGTCGTCTTTGCGTTCTCAGCGAAAACTCCGCGCCTTTGCGGTTAAACCGAAACCATCAGATTACATCCCCGAACCTCTGCATCGTCCATTCTGCCAAGCACCTCAAAAGAATGGTCCTGATGAATGTGTGCCAAATCTTGCGTGGCTATGAACGGGCAACTATGCATGTTTGCCAGATCTATCACGTTCAGAGCGCCTTTTCCGCGTTCGTGTAAGGTTTGCGGGTCGGTAGCTTCACGCACGTAAACGCGCATCCAAGGGGGTGTTCGGAAAACTCCATCGCCTAAGGAATACGCTTGACTCAAGAGCTCCGTCATGCCATATTCGCTGGCTATTTTTTCCAGTCCGAAGGCAGTTGTGAGAATTTCGTGAATCTCTTCTCGCGGCATTTCTCTGCGCCTTCCTTTCATCCCGCCCGTTTCTAAAATGCTGCAATTCTTTAGCTCCTGTGGGTGCTTTTCGGCCAGTTCAAGCAAGGCGAAGGTGACTCCAATTAGAAGCGTTTTTACGCCATTTTCTGAGTTTTTCTTCAGCACTTTAGAGAGCGTAGTCAAGCGGTCTAGATAGAATCCGTTATCTGCATGACCGCTTTTTTTCATCAACTTTTGGGTCATATAGACCAACGATGAATTGGAACGCTCCAAATAGGAAGGAAGCAATGCCAAAATGCAATAATCTTCAGCTTTTCCGAAAAACTGATGGAAGCAATTGAAAAGACTTTGGTCGTACAGTTGCAAACTCGCCACATGATGTTGGCTGCGCTCCGTGCCAGTTGTTCCGCTGCTCAAAAAAACAGCTTCTGGAGGCGCGTTAAATATCCCAACGTGATTCCTTTTGAACATAGAAATCGGCAGAAATGGAATCTGATTCAGCGTTGAAATATTTTCGACATCTACGCCAAGATGTCCAATAAAATCGCGATACGTTTCGTTCTTCTTTGCATGATACCGGAACAACTCCAACGCAATCTGCTCGAACAACACATCGTTGTGCTCGTTCATTGAGAAAATCTGATTGGAGATATGTTCAGTAGCTGTGTTCATGCTTCCTAAGCTGGGCGCAAAATTGCCTAATTTTGAGTTATGAGAAAGGGATTGATGTTTATGTTGATTGCTGTGGCGCTGAGTTCGTGTTTAAAGCGAGTTGATTATCCGAACAGACCACACATTGAGTTCCTCGGATTTTATCCCAATTTAGCGGCAGTCGGCCCTAGCGATTCGTTAGGAGCAGTAAAATTTAGTTTTACTGATGGAGATGGAGATTTGGGTTTGAATGAAGGAGATACCATTGGCGAATTTGCCCAAGGACAGCCTTACAACTACAATCTGTTTATCAACTATTTTGAAAAACAAAATGGCGTTTTTGTAGAAGTCGTTCCACCGTTTCCGTTTCATGTGAGGTTCAAACGTTTGACCTCTGAAGGAGGAAACGGTGAGTTAGAAGGAGAAATGGAGGTTGGCGTAACGGCTAGGCCAGGAACTCCCTATGATACCATCAGGTACGAAATGTATATAGTAGACCGTGCTCTACAGCATAGTGATACTATAGTTACTTCAGATATTATTCTTCCGTGAGTTTTGGGCCGGTAGCAATCTCATCTTCCAAATCGAGATGGTCTCCGCGAAGCGCTTGAGACACGTGTATTACATTGTCGCCCATTCGTTCGTATCCGCTTATCAAATCCATGTAAATTAAACCTGCTTCGAGGCTAACCTTACCCTTTTCGATACGCTTGAAATTTTTAGCTCGGAATTTGTCGCGCTTGGTGTTAAGTATTTTTTCGACTTCTGTAGCCTGTATCAGCTTAATGTCTTCTGGGTTTTGAGAAATCGTCTTCATCATCAATTTCATGCCCTGAATGACCAAGTCGCGCATTTCGCGCAAGTCAATTCTATGACTCTCCTCGAACCAAATTTTCTTTGCAATTTTTTGCTCAATAGACCGAGACATTTGATAATAAATGTCGCCAATGGATTCCATGTGATTTACAACCGCCAAAAACGATTGCACGCGCCTCGAGCTTTCATTTGAAAGTTCTGAGCGCGAAAGCCCCATCAAAAACTCTCCAACCTTAAGCTCAATCAGGTCGGTGTGCTCTTCGTACTCCTTAATTTTTTTGATGAGTTTCTGTTGGTTTTTTAGTTCAGTTTCTTCAATAAGTTCGCTAATCTTATTAACCCCCTTCAAGTTAAGCTTGGCGAATTTGATAATCTCATTCTCCACTTCAACAAGAGATATTTCTGGCGTTTTCAGAAGTCCTCTACCGATGAATTCTAGACTAAAATCTTCGTCATCTCCCTTAGATGGAATAACCTTAGTTACAACCTTGGCAATAAAAGGCACAAACCAAATGAGAACTAACACATTAAGTATGTTGAAACTTGTATGAAACATAGATAACGCTATCGGAATATGTTCTGCGTTAAAACTGCTGCTTTCCGTTGATGGGAACATATTCATGTAATTTCCCATATACCATGCTATGCCTTTTAAGAAAAACGGAAACACAAGAAACATCCATGCTACTCCAAAAACATTGAAGATAAAATGAGCGCCAGCGGCCCGTTTAGCATGAACATTTCCTACCAGCGCGGCAAGATTGGCTGTAATGGTAGTTCCGATGTTTTCACCTAGGACCATTGCGGCAGCCAGTTCAAAAGGGATCCAACCTTCGTAGCACATAACAAGTGTAAGCGCCATGGCCGCGCTTGAAGACTGAACCACGAGGGTGATTACCGTACCGACAATTATAAAAATGAACGTAGATAAGTAGCCTAAGTGTGCATAATTTTGAAGAAAACTCAGAATTTGAGGGTTCGATTTGAGGTCTGGAACCGAATTTTTCAACTCCTCTAAACCCATAAAAAGTATCGCGAAGCCAATGAGAACTTGGGCCCATGAATTCCATTTTGTGTTGGAAGAAAACAACATTGGAAACCCGATGGCAATTATTGGCAAGGCCACAGCCGATATTTTTACTTTGAAACCAAGAATTGAGATAAGCCAAGCGGTAATGGTTGTGCCTATGTTGGCACCCATAATTACGCCAATGGACTGCACCAAACTCAAAAGCCCAGCGTTCACAAAGCTCACAATCATCACCGTTGTTGCAGATGAGGATTGAACCAGAGCAGTGACCAAAAACCCGGTCAATAGACCGAGAAAGCGGTTGGAGGTCATGGCGCTTAGAATGTCGCGCATTTTTGATCCAGCAACCTTTTGGATGCCATCGCTCATTTCCTTCATTCCAAAGATGAAAAAACCGAGCGCTCCAATGAGCTGAAGAAAATCTACGAAACCAAAGTCCATATGTAGTGAATTTGGGCAAAAGTAGGCATAAGGCAAACCTCGTTTATTATCCCAATGTTAACACTAGTGCTCGCTTGAGCTTGTTTGGTCGAATAATGCAACGAGAATCTAACTTTCTGTAAAAGTGCGCGTAGAATCGCATTCGCGTAAGAGCCTGCTCAATTGAGCGAACGAATGAACATTACCATCAGAAAGTTAAAACTGCATACACGATTTTTGTTGACACTGGTAATGGTGCTGGTCGGAAACGTTTTGTCGAATCAGGCATTTTCGCAGGCAATTTCAGTTAATCAAGCAATCACAACCCAGCAGGTTCAGGATTATGTTCAAAATGTACTTCTGGGATCTTGTGTTACCGCTTCTAATATTACCTATTCTGGGGTACCACGGGCAGCAGGAACTTTTAGCGGAGCTGGAACTGTTTTAGGACTGCAAGGAGGAGTACTTCTTACATCTGGTCAGGCTGGAATTGCTGTTGGGCCAGATAATGCCAATAGTTCGGGTTTTGGAAATGGTGGTGCAGGAGACCCCGATCTTCGAATTCTTGCATCAAACTTTCAGACATATGATGCTGCCATTCTCGAATTTGATTTTGTTCCTCAGAGCGATACACTTCGTTTTAACTACATTTTTGGTTCAGAGGAATATCCTGAGTATGTAAATTCCGGCTACAACGATGTTTTTGGTTTCTTCATATCAGGCCCCGGAATAGCTGGACCTTTTTCAGGCGGAGCTGTGAATATTGCCTTAATTCCAGGCACAACATTACCCGTTGCAATTGATAATGTGAACAACGGTTATAGCGCAACCGAGCCGTCTATTGGCCCTTGCGAAAATTGTGCGTATTACGTAGACAATTCAAATGGACCAGCCGTGCAATATGATGGTCATACCACGGTACTGACAGCTCAAATTGTGGTTACGTCTTGTCAGTCATACCACATAAAAATTGCGGTTGCCGATGCGGGCGATGGCGCTTTAGATTCAGGTGTTTTTCTTGAAGGCGGAAGTTTTTCTGCAAGTGGAGAAGAAGCAGTAACAATGGAAGCCGTTGCTGGTGTTACAGGAATTTACGAAGGCTGTGACATTGGCAGTTTTGTCTTTAGTCGGTTGCCAGGAGCGAGCAATTCCTCACCGCTTACGGTTGGCTATTTAGTTTCTGGAACAGCCACGCCCGGAGTGGACTACACGGCCTTGCCCGGAAGCGTCACCATCCCCGCAGGGCAAAACTCTGCCGTTGTAAACATTGAAGGAATTCTAGACTATACTACGGAAGGAACGGAAACAGTCGTTTTGAATCTTGCTGGCGGAGGTTGCTCTTGCACACCACCACCTACCGTTTCAATGGATATTCTGGATAACGATATTCCTTTGGCGCTATCAACAACAGGAACGACCACTATTTGTCATGGGGAGTCGGCAAATCTTACAGCTAACACTTCAGGAAGCATCATGCCATATGTTAGTGGCTGGGACAATAGCGTACCAGCAGGCAATAATGTGTCTGTTTCGCCAACTCAAACAACCACTTATACATTCACGCTTACGGATGCATGCAGCGGACAATCGCTTACCAGTAGCGAAACAGTCACGGTAGTTAATCCTGATTTCAGCGTGGACGATGATGAGCAGTGTTTTCAAGGTCACAATTTCAATTTTGTGAACAATGGTGCAACAGGAGGAGCAGTAACACACTTTTGGGATTTTGGTGATGGTAATTCATCAACCACGGAAAACCCAAGTTACACCTATGCTTCGGCAGGAAATTACACGGTGAGGCATGATGTGATTTATGCAATGGCAGGGTGTACTGCTTCTGCCGATGCTTTGATTCGTGTTTTTCCCGAACCTTCAGCCGTAATCCTACTCAATAGCAATGTGACTTGCGTTGGAGGTTCGGATGGCGAATTGGGAACATTCATCGTTGGAGGAACTGCTCCGTATTCTTATCTCTGGAGTCCAAATGGTCAGACCACCGCCACCATTTCCAATCTCACGGTTGGAAATTATTCGCTGACGTTGACGGATGACAACGGGTGCTCCGATTTTGTGAACGGAACCATCATTCAGAACGATTCAGAACTTCCGAATGCCCTTTGTCAGAATGCAACAGTGCAATTGAATGCAAGCGGTGTAGCTACCATTTCGGCCACGGTTGTAAATAATGGAAGCGCGGACAACTGCGGAATTGCTTCCTTGGTGGTATCACCGAACGTGTTCAGCTGTGCCGGTTTGGGACCGAATGCGGTGCTGTTAACGGTAACCGATGTGAACGGAAATGTCAGCACTTGTAATGCCACGGTCACGGTTCAAGATCTGATTCCACCAGTTCCTATTTGTCAGGATTTGACGGTCACGTTGGATGGTTCTGGAAATGCTTCCATTACGCCATCACAGGTAAATAATGGCTCAACGGATAATTGCGCCATTCAAAGCCTTTCGCTCAGCGATGATACGTTCACTTGTGCGGATTCACCTTCAACAATCGTAACACTCACCGTTGCCGATGCTGCTGGAAATACAGCCAATTGTCTATCCACTATCACCATCAATGAAAACGAGAATCCAACAGCTGTTTGTCAGGATATTGCGGTTGATCTGGATGCCACAGGAAACGTAACGGTTACTGGAAATCAGCTTGGCTCAGGCTCTACCGACAACTGTGCCATTGCAGATATTACTGTTAATCCAGGCTCTTTTAATTGTTCCAACATTGGGGCAAATGCCGTAGTTGTAACCGTTACCGATGTGAGTGGAAACACCGCTAGTTGCAACGCAACGGTTACGGTTTCTGACAACCTCGCTCCATTGGCCATTTGCCAAAATGCAACGATACAATTGGATGCCGCTGGAAACGCAAGCATTGTAGCCACTGATGTCGATAACGGAAGCACCGACAATTGTGGCATTGATAACTTGTCTGTTTCTCCAAATATTTTCGATTGTTCCGATATTGGTCTGAATACGGTTACACTGACTGTGACTGATGTGAATGGCCTGGTTTCCACCTGCGATGCAACGGTTACCGTTGAGGACGCGATTGGTCCGACTGCAACCTGTCAGGACATCACGGTGGCCTTAGATGCCAATGGAATGGCAACCATTGTTGCAGCTCAGATTGACAACGGTTCTACCGACAATTGCAGCGGTTCGTTGACACTTTCTGTCACTCCGAATTCCTTTGATTGCACGGTCAGTGCGCCTGCACAGGTTGAATTGACGGTGACGGATATAGCCGGGAATTCTTCTACCTGTACGGCAACGGTCAATTTGATTGAAAACACACCACCTTCGGCCATTTGTCAGGACATAACCGTTCAACTGGATGCCAATGGAACTACCACAATTGTGGGTGCTGATGTAGATGGCGGTTCGTCTGACAACTGCGGAATTGTTAATCTCACGGTCAATCCATCAACATTTGATTGCGGCAATTTGGGAGCGAATGCGGTTACGCTGACCGCGACAGATGCAAGTGGAAATTCAGCTTCTTGCTCGGCAACCGTCACGGTTGAAGACAATATCGATCCATCGGCCGTTTGTCAGGACATCACCGTTCAGTTGGATGCAAATGGAACCGCTACAGTTGTAGCTGCGAATGTGGACAATGGAAGCACAGACAATTGTTCTATTAGTAGCTTCACGCTTACGCCTAACTCATTCGACTGCACCGACCTTGGTCCGAATTCCGTCACGCTCACGGTTTCCGATGTCGATGGAAACACATCAACCTGTACGGCAATCGTGACCGTTGAGGATAATGTTCCGCCAACGGCTTTGTGTCAGGACATCACGGTTTCATTGGATGTGAATGGAAACGCCACGATTATCCCTTCACAGATTGACAATGGCTCTTCTGACGTTTGCGGATTTGCCAATCTGAGCTTGGATATTACTGCGTTCGATTGCTCCACTACAGGACCGAATACGGTTGAGTTGAACGTGGAGGACAACAGCGGAAACATCTCTTCCTGTTCTTCAATAGTTACAGTTCTTGAAGCTCTTGACCCGAATGCGGTTTGCCAGAATGCTACGGTCTATTTGGATGCAAGCGGTTCTGTTTCGCTGGATCCAATGTCTGTTGATAACGGTTCAACAGACAATTGCGCAATTGTTTCTTTCATGCTTTCCCAGAGCGATTTCCAATGCGCCAATCTTGGGCAATCCATCGTGACACTGACTGTTATAGATGCAAGCGGAAATACGGGTGATTGCATTGCGGTGGTCTCTGTTCTCGATACGATTTCTCCTGTGATTAATTCTTGTCCTTCCGTCATTGCCTTAGTGCCTGATAGCGCAGATTGCACGCCTTCAGTAACTTGGATTGAACCGACCGAAAGTGATAATTGCACGGTCACAATGACCGGTAATTTTTCGTCAGGAGACAACTTCCCAGTTGGAACAACAACGGTGATATACAATGCCGAGGATCAGTCAGGAAATACGGCTTCCTGTTCGTTTACAGTAACGATTGAACCATCACCCATCGCGGTAACTGTCAGCTCTCCAATTCTTGCTTGCGGTTACAATATCAGTTGTAATGGTTCGGACAATGGCGTAGCAACGGCCACAGTTTCGGGCGGATGTTCGCCTTACAATTTCCTTTGGTCTAATAATCAAACAACGCAAACGGCCGTTGGATTGAGTGCTGGAGAATACGTCCTTATTGTGACCGATGCGAATGGAACACAGGCAACAGATACAATTGTTCTGACGCAACCGGAACCACTTTCAACAGACAGTCTTGAATCTCCACGTTTTGTCGGTGGAACAAATGTATCGTGCGCTGGTGCAAACGATGGCGCCATCGACATTCATATTAACGGTGGTGCTGAATGTCAGAATTACAATTTCTTCTGGACGGGTGAGAATGGCTACACATCCATTGATGAAGATTTAACGGGAATAGTTGCTGGAACGTATTTGGTAACGGTTACAGACGCTAACGGCTGCACGCATCAGGACAGCATTACGCTGACAGAGCCAGAACCGCTCAGTGTTCAATCGTTTCCGAACACATACAACGGCTTTAATGTTTCTTGCTTCGGTTCTTCTGATGGTGTAATCAATGTGGAGGTTTCGCAGGGAAATGCCCCTTACACTTATCAATGGAGCAATGGCGAAACCACACAGGACATTGATTCACTTTTTGCCGGAGTTTACAGCGTTACTGTAACAGATCAGAATGGTTGTCAGACCGCGCAAAGCATCACGCTTACTGAACCTACTTTGTTCACCATTATCCCAACAGATACAACGTTGGTCAGCTGCGGAGGCGAGCAGAACGGTCAGTTCGTAGTTCAAGCCGCAGGTGGTGTGCCTGCTTATTCATATCTGTGGTCGAATGGAGATTCGGATCCCATTCTGAACGGAGCGGGTGCTGGAACTTACGAAGTTGTGGTCACAGATCTGAATGGTTGTCAGGATTCGCTGGAATTGGAAATGACCGAACCTGCTCCGCTGAATGTGGCGGTGCTTCAGGTGACCAATGCCTTATGTTTTGGCGATGATGATGGTTCTGCCACCATCGAAGCGTCAGGAGGCGTTTCGCCTTACGATTACAATTGGATATCTATTGGTCAGAATTCGCAAACAGCAACAGAACTCTCTGCTGGGGAGTATATCTACGAAGTGACAGACGCGAACGGTTGTACAAATTCTGATACGGTCGAAATCACTCAGCCAGACCAGATTATTTTGGTTACATCAAACGACACGACTATTTGTCCTGGAACAGTGGCTTCACTTTCTGCTGAAGCGAGTGGAGGTGGAGGTACTTACCTAATCACTTGGGAGAGCGGACAAGGATTCGGGACTACGTTCAATTCATACTTCACGCAGTTAACCAATGTATCTGTAACAGCCGTGGATCAGAACGGTTGTGAATCAGTCCCTAATTCAGTCATCGTTTCAACCTTCGCACCTGTTGTTGCTGCTTTTGAAGAAACAATAGTCGATGCGTGCACCTTCCCGGTTGTGGTTGACTTTGCAAATAATAGCACCAATGCCTTAAGTTATAGTTGGACTTTTGGAAATGGAGATTCCTCCACCCAAGTTCTTCCATCCACTATGTTTGATACGGCACAGACTTACACGATTTCCTTGGTGGCAATATCGCCAGATGGTTGCGTTGACTCAACGATTCAACTGTTACCAATCAGCCCACTTCCGCAAGCTGGTTTTGCCATTCCGAATCCTGAAGGATGCTATCCCATCATGGTCGGCCTGTTTAATCAAAGCAGTCCGGTGGTTTCCTATTTGTGGGATTTTGGCGATGGGGTTACGAGCACCCAATCGAGTCCTTATCATTTCTACGAAGAAGCAGGGAGCTATGACGTCACGCTCATTGTAACAGACTCAAATGGATGCATGGATACGCTTACGGTAGATTCGGCTGTATTCGCGTACCCACGCCCTGACGCCAATTTCACGCTGATTTCTACCGGAAATGAGGAGGGAAGCGAGTTCACTTTTATCAATAATTCTACAGGCGCAAATGATTACATCTGGTCGTTCGGAAATGGAGATTTATCGGAATTGGTTGAACCTACTTATGATTATCCTGAGCACGGATCCTACCAGATTATCTTGCGCGCTTATAATGAATATGGCTGTTTGGATACGGCAACTGCCAACATCTATATAGAGCTTGTTTCGGGCCTTTTTGTGCCAAATGCTGTAGCAATAGGTGAGTTTGGCGATGCTGGTTCGTTTCTACCAAAAGGAACTGGAATTCGTGAATATCATGCTTGGGTGTATGATAAGTGGGGCAACATGCTTTGGGAATCGACCGAGCTTTTTGACGGTCAACCATCAGAAGGTTGGGACGGGCGTTACAAAGGTCAATATGTTCCAATGGGCGCGTATGTTTGGAAGATCAATGCCATTTTCAAGGATGGTGTGGTTTGGGAAGGAATGCAACAATCCACTGGAAAAAAGGCCAATACGGGCTCGGTTACGGTCCTGTTTTAATGGACGAACAACCATAATTCTCCGACAAACAGCACGACACAATTAAGTTTTACACGGTATTAGTAGTCACTCAGTCACCGTTGGTCGAAACCGATTTCATCTAACCATAACCTTTTCCTGTTCGTGGCGTACAACGTCCTTCAGTATGGAAGAAATTTTTTAATCTTCCGAACGAAAAGGCGCATGAATAGAACCTCAAATAGTCGTTTTTTTTCTTTGTGGGAGATGTGCAGATTGATTGTCTGTAGGTTTTCTGCGTTACTCCTTTTTACGATAGCTCCGCTGTTTGCAAGCAGCCAGGTTTTTGTCGATTTCGCTCCCAGAACTACACCCTCTACGTACAAAATCAAGGGTGATTTTGCCATGATTGGCAATACCAATTTGACATTGGCAAATTATAGTGATGGCGGTGGCAATCAGAGTTCGATGATTTACGTTGACATTGACGGAGTTGATAGCACATTCAATTCATCCATGGCCACTCTTGACTTTTCAGCAGAAAATGGGGCAGACGATGAATGTACCAACGTGCTTTTTGCTGGTCTCTATTGGACAGGAAGAACGGACGAATCCTCTAGCTCCCCGTACACATTTAACGTCACGAAGCAAGTACAAACAGGATCAACCCCTGTTAATCAGAATTACACCGTTGGTGATAATGATAATATTCCAAATACAGGGTACACTCTTCAAGTAACACGAGGCGGTTCTAGTGGAAATCGATATCCGATTTATACATTCAGTGATGGAACCAATACTTATGTATTCAACTTCACAAACAATACTGGAGCTAATAGAGTAACGTTATCTGTCAATGGAAACGCGGCAGTGAATGTGCCCGTAACCTATACTACTTCTGGCGGAAACGGAATAGCTACATTGAATCCATCGTATGTCATTACCATTGGCGGTGTAAACTTGACAATTGTTAGCCTTGTTAGAGACCCGGGTACTAACCTCAATACTAACGACACCGAGAATGGTGCTGAAGCAAATGTGAACGTTTCAGGGCTAGCCCCAACGTACTCTAATTACACTAAGACTTTTGATAAGCGGCAGGCTAAACTGAAAGGTCCTTTAGCAACTAATTACACAACTCTTTCAACTACAGAAATTTATTTCCCATTGTCTGCAAACACAGCGGATAGCGCCTTAGGTATGTATGCGGCATTTAAGGACATAACCACATATGTTCAAACCAATGGCCCTGGCGAATACTTTGTAGCCGACATTGCCCTACGAGAAGGAACAGGTGGAGGTCCAACTGGACTATATGGTGGTTGGGGAATGGTGGTTGTGTACGAAAACTACCTGATGACTTGGAGAGACATTACTGTTTTTGATGGTCATGCCTATGTTCCTTCTGGAACAGCAGCTTTTCAAATTCCGGTGACTGGGTTTCAGACGACCCCAGCAGGTGCAGTTAATCTGCGTGTTGGGGTAATGGCAGGTGAGGGAGATAGAGGCTATACAGGAGATTATTTTCAAATTAGGAATGCAGCAAACACGGCATGGGTAAACCTGAATCATACGGGCAACTCCACCGGTAACTACTTCAATTCTTCCATCGAAACAGGAGGGAACGTTAGAAATCCGAATCTTCTAAATAATACAGGACTAGACGTAAGTGCATACACCGTGAGTAATCCGGGTAACACTGTTATGACAAACAATCAGACTTCGACTACTTTTCGATATGGTACAACGCTGGATACCTATTGCGTTTTCAATATCACGATGTCATCCGACTCATACGTTCCCGAAGTAGAAGGGCTTATTTCTGTAAGCGAATTGAACGGATCTACGACCGTTCCAGACCCGCTAGTAGTTGGTCCTGGTGATGAGATTACGTATACGATAGACATCCGGAACATCGGAACGGAAGAAGTGTTGGGACACGTGATTACCGTCCCATTATCAAGTACAGGTGGTTTGGTGCCGGGGAGTTTAACTAGCAGTATTTTCTTTTCGCCAGCTCCAACGCCAAACAATCTATATTATGACCCGAACGTGGGTATCAACGGTTCGATTATTTGGGATTTCGGTACCCTTCCATTGCCTGCCGACCCAACGGAGTTGCTCGCCTCGTTGTCTTTCACATTTCAGGTAATTGATAATTGCCTTCTCTTGAATGACGCAGCTTGTGCGAATGCCATTACGACAACTGGCACACTAACAGGAACTGGTTCTGTAACGGGCGTAGCGATTCAGAATTCAGGTTTGATCACAGGATATGAAGACACAGGAACCTGCCAAGGAGAACCAATAACAGACCCACTTTCAGCAAGTATTGTGGTTCCACCTAACTATGTTTCAGATAACTGTACTCCAGAAGAACTCCAAACAGATTTCGGTTTCTGCTATGGAGCTACCAATATTCCAATCGATTCAATCAATACTTATTTTCCAGCCGGAACTCGGTTTTTTAATCAGTTTCCAGTCACTGGTTCAGCTACGGAATACACGACAACGTTACCAGGCGCAATAGGCTCAACAGTTACTTTTTATGCTGTTCCATCGCTTTTGGATGATGCTTGCGGGATTGTAATTACCATTAGCATTTGCCAGGATATCGAAGCTGTTGATGATTTTGTGCCTTCTATCGATTGTGTGAATGGTGAAACCAACGTTATCAACGTTCTTACCAATGATGACTTTGGAGGTAATACGCCAACAACATCTGATGTCACAATCAATATCATCACCCCAGATCCAACGGGATATGTAACCATTAATCCTGATGGTAGCGTTGATGTAGGTGCAAACACTCCACCCGCAACGTATACCGTTACGTACGAGATTTGTGAAACGGCTGTTCCTTCAAATTGTGATCAAGCGACACTTACAATTTCTGACAATACCGCACCAACAGCGGCATGTCAGAATATCACAGTTCAATTGGACGCATCAGGGAACGTAACTGTTTTAGGGGAAGATGTTGACAATGGAAGTTCTGATGATTGCGGAATAGCTTCTTACACGCTTTCAACAAGTTTATTTACTTGTGCCAATCTTGGTGCAAACACGGTAACACTTACAGTTGAAGATGGAGGCGGAAACACAGATGACTGTGCTGCAACTGTAACAGTTCAAGATGTAACGAACCCAACAGCAGTTTGCCAGAACATCACCGTTCAGTTGGACGCCAGCGGAAATGCAAGTATCGTAGCCGCTGATGTTGATAATGGCTCCAATGACAATTGTTCTGTAACACTTAGCGCCACACCACTTTCGTTCACATGTGCGAACACTGGCGCAAATACGGTCACATTGACTGCAACCGACCCAAGTGGAAACGCGGCCACATGCAATGCTACAGTTACCATTCAGGACATCATCAACCCAACGGCCATCTGCCAGAACATCACTGTTCAGTTGGATGCCAGCGGCAACGCAAGCATCGTAGCAGCAGACGTTGACAACGGAAGCAACGACAATTGTTCGGTGACGCTTTCAGCCACACCACTTTCATTCACATGTGCGAACACTGGCGCAAATACGGTTGTACTGACTGCGACAGACCCAAGCGGCAACACGGCCACTTGTAACGCGACTGTTACTATTCAAGACAATATCGCCCCAACGGCAGTCTGCCAGAACATCACGGTTCAGTTGGGCGCAGGAGGAACGGCAACAATCACAGCTGCTCAGGTGGACAATGGCTCAGCCGATAACTGTTCGGTATCGCTTTCGGCTACGCCACTTTCATTCACCTGCGCCAACACTGGAGCAAACACGGTTGTGCTGACTGCCACCGACCCAAG
>JAIOYO010000030.1 GCA_021741075.1 Flavobacteriales bacterium | reverse complement strand
TTTGCGCGAAATTGAACAGGTAAACTCGAATAAACATGTATTGGACTCTCGAATTAGCATCACGTCTTGAAGACGCACCTTGGCCAGCAACAAAGGACGAGTTGATTGACTTCGCCATGCGTTCAGGCGCTCCAATGGAAGTAGTAGAAAACCTCCAAGAAATTGAAGATGATGGCGAGGTATTCGAGAGCATCGAAGACATTTGGCCTGATTATCCAACTAAGGACGATTTCTTCTTCAACGAAGACGAATATTGAGTTTTAAAAGCTCCAACTATACAACGGCTCTGTCATTCGACAGGGCCGTTCTTTTTTGCGTTAATTGGTAGCCATGATTCTTCGTTTTGAACCTTATCAACTACAACTCAAACATCCGTTTAGGCTGGCTACTGGCACGCGGACTTCTACGTCCACGGTTCAAGTTCATATTGAGTTGAATGGATTGGTTGGTTATGGTGAGGCCTCCATGCCGCCATACCTTGGCGAGACGATTGAATCAGTCACGGCATTTCTTTCAAAGCTGAAACCTAAAAATTGGCAGATAGAAAATCTGGCAGGTATCCTTCAAGAGATTGATTCTCTTTCGGAGAAGGATAACGCAGCTAAAGCGGCAATCGACATTGCGCTTCATGATCTGAAAGCCAAAATGCTTGGTGTTCCAACGCGGGAACTTTTTGGAATTATTGCGAGTCAAACACCTCCAACTGCAATGACCATTGGAATGGGAAGTGAAGCAGAATTGAGACAAAAAGTAGCTGAAGCCGAAGATTTTAAACTGCTCAAGATAAAATTAGGAGGAGCTGATGATAAATACAAAATTGACTTCCTGCGCTCCATCACCGACAAACCATTTTTGGTGGATGCCAATCAAGGTTGGACGGACGTTGAAGTTGCGTTAAAGATGATAGACCATCTAAGTTTACTTAACGTGTTGATGGTTGAACAGCCCATGCCCTTTAGCACCTCAGCTAAAACATGGAAAACGCTCAAAGAAAAAAGTAGCCTCCCAATTTTTGCTGACGAAAGCGTGAAACGATTGTCGGACCTTGAAAATGCTTCAGAACTCTTTCACGGAGTCAACATCAAACTGATGAAAAGCACTGGCTTGGCCGAAGCAAACGCCATGCTAAATCGTTGCGAGCAATTGGGTCTGCAAACCATGATTGGCTGCATGACAGAATCGAGTTGCGCCATTATGGCGGCTGCGCAATTGGCACCACGTGCCAACTTCGTTGACCTTGATGGGCCGTTCCTCATCAGCAATAATCCGTTTGAGGAACCGCAATTGATAAATGGATGTATCCAGCTAAATACGTTTTCAGGAAACGGAGCGATTCCTTTTTAAGTCTACAGCGAATTGAGCTTGCCAAAATCACGGTCAGTTTTAACCAAATTCGGCTTAAAAAAGGCTTAATTTCGCGCCCTCGCATGACAGGCTGTCGGAACACCGCCATCGGAACGGTTGTTGACATCCCGTGTGCCACTCAAAAGGAATTCACACAGAATGATTGATTTTATAAATAATCTGGCCAAAAAATTCTTCGGAAGCAAGGCAGACAAAGACATTGAAGAAATTCAGCCTTACGTTGAGAAAATCAACGTATTCACAAACCAACTTCAAAACGTTTCCGATGATGCCCTTCGTGCAAAAACCACTGACTTCAAAAGGAGGATTGAAGAATATCTTTCGACAGAACGGAAGCAAATTGACGAACTCACCGCCAAGGCAGAAGATGCTGCCACAGATGTAGAGGAAAAAGAACGACTCTATGATCAAATTGATAAGATTGAAGAAACCGTAACGGAGAAGATTGAGGAAGTTCTTTTAGAAATTCTCCCAGAGGCGTTTGCGGTCATAAAAGAAACGGCACGAAGACTAAAAGAAAAAGGTTCGTTGGTTGTCACCGCCACAGATATGGACCGCGATTTAGCTGCCAAAAAAGGATACGTCAAAATAGAAGGAAGCTATGCTACTTTCCCGAAAACTTGGATTGCGGGTGGAGCGGAAGTTACTTGGGACATGGTGCATTATGATGTGCAGTTGATCGGAGGTGTGGCACTTCACAAAGGACGAATTGCAGAGATGGCAACGGGTGAAGGAAAAACCCTAGTGGCTACGCTTCCCGTGTATTTGAATGCTTTGGCTGGTCGTGGAGTTCACCTAGTAACCGTGAACGATTACCTCGCAAAACGTGACTCGGAGTGGATGGGGCCGTTGTACGAATTCCACGGATTGAAAGTGGATTGCATCGATAAGCATCAATCAAATTCACCTGAAAGACGTGCTGCTTACAATGCTGACATCACCTTCGGAACAAACAACGAGTTCGGTTTCGATTATCTGCGTGATAACATGGCTCGTGAAGCGGGCGATCTTGTTCAGCGTAAGCACAATTATGCGATTGTGGATGAGGTGGATTCGGTTTTTATTGATGATGCTCGAACACCGCTTATCATTTCTGGCCCTGTTCCGCAAGGCGATAAGCACGAATTTGACGAATTGAAGCCAAAGGTTGAGAAACTGCTACAGGTTCAACGCACGTATTTCAACACTGCTTTGACCGATGCAAAAAGACTTATTTCCGCTGGAAAAGACGGCTACAAGGAAGATGAAGGCGGAATGGCGTTGCTTCGTGCCCATCGGGCATTGCCAAAGAATAAGGCACTTATCAAGTATTTGAGTGAGCCGGGCGTAAAGCAGATTCTCCAAAAAACGGAGAATTACTACATGCAAGATCAGAACAAGGAAATGCACAAGGTTGATGCTGAGCTTTTCTTTGTGATTGACGAAAAACACAACTCCATTGAGTTGACCGAAAAAGGATTGGAGCTCATCACCAAAAACATGGATGATGACAAATTCTTTGTGCTTACCGATGTTGGTTCGGGCATTGCCGAAATTGAAAAAATGGGCGGCACCGATCAGGAAAAAGCCAAGAAGAAAGACGAATTGATGCGCGATTTCGCTATCAAAAGCGCACGTGTCCATGCTATGAATCAGTTGTTCAAAGCCTACACTCTTTTTGAGAAGGATGTGGAATACGTGGTGATGGACAATAAGGTGAAGATTGTGGATGAGCAAACTGGTCGTATCATGGATGGTAGACGCTATTCAGACGGTTTACATCAAGCAATTGAAGCTAAAGAAAACCTAAAGGTTGAAGCCGCCACGCAAACGTGGGCAACGGTTACACTCCAAAATTACTTCCGTATGTACCACAAGCTTTCGGGAATGACCGGAACAGCAGAAACGGAAGCAAAAGAGCTTTGGGACATCTACAAACTGGATGTGATGGTTGCGCCTACCAACCGTCCGATTGCCAGAGAGGATAAGGAAGACCTCGTTTACAAGACCACGCGTGAGAAATACAACGCAGTGATTGACGATGTGGTGAAACTGACCGCAGAAGGCAGACCAGTGTTGGTTGGTACCACTTCGGTTGAAATCTCTGAACTTTTGAGCCGAATGCTCAAAATGAAGAAGATTGAGCACACGGTTCTGAACGCGAAGTTGCATGCCAAGGAGGCCGATATTGTAGCGATGGCTGGTAAGCCAGGCGCGGTGACAATTGCCACCAACATGGCTGGTCGAGGAACAGACATCAAGCTTACAGAAGAGGTGAAAAAATCTGGCGGTCTGGCTATTATCGGCACCGAACGCCACGAAAGCAGACGTGTTGACCGCCAGTTGCGTGGTCGTGCGGGTCGTCAGGGAGATCCTGGTTCTTCACAGTTCTACATTTCGCTGGAAGACAACTTGATGCGACTTTTCGGTTCAGACCGAATTGCCAAGTTAATGGACCGAATGGGTTACGAGGAAGGTGAAGTCATTCAGCACGGAATGGTATCCAAATCCATCGAGCGAGCACAGAAAAAAGTGGAGGAAAACAACTACGGCATCAGAAAACGCTTGCTCGAATATGATGACGTGATGAACGCGCAGCGCGAGGTTATCTACAAACGTAGAAGGCATGCCTTGCAAGGGGAAAGACTTTCCGTTGATGTGTTGAACATGATTCATGACACGGCAGCTTTGCTGGTGGATGAATTCCATGATGCACGCGATTACGAAGGCTTCAAGCTCGATGTGATTCGCACCTTCTCGGTTGAATCTCCAATTTCTGAACAAGAATTCAACTCAGGAAAAGCAGATCATGTGCTAGACAAATTGGTTCATGCCCTCATCCAAAGCTACGCCAGTAAGAAGAGCGGAATTGCAGAACGCGCATTCCCAGTAATAGCCAATGTTTACGAAACGCAAGGCGAGAAATTCAAAAACATCGTTATTCCATTTACAGATGGAATTAAGAGCCTGAACGTGGTTGTCAATTTGGCAAAAACGTATGAGTTGAAAGGTTCAAATCTTGCGTTGGCGTTTGAAAAGAACATCATTCTTGCCATTATTGATGAACAATGGAAAGAGCATTTGCGCGAAATGGACGAGCTGAAAACGTCCGTTCAGAATGCATCTTACGAGCAAAAAGACCCACTTCTTATTTACAAGTTTGAGTCATACGAATTATTCAAGCAAATGCTTGGAAGAATGAACCGTGAGGTTATCTCTTTCCTATTCAAAGGCGACTTGCCAAACGCGGAAAACACGCGTGTGAGCGAAGCAAGCGAACGAAAAGAAAGAGTTACAGCTTCGCGACCTGAATTGTCGCAACGCCAGTCTGCTCCGCAACAAAATGGCGGTCAGCAGCAACCAATGCCAGCGCAGCCACAAAGCAAACCAGAACCTGTTCAAGTTGGCGAACAGATTGGTCGCAACGAACCTTGTCCATGCGGAAGCGGCAAGAAGTATAAAGTGTGTCACGGGAAAAAGTAATCAGCCCCCTAAATCCCCCAAAGGGGGACAAACAACTACTACAATGAGTGAAGATTCTAGTGAGAAAAGCCTCCCCTTGGGTGAGGTTGGAGGGGCTGGAAGAGTCCTAGCCACCATGCTAGATGAACAGCGCAATTTAACACGCTTTTATCTATCCAAACTAAAAGGCGAAGACATGTACCGTGAGTTTGAGGTGAACGGTTACACCACCAATAGCCCTTATTGGATTTTGGCGCATTTGTGTTGGGGTGAGAATATGCTTGCCATTGAATGTATGGGCGCAAAAGGGGTTGACATTCCGTGGTTGAATGATTTCAAGATCCAATCCCCGAAGGGAATAAAGCCCGCCAATCAACCATCATTGGAAGAAGTTCTTGAAGCTTTCAAGCAGATTCATGCCGTAGCGATAGAAACGATTTCCAAGTTGACTGAAGCGGCATTGGATGAAGACAATCCACTTGGAGTTTCATTTGGCGAGAACAAAAGCAAGCGTTTTATAGCCATGCATGCCGTGAGACATGAAGGCACACATTGCGGTCAGCTATCGCTCATAGCAAAGATGTACGGCAAGAAAACCGTTTGATTTCTTTCTAAAAACCACTTTTTCTTCTTCGCATTTTAAAGCCGATTTCTTCCCCCTCAATTCGACCAACTTTACTGTTGATGTTCAATCGGAAGAACCGTATATTCGCAGCCCTAAATTTTAATGGTAATTACAGATGGTAATTGGTAAAATTCGTGAGCAGTCAACATTACTGATGATTCTTATTGGTGGAGCGATGCTCGCTTTCATTCTTGGCGACCTCCTCAATTCTGGCGGGTTCCTTCTAAATGGTTCTCCAACTGAAGTAGGAGAAATTGCTGGAAACACAGTAGACGGACGAGCTTTTGAAGCAAGAGTTCAGGAATCGATAGACAACTACAAAGCTCAGTCGGGTCAATCTACAATTGACAATGCAACTACTGACCAATTGCGCGAGCAAACTTGGCAGCAAATGGTTCGTGAATTTGTTCTTGGACAAGAATTGGATGAAGTTGGTGTTCGCGTAAGCGCAGAAGAACTGTATGATTTGGTTCAAGGAAACAATCCTCATCCACAAGTTGTGCAGGCGTTCACTAATCCTGAAACAGGTCAATTTGACCAAGCACAGGTAATTTCATTCTTAAAGAGAATGGAAACAGACGAAGACTTGAAAAAGCGTTGGATTGCTTTCGAGAAAGATATTTCAAAGCTTCGCAGAAACGAGAAATACAACAACCTTATCAAAAAAGGATTGTATGTGACTAAAGCAGAGTCTGAAAGCGACTTTTTGGCTAAAAATCAAAGCGCATCTATTCGGTATGTTCTAAAACGATATGACAGTATTGCAGATTCTACGATACAAGTTTCTGATGCTGATATCAAGAAATATTACAACGACAATAAATCGAAATACGAGCAAGATGCTTCTCGCGATTTAGAATTTGTTGCGTTCAAAGTTGACCCTTCGAATGAAGATTTTGAGAAAGTGAAAAATTGGGCTGATAGAACAAAGTCTGAGTTTGAAACTGCCGAGAACGACACACTTCTTGTTAACCGAGAATCGGATGTGCGTTTTAGTGCAAGATGGCTTGCAAAAGGTGAGTTGGGTGGAAACATCGATTCGTTGATGTTCGCTGCTCAAAAAGGATATGTAGAAGGTCCATATTTGGAAGGTCAAACTTTCAGAATGGCAAAATTGATTGGAGTGAAAATGTCGCCTGATTCAGTTACAGCTCGTCACATCCTTCTTAAACCAGAAACGTACGGAAGTGTTGAAAAAGCCAAATCAACTGCTGACAGTTTGAAAGAAGTTATTTCAAAAGGAGGCGATTTTGCAACACTTGCTCAACAAGTATCTGAAGATCCAGGTTCGGGTGCAAAGGGTGGCGACTTAGGTTGGTTTAAAGAAGGACAAATGGTTCCTAGCTTCAACGATGCTTGCTTTGATGGTAAGAAAGGCGATTTGGTTGTAGTTGAATCTCAATTCGGATACCACATTATTGAAGTAGTTGACCAAAAAGGAAATACGGAGAAACGGGCCGTTGCGTTTATTGATCGCGCTGTAGAACCAAGCACAAAGACATTCCAAGCGATTTACGGTGCGGCTGATGAGTTTGCAAGAAGCATTACGTCTATCGCTTCTTTTGATCAAGAAATTACTAGCCGTGGCCTAAATAAGCGAATTGCTAGCACGCTGAAGGAAAACGACAAAACCATTGCTGGATTGGAAAACCCAAGAGAACTGATTCGTTGGGCTTACAAAGCAGAAAAAGGTGACATCAGCGAGGTATTCGAGCTGGGTAATACATTCGTTGTAGCAGCGCTTACAGCGGTTCGTGAAGAAGGATTTACTGCCATTGAAGACATCAAAGACGAATTGGAAGCTGGTGCTATCAAGGAGAAAAAAGCGGCCACATTCATGAAAGAATTTGACGCTGCAAAAGCAGGCGATATTCAAACAATTGCAGATAAGATGAATCTTCCTGTTGAGGTAAAAGACGGAATTCTATTTTCTGCAAGCGCAATTAGCGGTCTTGGTCGTGAACCAGCACTTTTGGGAACAGTAAGCGGTATGGAAACTGGCGATATCTCTAAAGCAATAAAAGGTGACCAAGGTGTTTATGTTGTGTATTTAGAAAGTCGTTCTGAAGTACCAGTACAATCAAACTATGCAAGCAATGCATCTATGCTTAATAGCTCGCTTTCGTCACGAGTTGATTTCGAAGTATTTGAGGCTCTAAAGGAAAAAGCAGAGATTGTAGATAACCGCGCGAAGTTCTTCTAACAGAAAAAGGTGAGATTTTTGAAAGCCCTGTTAAGAAGTTAGCAGGGCTTTTTGTTTACCGCAATTGCTGTAATCTGTAACCATCTAACTTCACAAAAATGAAGAGGAGAATGGTGAAGCCGAGAAGCGATGAACCACCGTAGCTGAAGAAAGGCAGCGGAATTCCTATTACTGGCATAAGGCCAATTGTCATTCCTACATTAATGATAAAATGGAATAGCAGAACGCTTGCCACGCAGTAGCCGTAGATGCGTGCAAAGGAGGATTTTTGTCGCTCTGACACAAATACTATACGCAGTATTAACGCAGAGAAAAGCGCTATAACCAGGAAAGCTCCAAGAAAGCCCCATTCCTCACCTACCGTGCAGAAAATAAAGTCCGTGGTCTGTTCAGGAACAAAGTCATACTTGGTCTGTGTGCCTTTCAAAAACCCTTTACCAGCAAATCCACCCGAACCAATCGCAATCTTGCTTTGATTGACGTTGTATCCTGCTCCTTTGAGGTCGTCTTTCTTTCCAAGAAGCACATCAATTCTTACCTGCTGATGTGGTTCCAGCACTTCATTAAACACATAATCGACACTGTAAACCATGCCCATTAAAACAATTAAAGCCGCTCCAATAGAGAAAGCAAGTCGCCAAGTTTTCTTGCGCTGAAAAAAGAAAACAAGAACTCCGATTGTTCCCAAAATATAGAGCATAATCAACGGAGTAAACAACAGCGAAAAAATGAAAATTACAGCCATTGCAAGTCCAAAAAGAAGGAAGTTGCCAGACAGCCCTTCTCGATACATTACCAGCGCAAACGACCCAAAAACAAGGGCAGAACCTGTATCATTCTGAAGTAGAATTAATGCAGCAGGAATGATGAGAATTATTGCTGCAACCAATTTTGTTGATAGGTCTTCCATCCGAATATTCAGCGTGCTGAGATAGTACGCCAGCGCCAATGCCGTGGTGCTTTTTGCAAATTCGGAAGGCTGCAATTTGAACGAACCAATGTCAATCCACGAACGAGCCCCAGACACATCCCGGGCAGTTACCAAAACAACTACCAGTACCAGAAGTAGCACCACATAGATGGGTATGGCAAAGGTTGAATAAAATTTGCCATCAATAATCATAATGATAAACGCAACAAAGAGAGAAAGTCCAATCCAAATAAGCTGCTTCCCGTATCGTTGCGAGGTATCGAGAATGCTCTGATGCTCCTCATTATAAACTGCTGCATAGATATTTACCCACCCTATAAGAACGAGAATGAGGTAAAGAATGACAGTTACCCAATCAATTCCAGCAAATATGCTTTCCTGCCGTCTCAATGCGTTTCTTTCTTTTTGGGTGGATTTGTGATAAGGTCTGCATCAAGAATTACCTTCTCAAATTCAACCCTAGAAATGGTATCACGTAAGTATTTCTCCACCATCAAACTAGCAATTGGCGCCCCATACTTGCTTCCGCCTCCTCCGTTTTCGACAAACACGGCCAGAGCAATTTGTGGATTATCCTTTGGAGCAAAGCAGATAAAAATGGAGTGGTCTTCACCATGAGGGTTTTGTGCAGTTCCCGTTTTCCCGCACATTTCTAAACTGTCTAAGCGCGAACGATATCCCGTTCCACCTTGCTGAAAAACCATAGCCATTCCATCAACCACAGGGTCAAAATACTCTCGATTGATGGTGGTCATTTGCTTTTCGGTAAACCGATTTGAAATGGCTTCGCCATCAATTGCTTTTACCAAATGGGGCGGATAATAGTAGCCTCTATTGGCAATGGCTGCTGTCATGTTAGCCAATTGCAAAGGGGTTGTCCCCAGCTCTCCCTGTCCAATGGCCATAGAGATAATGGTTAGCGATTTCCACCTGTGCTCTCCATAGTATTTGTCGTAGAATTTTGTAGTTGGCACACTTCCTGCGTATTCCATAGGAAGATCAGTATTGAACTTAATTCCAAGCCCGAAACTCAGCACATGATTACGCCAAATTTCATAGCCTTCCCACGGTTTTCCGGTATGATCAATGATGTTGCGAAAAACGTTTCCATAATAGGCGTTGCATGAATGCTGAATGGATTCTCGCAAGTTCAATGGCGACCGATGATCGTGACACCCCATCCTGAACCTTCCCGAAACATATCCTCTGGGACAACGATATTGAGTATTTACATTGAGCACTCCAACCTGTTGTCCAATAAGTGCATTCAGTACTTTAAATGTTGAACCAGGCGGATTTTGCTCGCTCATCAATGCACGATTGAACAATGGCTTTAGCGTATCCTTCAAAAGAATGCTGTAGTTCTGAGAGCGAACCCGACCAACCAACAGATTAGGATCATACGTAGGGGCACTAATTAGCGCTAGTATCTCGCCTGTTGCTGGTTCAATGGCCACAATTGCTCCTGTCTTATTTTTCATGAGACGCTCTCCGTAAGCCTGCAACTCAGCATCAAGAGTAGAAGTAACTGTCTTTCCGGCAACGGCAACTGTATCGTATTTACCTTCTTTGTAGCGTCCTTTTTCGCGATTGAAAACATCCACCATAATCACTCTTACCCCCTTCTTTCCACGCAGTTCTTCTTCGTAGGATTTTTCTAATCCGCTAATTCCCACATAATCGCCCTTTTTGTAGTACGAATTATGTTCAAGTATGGATTGATTAGCCTCGCCAACATAACCTAGTAAGTGACCAGCAATCGGTTGTGGGTATTTTCTCAAAGTTCGTTTCTGAACGAAAAAACCACTCATCCGATAAAGCTTCTCTTGCAGTTTGGCGTAGGTAACACCCGATATCTGCTTCTGAAAAACAGTCGGTTTTCGAGATGAATAAGCCCTTGCTTCATCCAACTTCTGAATGAATACTTCTCGACTCATTCCTAAAATCTGACACATTTCGGCCGTATCGATATTGATAGCTTGGCGAGGCGTTACCATCAAATCATAGGCTGCCTCATTGAATACGAGTAGCTCACCATTTCGGTCATAAATCAAGCCACGAGCTGGAAATTCCACCTGATATCGAAGCACATTATTATCGGCCGAAAGGCGATAAGATTCATCGATTACTTGAATGTAGAAGAGTCTACCAAGAAAGGTGATGGCAACAAGAATCACGATTCCCATCATCACATACATACGTTCGGTATGTTTGGGTTGATAGGCCATTATCTGCGTTTGCTGCTAACAAATAGGAATTCTGCAAGTAGGACGAAGAAAAGCGTCAAAGCTGAACTCAGAATCACCTTTAATAGTGTGTGAAAAAATTCAACGAAACGGAATATCTCAAGATAAAAAAGCGCGGAATGATGTAAGACTACAATGAGTACTGAATATGGAATAAACCACGCGAACCCAAAGTTTTTTAAGTGTGGCAAAGCCGTGGACTCATATCCTTCCCGTGGCGCCTGTGCCTTCAAATATAACGGGCGATAAAAGGCAACAAGCGTGGTTGCAGCGGCATGAATGCCACCTGTATTTGAAAAAACATCGATGACTAATCCAAGTAAGAAACCGATAAACAAGAGAGGAATTCTTCCAATGGAAATTGGCAGAATAAGTATAAGATAGACGTACGGAAAAGGATTGAGGAATCCACCCAAATTCAAATTATTGAATATGAGAACCTGAAACAGGCAGAGCAAAATGAATTGCCACGTGTATTTCAGGATATCACTTGTCACTTATTTCTGTTTGACTTTCCAATTCAATTTGTTCCAATCGCATGAGGTTGTTTACCACGTAAACCATACTCACGGAGTTCATATCTGTCAGGAGATTCACTTCTATGGAATAGAAATTATCTCCAGGTTTGATTTCGAACGAACGAATAGTGCCGATGTTTAGACCACTTGGAAACATTGCCGAAAAGCCAGAGGTTTTTATCAGCATTCCTTCTGCTAATTGTACGTGATTTGGTATGTCTTTCAATTGCGCCACAGTAGGGTTTCCTCCTTCCCAAACGAGCGACCCAATGTATTCCGTGTCGGCAACTTTGGAACTAATGCTCGAGCTTTTGTGCAAAACGGAGATTACTGTGGCAAAATTCTTCGAAACATCCTTCACAATTCCAACAATCCCTTCCGATGATATGACAGCCATTTCGGGTTCAACTCCTTGCAGAATTCCGCGATCGATAGTGAGGTAATTACTCCTTCTGTCGGTTGTGTTGTTGATGACTTTTGCTGGAACGTAAGTGTAACGCTGATTGCTAACGGAGTCGGTTACACTGCCAAGGCTTTTCGAAGAAAAGTACTTCGATTCATAAAGCATCGAGCGCAATGCTGCGTTTTCAACCGCAAGCTGGTTATTAATCATCCGTAGCTTAAAATACTCTTTAACCTCATTATTGAGGTCGTACATCCGCCCAATAAACTGATTACTTGAGCTTAAAACGCTTGCCCGATGGAAGGTATTATTATTAGCAATAAGCGAAAAACAGACGATTTCGAGAATTACGAATACGAAGAACACATGATTCCTGTAAATAAAAAGCAGGATGTTCTTCATAATTCATCAGTCATTCCGACCAGATTACCGCATAAGAAATGGGAATCGATCTATGTTTTTGAGTGCAATACCTGTTCCGCGTGCCACTGCCCTTAAGGGATCATCGGCAATATGGACTGGCAGTTTTGTCTTCAGGGAAATACGCTTATCCAAACCACGGAGCATAGAGCCTCCTCCGGCCAAGTAAAGTCCAGTTCTGTAAATATCTGCCGAAAGTTCAGGGGGAGTCATCTCCAAATTGTTCAGGATTGCTGTCTCAATTTTGGTGATGGATTTATCTAAGGCATGTGCCACTTCCTGATAAGAAACAGTGATTTCCTTTGGAATTCCTGTCATCAAATCTCGCCCGTGAACAGCGTAGTCTGGTGGCGGATTGTCCAATTCAGTCAATGCCGAACCAACTTCAATTTTGATGCGTTCTGCAGACCGTTCTCCAATAAGAATGTTATGCTGTCTGCGCATGTAATCTTCAATATCGGCAGTAAAATCATCTCCTGCAGTTCGGATGGAACGATCACAAACAATTCCACCTAGGGCGATAACGGCAATCTCGCTTGTTCCGCCACCAATGTCGATAATCATGTTTCCCATTGGCTCTTCCACATCGATTCCAATTCCGATTGCCGCAGCCATCGGTTCCTGAATCAAGCGTACATCCTTTGCTCCAGCATGTTCGGCCGAGTCGCGCACCGCACGCTTCTCAACCTCGGTAATACCAGAAGGAATACAGATTACCATTCTAATCTGCGGTGGCAAAAAGTACTTTCTACCTGGGTTAATCATCTGAATAAACCCTTTAATCATTTGCTCTGCAGCCTCGAAATCCGCTATCACACCATCCTTAAGCGGACGAATGGTTTCGATATTCTTGTGGGTCTTACCGTGCATCTGCTGGGCTTTTTTCCCAATAGCAACAATCTTCCCGGTTTGAATGTCTCGCGCCACGATGGATGGCTCATCAACCACAACTTTATCGTTGTAAATTATCAGCGTGTTGGCCGTTCCAAGGTCAATCGCAATTTCTTGTCTGAAGTAGTCAAAAAGACCCATTTCGTATTAGTGTTTAAAATGTCTTACGCCTGTTACCACCATCGCCATTCCGTTGTTGTTGCAATAATCCACCGATTCTCCATCCTTGATGGAGCCTCCTGGTTGTATAACCACATTCACTCCTTCGTTGTGCGCAATCTCCACGCAATCTGGAAATGGGAAAAATGCATCCGATGCCATTACGGCTCCGTTAAGGTCGAAGTTAAAAGACTTTGCCTTAGTAATTGCAAATCTCAATGCATCTACTCTCGAGGTCATTCCGCAGCCACTTGCCAACAGTTGCTTGTTCTTGGCAAGAACAATCGTATTTGACTTTGTGTGCTTCACCAACTTATTGGCAAAAACCAAATCCTCCAATTCCATATCCGTTGGTTTGCGATAGGTTACCGATTCCATGTCAGAAGCAGTTTGTGTGCTCAAATCCTTGTCCTGCTCCAACACACCGTTCAGTAACGAACGGAACTGTCTTTGTGGAAATTCGCATGGTTTCTGAATAAGAATGACGCGGTTCTTTTTCTTCTGTAGAACTGCCAACGCACTCTTGCTATACGAAGGTGCAATTACAACCTCAAAGAAAAGTTCGTTCATTTCGGTGGCAGTCTTCTCATCCACCTGAACATTCGTAATCAGAATTCCACCAAAAGCTGAAACAGGATCTCCGGCCAAGGCTGCTCTCCAAGCATCAATCAATTTAGGCCGGCTGGCCAATCCGCAGGCGTTATTGTGCTTAAGAATAGCAAAAGTTGTTTCTTCAAAATCAGCAATTAGACTTACAGCAGCATCGATATCCAAAAGATTGTTGTAGCTCAATTCCTTACCGTGAATCTGATCGAAAAGAGCGGAAATATCACCATGAAAAAAACCTTGCTGGTGTGGATTTTCGCCATAACGCAACTCTTTTGTACCACTTACTTGATGTGAAAATCCACTTTCTGCAAAATAGCCATGAATGGCCGTGTCGTAATGCGATGAGACCGCAAACGCTGCGGTAGCAAATTGCTTGCGTTGTTCCAACGTAGTTTTTGCTGAATCTTTAAGCAAAGACGAAAGTGGCGCGTATTGGTTCTTAGAAGGAACAATCACCACGTCTTTGAAATTCTTGGCTGCTGCGCGGATCAATGAAATCCCACCGATGTCAATCTTCTCAATGATGTCAGCTTCAGGAGCCCCGCTTGCAACCGTATCTTCAAATGGATAAAGGTCAACAATCACAAGGTCAATCTCTGGAATGGCGTACTCCTCCAATTGCAAAAGATCACCTTGCTCTTCGCGTCTGCCCAAAATGCCACCGAATACTTTTGGATGAAGTGTCTTCACCCTTCCTCCCAAAATGGATGGATAGGAAGTAAGTTCTTCAACAGGAAGAACCGCTGCACCTAATTGCTCCAGATAGGTTTGTGTCCCGCCCGTAGAGTAAATATTCACGCCATGCTTGACGAGTTGCTTCACAATCGGCTCTAAACCTTCCTTGTGAAAGACGGAAATCAGTGCATTTTTAATCGTCTTGCTACCCACTCTGTTCAATTAGAAATTTCAACAAATAAGAAAGCTGGGAAATGTTCCCCCGAAAAATTCTCAACTCCAATAAAATCAAGGGTTTCGGACGCTTTTTCCAAGCGCGCCAAAGGTAGCCTTTTTTGCACAATTCAGTTACCTTTGGCGTGTTGCCGAGAGGCATTTCCACCGAAGTTTTCAACAGCGAATGATCATCTTTTTCAAGCTATTCAACGAAAGTGTCAAAATGGCTTGGAATGCATTGGTGGCAAACAAGCTGCGGACCATTCTTTCGCTGCTCGGAATCACCATCGGAATCATGGCCATCATCACGGTTTTCACCTTGGTTGATTCGATGGAAAAGAACATCAAAGACAACATTCAATCGCTTGGCGACAATACAGTTTACATTCAAAAATGGCCTTGGGACACAGGCGCCATGCAGGAATGGTGGAAATACTGGCAGCGCCCTGAGGCCGACCTGAACGATTTCAAAGAAGTACAGCGAAGAAGTAATGCGGCCGATGCAGTTGTATTCATGGCATCAAAAAGCAAGACGGTGAAGTACGCTTCCAACTCTGCGGAGAATGTCAGCATTGTGGCTGCTACGCACGATTACAATCGAATTAAATCCTTCGACATTATCTCAGGACGCTATTTTACCATGGCCGAAACAAGTGTCGGCAAAAACGTCTGCATCATTGGAATGGCCATTGCGCAAGGACTTTTCGGAGAAAAGGATCCTGTGGGAGAATCTGTTCTTGTATTCGGAAGAAAACTGGTGGTGATCGGGGTTTTTGGAGTTGAAGGCGAAAGTGTTTTTGGGAATTCGGTTGACAATCAGCTTTTGATGCCAATGAATTTTGCCCGGCAAGTGATGCGTGTCGATCGCCAAGGTTCCAATCCGCTTATTATGGTAAAAGCAAAACCTGGCGTTGAAACCGAAGAATTGATGGACGAACTGCGCGGCATTATGCGCAGCATCAGAAGATTGAAGCCGATGGCAGATGATAATTTTGCTTTGAATGAAATCAGCCTTCTTTCTAAATCTCTTGAAAGCCTTTTTCAGATTTTGAATATTGCAGGAACCATCATTGGTGGCTTTTCCATCCTCGTGGGCGGTTTCGGTATTGCCAATATCATGTTCGTTTCGGTTAAAGAGCGCACTCACCTCATTGGAATTGAGAAATCTCTTGGAGCTAAAAACTGGTTTATAATGATGGAATTTCTATCGGAAGCAGTATTCTTAAGCTTGATGGGAGGAATAGCTGGGCTGGTAATTGTTTACGTACTCACTTTTCTGGCCTCTGCAGCATTTGGAGTTGAAATTTATCTCACTCTGTCCAACATTATTACAGGAATTGGAATCTCCGTGACCATAGGCTTAATCGCGGGCATAATTCCCGCGTATTTGGCTTCAAGACTCAGTCCGGTCGAAGCTATCCGAAGTAAATAAATGACTCCTAAATCAGTGGTATGATTGAAATGCTGCGCACACCCGATAGCCGATTCTACGGCTTGCCCGAATATCCATTCAATCCGAACTATGTTGAGATTAATGGAGGTCGACTGCATTATATCGATGAAGGGGAAGGGGAAGTAATTCTTTGTTTACATGGCGAGCCAACTTGGAGCTATCTGTACCGAAAAATGATTTTTCCCTTGAAGAAGAATTACAGAGTAATTACACCCGATTTTTTTGGTTTTGGACGTTCGGATAAGTTCTCCAATCAAAAGGACTATTCCTTTTACATGCATTATCGGACACTCATTAAGTTCCTTGAAAAGACCGAGCTTAAAGACATCACGCTCGTTGTTCAAGATTGGGGTGGATTAATAGGGTTAAGTGTCCTGGGCAAACATCCCGAACTTTTTAAGCGAGTTGTAATTATGAACACATCCCTGCCCATAGGAAACCGACCAATGCCTTTGGCATTTAAGATTTGGAAAGCATTTTCACGTTTTTGGCCGAAATTTCCGATTGAAAAAGTAATCAAAATGGGTTGTCACAAAGAGGTAAAAAAAGAAATTCTGAACGGATACCGCGCTCCTTTTCCAACAGAAAAATACTTGGCTGGCGCACGCGTTTGGCCTCAATTAGTACCTACTGGAACGGAAGATCCAGGCGTGAAACAAATGACCCGCGCACGCGAGGTTTTAAAGAGTTGGACTAAGCCTGCATTGGTGATCTTCTCAGATAAAGACCCTATTACACGTGGAGCAGAAAAGTGGTTTTTGAACAACATTCCTTCCATTGAGCACGAGCCTTTCATCTGCATACCGAATGCGGGACATTTTCTTCAAGAGGATAAAGGCAAGTTAATTGCTGAGCACATTCACGAGTTTATTCTCCGTTCGAATGCTCGGGAACAGAATTCGCTTGATTCATCGGAAGAATAGGGCTCAGTTTCTCAATTGCACCGCTAATTGTTGCGGTATCCTCGAATGCGAGCGTAAGCTTATCATTCTTTTGGCGCATCACACAACTTCTTGGATTATTCTTAACGAACAATAGAACTTGAGAGAATACAGAGCCTTGGAAATAATCGCTTTCGGGATCTGAAACGAAATAGCAGACCAGTTTCTGATTCTTGAGGATGAGTTTTTCAAATCCGATGGAAGCAGCCAGCCATCGAAGCCTAATCGTATCCATCAGTTGAATTCCCTGTTTCGGGATAGGACCAAAGCGGTCAATCAGTCGCTTTTCAAATTCCCGAAGTTTCGCCTCGTCTTGAATATCATCCAATTCTCGATAGAGGCCTAATCGTTCGGCAATGCTATTCACATACTGATCGGGCAGCAGAATCTCCAGGTCCGTATCAATCTGGCAATCCTGTACAAATGGCTTCTTAGGCTCATCCTTGAAAAGCTCCTTAAACTCAGTATCCTTCAGTTCCTGAACCGCTTCGTCTAATATCTTATGATACATCTCAATGCCGATGTCGCTGATGAATCCGCTTTGCTCCGCGCCCAAAAGGTCACCGGCCCCACGTATGTCAAGGTCGCGCATGGCAATGTTGAAACCGCTTCCGAGATCAGAGAATTCCTCAATGGCTTTCAACCTTTTCTTAGCATCTGCCGAAAGCATGGTTACAGGCGGAGCAAGCAAATAGCAGAACGCTTTCTTATTTGAACGACCAACGCGGCCACGCATCTGGTGCAAATCGCTCAATCCAAAATGGTTAGCATTATTGATGATAATGGTATTGGCGTTGGAAATGTCCAATCCACTTTCGATAATGGTGGTGGCAACAAGCACGTCATATTCGCCTTCAATGAACCGCATCATGGTATCCTCCAACTTGGTAGGTTCCATCTGTCCATGACCGATACAGACATGAACATCTGGACAAAGCCGTCCAATCATTCCCGCCACTTCCTTAATATTTTCCACCCGATTGTTGACGAAGAAAACCTGTCCGCCACGGCCAACTTCATACATGATAGCGTTGCGAATCAATTCCTCGTTAAACGTATGTAACTCCGTAATTACAGGATGGCGGTTCGGTGGTGGTGTATTGATGACTGAAAGATCACGTGCTCCCATGAGTGAAAACTGAAGCGTACGCGGAATAGGTGTTGCTGTGAGCGTGAGCGTATCCACGTTCACCTTCATTTTCTTCAACTTGTCCTTGACCGCCACTCCGAATTTCTGCTCCTCATCAATAATGAGCAGTCCGAGGTCTTTGAACTGAACGTCCTTGCCAACGATTCTATGTGTTCCGATGAGAATATCAACCTTACCATCAGCCAATCTCTTTAACGTATCGGTCTGTTGTTTTCTTGTTTTGAAACGATTGATATAATCCACTGTGCACGGGAATTCCTTCAAGCGTTCGCGGAAAGTGCGTGCGTGCTGTAGTGCCAAAATGGTTGTAGGCACAAGAACAGCCACCTGTTTTCCATCACAAACAGCTTTGAAAGCTGCTCGGATTGCAATCTCCGTTTTCCCGAAACCGACATCACCACAGATAAGACGGTCCATCGGATAATCTTTCTCCATATCGGCCTTGAAAGCCTCCGTGGCTTTCTCCTGATCAGGCGTGTCTTCATAAATAAAAGACGCCTCCAACTCGGTCTGTAGATACGTGTCGTGCGTAAAAGCAAAACCTTTCTGCGCCCTTCGTTGGGCGTAGAGTTTTATCAGGTCCTTGGCAATATCCTTGACCTGCTTCTTGGTCTTCGCTTTAAGCGCTTTCCACGCGGGCGAACCGAGTTTATTGATCTTCGGTTCCGCACCATCCTTGCTGGAATATTTGGAGATGCGATGCAACGAATGAATACTGACGTAAAGAATGTCGTTGTCGCGATAGACCAAACGGATGGTCTCCTGCATCTTTCCGTTCACATCGATTTTCTCCAACCCGGCAAACTTGCCAACGCCATGGTCTATGTGCGTTACGAAATCGCCCGGATTGAGCCCTGCAATTTCCTTCAGCGTAAGTGCCTCCTTTCCTCGCTTGTAGCCTTCGCGCAGACGAAAACGATGATACCGTTCAAAGATCTGATGGTCCGTAAAACACGCCAATTTGAGGCTGTGATCCACAAATCCTTCGTGAATGGAGAGCAAAAGCGGGGTAAAAAACGGCTTTTCAATACGTGTACCGCTTGGTAAAGGAAGGTCATCAAAAATGGCCTCCAATCGCGTTGCCTGACCTGGGTTATCAACCAGCATTACATTGGTGTAGCCTTGCTTCTTGTTCTCTATAAGAATCTGTTGCAGCAGATGAAAGTCTTTATTCACCACAGGCTGCGGCCCGATATCGAAACGGAACTCCGTTGATTCCTTAAAATAGCTTCGTTGCCCAAACTCAATCACCCGTCTCTGCTCAACGCATTCGATAATCTCCTTTGAGGAAGTGTATTTATCCTCTGGTTTTGATCTGTTGATAACGGATTTCAATTCTGAAAAGGCCGCTTTCGCATCCTGAAGTTCCTTATCAACTTGTAGCTTAATGTCCTCCACATCCTTGGCCCAAATGACTGTTTTGGGTGAAAGGAAATCAAAGAAATTGACCTTATCAGCAAGCAATACTTCATCCTGAACATTGGGAACGATGGTCGCTTTCCGCAGTGATTTTACAGACAGTTGTTCGGCCGGGTCAAAGGCGCGGATGCTATCTACTTCATCCCCAAAAAGCTCAATCCTGTACGGTAATTCCTGTGCAAATGAGAACACATCCACAATGCCGCCTCTAATAGCAAATTGTCCTGGTTCATAGACCTGATCCACCCGCTCGAAGTGATACTCGTAGAGCATTTCGTTAATGAAATCGAGATCGAGCTGCTCTCCAACGCTAATATTGAACGTGCTTTTTTTAAGCGTTTTCTTGGAGATGACCTTCTCAGCTAATGCCTGTCCGTAAGTGACAATGATTTGCTGCGATGTACTTGACTGAAGCGCGTTAAGCACCTCGCCACGCTGAATGACGTTGCTATTGTCTGTCTCCTCCAACTCGTACGCCCTGCGATATGACATAGGGTAGAACAGAACCTTTTTCTTTCCAGTAAGAAGTTCGAGGTCGCTGAGGAAATAGGCCGCTTCCTCCTTGTCTGAAAGCACAATCAAATGATCTTGATCGCTATCCTTAACCAGTTTTGAAACGATGAAAGCGTAGGCGGAGCCTGCTACTCCGCGCAATCTTATTTTGGAAGCATCGGCCTTGAGTTCGAGGCCAATATCAAAGAGTGTCTTCGATTGCTCAAAGAGCCCAATAAGATCTTCTTTTGTCATAATTCGCGCCTCGTTTTCTATTCGGCTGGCGTGTTTTCCTTCATCAATTCCATGGCCTTTTTCACCATGTTCTCCGACCCCATAAAAAGCGGGGTGCGCTGGTGCAGCGAGGTTGGCTGGATATCCAATATCCGGTTGAAGCCGTCCGTGGCAAGTCCGCCTGCCTGCTCCATGAGGAACGCGAATGGATTGGCCTCATAGAGTAACCTCAACTTCCCGTTTGGGGACGAGGTGGTTGTAGGGTAAATGTAGATTCCACCCTTAATCAGATTCCGGTGGAAATCCGCCACCGCTGAACCAATGTAGCGCGAAGAATAAGGTCGTTTTGTAGCCGAATCCTCCACCTGGCAATACTTGATATATTGTTTCACACCCTCAGGAAAACGGGCATAATTTCCCTCGTTTATACTGTAAATGTTCCCATCCTTTGGGATTTTCATATCGGGGTGAGAAAGGAAGAATGCACCTATGGACGGGTCTAGTGTAAAGCCATTCACTCCATTTCCGGTGGTATAAACAAGCATGGTGCTCGAACCGTAGATTACGTATCCGGCCGCAACCTGCTCCGTTCCTTTCTGCATAAAATCGTCAAATGTGGCAGGGCCAGATTTCGAAATCCTCCTATAAATGGAGAAGATGGTTCCGATAGAAACGTTCACGTCAATATTTGACGAACCATCTAATGGATCAATGGCAACCACGTACTGCCCACTAACGGCATAACCCGATTTAAACTCAATGACACCTTCTCGTTCTTCAGAAGCCAAACCGCACACCTCGCCACGGTCTTTTAAAGCACGAATGAACTCATCGTCTGCATAAACATCCAGTTTTTTTTGTTGCTCGCCCTGTACGTTTTCTTCGCCCACATCGCCCAAAATATCTTCCATCAAACCAGCCTTGTTTACCTCGCGATTCACTACTCTAGCTGCAAGCCCAATGGCACTCAAAAGCCTAGAAAGCTCGCCTTTGGCGTATTTAAAATCGTCCTGTTTCTCTACAATAAATTCGCCTAATGAGGTTACGCTGGCCATACTTTCTGCTATTATTTTGTTCTTTTTTTGAAACTGAAAGACCTGCTGTTTGGCAGGTCTTTAGCTACTTGTTATTTCGATTCAATTAGAGCTTCATAATGTAAGCCAACTTGAAAAACCGTCTGTCTGGGTTTACTACCGCTCCGGGCTCAACATCTACGTAAAATCCTGGTACTGGGGCTGTTCCAGGGTTTTCGGCCGAACTGGCTACAGAAAGGATAAACTTATCCGTAAGGTCTGGCGTTCCGTTGGAGCCATCACATAGCGACCAGCCCGCAGGAATAGAAGCAATAGTGCCCGACCACATAATGATACCTCCTGTTGGTGTACCCGCATTCGGATTTACGGTTGAGGTAGTTAGAGCGTACCAGCTTCCAAATGGAGCGGTAGCCGGAACTGGACTATCGTACTTGTAATACCAGAAATTGCCATCTCCTGGATCGTACGTGATAAGACCATTAGCAATGCTATCGTTATACTGCGATTCCATCTGAATTCGCTGCAAATTGGTTAGATAAGGCACCAACATTCCCTTTGATCGAATTCCTAAAATGGAGTTAAATGGATTGGCAACTTCTAGCACTGCAGTTGGGTGTGGGGTTGTTGTTCCTACACCCACATTATTGGTCTGTGCAAATAAATTTGAAGTAAAAATGATGAAGGCCGAAGCAAGAATAACGCTTCCAAGTAGACCTCTGAACATGATTTTATTGATTTGGTTGATACTGCAACAACGAGTTTTTAAGTCTCATTTTAGACCGGTTAAAGATATATTTCTTTTTTAAACCCTGCGTGCCCAAAGCCTCGGGTACTATAGCGCAATTTCTACTTTTGATGAATGAACAAAAATTCGACATTTCTAATCAGAAAAGGCGCACAAGAAGATGTTCCCGCTTTGCTAGACTTGATAAAAGAATTGGCGCTTTACGAAATGGCTCCGCAAGAGGTAACCATCAGTTTAGATGAATTGTTGGAAGATGGTTTTGGGCAAAATCCCATCTATGGTTTATTTGTAGCAGAGCAAAAAGGTGAAATTGTAGGTATTGCCCTATACTATGAGAAATACTCCACTTGGCAAGGGCGATGCATCTTTTTAGAAGACATTATTGTAACAGAAAGCAAACGTGGAATGGGCATTGGCCACGCGCTTTTTCAGGCGGTAATTGGAGTGGCAAAAGCCCAAAATGCAGCACGAATGGAATGGCAAGTGCTCGACTGGAACCAACCTGCCATCAACTTCTATAAAAAGTATAACGCGGGGCTTGATTCAGAATGGATTAATGGCAAACTTACCCGCAAACAGATTCAAGAATTCAACCAAAAATGAGAGTTTTTAAATTCGGAGGTGCATCGGTTAAAGACGCGCCAAGCGTTCGAAATGTGCTTCAAATTATCAAGCGATTCAACACAGAACCATTAGTGATTGTGGTATCGGCCATGGGCAAAACGACCAACAAATTTGAGGCGTTGGTCAATGCGCATTTTGACAAGCAGCCAACAGCCGCCATTCTAGAAGATTTGAGGAATTGCCATGGTGAAATTGTGAAGGACTTGTTTGGAGATAAGGCCCAACCCGTGCTAGAAGACATCAACAATACCTTGGTTGAGGTGGAATGGGCATTGGATGATCCAGATGGACTGGATCGCCTTTTCCAATACGACCAGATTGTTTCTATTGGAGAGATGCTCTCTACCAAAATCATTTCTGCTTACCTCAAATTTCAAGGATTGGAAAATACCTGGGTGGATGCGCGCGATCTTATTCGCACAGACAACAATTATCAGGATGCGAAAATTGATTGGGACCAGACCAAGGCCATGACCACTTCCACCATTGATGCGGCTTTAAAAAAAGCAAATGTGGTTATAACACAAGGCTTCATTGGTGGAACCAGCGAAAACTTTACCACCACGCTTGGGCGCGAGGGTTCCGACTTCACGGCTGCCATCCTTGCGCATTGCCTTAAGGCGAATGATGTGACCATTTGGAAGGACGTTCCGGGTGTGCTGAATGCCGATCCGAAGTACTACCACAATACAGTCCTTATCCCCGAAATGTCCTTTTTTGATGCCATGGAGCTGGCCTATTTCGGAACAAGCGTTATTCACCCGAAGACCATCAAACCGCTACAGAATGCCAACATTCCGCTTTACGTGCGCTCGTTTGTGGATCAAGATGCGGCCGGCACAACGGTCTCGAACAAAAGCAACCTAAAAATACCCCCGTCATTCATTGTAAAGCCCAATCAAGTGTTGATTTCGCTTACTCCGAAGGATTATTCGTTCGTAACGGAAGCGCATTTCACGCACATCTATTCTGTACTAAGCGACATCCGCATGAAGGCAAACTGCGCGCAAAATTCGGCTGTCAATTTTTCTTTCAGCACAAACAATGATTTGGTAAAGTTGAATCAATTGAGAGAGCGATTAAGCAATGAGTATGATATCAAGTTGGTTGAAAATGCCGAGCTTGTTACCATTCGGTATTACGATGAAGACACCATTGCCCTTACCACAGAAGGCAAAGCCGTGCTGCTTGATCACCGAACGGCTACTTCTGCACAATTGGTGGTGAAAAAGTAGGCTCAGTGAACCTCCGAATAAGCCATCTGTATTTTCTCGGCCAGCACGTGGGCGATTTTGGCATTGCTTTCCTGCGTCCATCCCGCCACGTGGGGCGTGAGAATCACCTTGGGGGAATCGATGAGGTATTGAAAAGCAGCTGGAATTTCCTCGTTCTCAATCTGTTCAAAATTGAACTTTTCGTATTCAAGCACATCCAGACAGGCGCCCAGCACCTTTCCGCTTTCGATGGCGCGTACCAAGGCTTCGGTATCTACCACGGCACCGCGTGAGGTGTTGATGAGATAAATAGGGTAATGGAGCTTTTCGAAGAAAGCATCGTTCAACATGTGGTAGGTTTCCAAGGTCAATGGCACATGCAGGGAGACAACTTCCGCTTCTTGATAAATGCTTTCGAGGTTGGTCTCGATCACATGGTCATCGCTGAAGCCTTTTTTGTATTTATCATAGGCATACATCAGCACGCCAAAACCAGCCAAACGTTTTGCTAGCGCCTGACCAGTATTTCCATAACCAATAAGGCCAATTGTTCTGCCAAGCAGTTCAACGCCACGGTTCTCTTCGCGCAGCCACAACCCTTTTCTCACTTCAATATCGGCCGTATTGATGTGATTGAACAACGTGAGCAACATGCCGATGGCGTGCTCCGCCACCGCATCGCGGTTTCCTTCTGGCGCATTAAAACATTTGATGCCTAGAGCCTTAGCGTGTTCAACATCAATATTTTCCATTCCTGCTCCAGCACGTGCAATAAAACGCAGGTTCTTTGCGGCTTCAAGCACTTCCTTGTCCATCATAATTCTACTGCGAATAACTACCCCTTCAAAACCTGCTATTTGCTGAATAACTGCATCACGACTAAGCTTGGTTCCATCCACACATTCGTAGTCCATTCGTGTAAGATGCGATTCGAGGTGCTGATGTACGGTATCAAGAAAAAGGATGCGCATTTCGGGCTGTAAAATAGAACAATCGTGGCGCTAAAAAAGCCCGTACATTAATCGTCCAATCATAAAATAAAAGAGAAGTCCAATGATGTCGTTACTGGTGGTAATGAACGGACCTGTAGCCAGTGCGGGGTCAATTTTCATTCGGTTAAGCGTTAATGGCATGAATGTACCAAATGCTGCGGCAAAGAGAATCACAGCCAAAAGCGATGCGCCAATGGTTAGGCTTAAGGCCAGCGGATAGCCGAAAATGAAACTGTAGGCCATCAACACAGCCGTACAAGCAAGCCCATTAATGAGACCCACAATCAATTCTTTGAAAATTCGTTTCACCATTCCATCCTTACTCAAGGTGTCGTTTGCCAAACCTTGCACAATAAGGGCGGATGATTGGATTCCGACATTTCCGCCCATGGCCACCACCAACGGGATAAAAAATGCCATTTGCGGATTGAGTTGCAATTCGTGTTCATAATTGCCAATAACCATGGCCCCGCCAATACCACCAACCATGGCTATTAGCAGCCAAGGCAATCTGGCCCGGCTCATTACAATCACATTATCGGTGGTTTCGATGTTTTCGGAAATACCAGACATCATCTGGTAATCTTTGGATGTTTCTTCACGCACCACATCCATGATGTCATCTACGGTGATACGACCCAGCAGGCGATGTTCCTTATCCACTACCGGAACAACCACAAGGTCATACTTCTCCATCAGGTTGGCCACTTCTTCGGCCTTTGTGTTGGCATTTACGGAACGAATTCCTTCTTTATAAATGTCTTTGATAAGTGCTTTTGGCGAACTCAAAAGCATCTTTTTAAGAGATACAATTCCCAGCAAAACATCATGATCGTCCACCACATAAACGGTAAACACTTGATCTACATCTTCGGCCTGCTTTCGCATTTCGCGCACGCAGTTAACAATTGGCCAATTTACGTTTACCTTGATGAGCTCTTTGGCCATAACACCACCTGCCGTGTCCTCGTCATAGGTAAGAAGTTGGGCAATGTCGCTGGCCTGCTCGTCATCATCCACCTCGGCCAAAACGCCACCTTGTCTGTCTTCTGGAAGTTCTCCAATAAGGTCGGCCGCATCATCTGTGTCAAGTTGATCAACGTATTCGGCAATTTCTTCGTTAGAAAGCGAGGCGAGAAAACGTTCTCTAACATCTTCATCCAACTCAACAAGTACCTCAGACCCCAGCTCATCATCAAGCAAATTGAAAATGAATTGTGCCTCTTCGAGGTTAACCTCATCAAGAATTTCGGCAATATCAACGGGGTGTAACTTCCCTACCTTGGCAGCAACAGTGTCGCTATCAAGCCTTTCAATGTCCTCTTTTAATAACTCGAGGAAGTCGTTCGTTAGTTCGAACTGCATTGTTCAAGGGCGTAGGTTTCGTTCAACTTAACTCAATGATCAGTCGGCTAGGCACTTCGTGATCTGAACATAATCCGCAACCGAAAGCCGTTCGGCCCTAAGCATAAGAAGATGCTCGTTTGGAGCGGTGGCGAAAGTAAGGGATTTGAGGGCATTCCTCAAGGTTTTGCGCCTCTGATTGAAGGCAGTTTTCACCACAAGCTTGAATTTACTTTCATCACAATCTAATGCCGCAACCGCATTTCGTTTACAGCGGATTACTGCGGAATTCACCTTCGGAGGCGGATTAAAAACCTCTGGAGGAACGGTAAATAGATATTCTACATCATAAAAAGCCTGCACCAACACGCTCAAAATGCCATAGGTCTTTGAACCTGGCGGAGCTGCAATTCTGTCGGCCACTTCCTTTTGCAACATGCCGATTACTTCAGGAACCTGATCTAGATTGTCCAGCACTTTGAAAAATATCTGTGAAGAAATATTGTAAGGGAAATTGCCGATGACGCACAGCGGGCCATCGGTAATGTCGTTGAAATTCAGCTTCAGGAAATCACCTTCAATCAGGTTGTCGGTGAGTTGAATGAAGTTCTGATGGAGATAGGCGATGGATTCTCGGTCCATCTCAATGGCATGAAGCACATATTCTTTAGGTAACAAATATTGGGTGAGAACACCCGTTCCGGGGCCCACTTCCAACACGTGCTTGTAATCGCCATGACCTGTAAGTGCATCGGCAATATCAGATGCAATTTTCAGGTCTTTGAGAAAATGCTGACCGAGATGTTTCTTTGGTTTGACCATAAAGGCTGTTACGAATTGGGTACGAATATGCGAATCCTCAAACCGCAAAGACGCGGAGTTCACGCAAAGAACGCTAAGAATCTGCGAAGCCAAGTCCCCCTTTGGGGGATTAGGGGGCTACTATCTCCAAAACGGTTCGGAATGCCACAAACTTCCCGTCAAATTTCGCCTTCACATCTGCCTGCAAGCGCGGTGCGTGCGAACCCTGATATTTCTGAAGGTCGGACATGTTCTTGCAGAGATATTGAATGGAATAGGTTACGCCACCTTCGTCCTTCGTTAGTAACACTTTCGCAAAGCGATTCTCCAAGAAATAGCCCGTTGCCATCACATCCGGGATGTGTACATCACGCATCCACGCCACCCATTCGTCATGCACTTCTTCGTTGATGTTTACGGTTACGTTGTAGATGATCATGTTCAGTTGGTTGAGGCTGTAAGAGCCATTTCAGATTCTTTCCTGTCAATGGCTTCCGCTAAGCCAATTCCCAGCTTTTTCACGATACCCACAACCAAAGCATTCCCCATAAAAAAAGCACGTTTTTGGTCTGTGATTCCATCAAGTTTTGTGTGATTATCGGGAAACATATTCAATCGCTCCAGTTCAATTGGAATCAACCGTCTATATCGGTCATCCTTAAAAATGACATGCTTAAAACGAGAAGGTGCTTTTCCACCTTCACCAGTAATGATTGTCCTTGATGGAGCGTCCAGCGCATCAGGAAATACCATTCCTCCCTCTGAGTAAATATAGGTATGACCTTGCGAGTTGGTCCTTTCAATTCTTTTTGAACCTTTCAAATACTCCCAACCCTTTTCTTTACCGAGCTCCTCAGGGCTAATAAAAAACTCTTTTGGTACGTCTTCCGTTTTTTCAAGAATATCCTCCAAAACAGTTCGCTTACCATCATATTTACTATTGGTTTTAACGGTCCAATAACTGCCATCTATCATTACACCAGAATTCTGAAATGGTGATAGTGTCCCATTCTTATTGAACCCGTCAGAAACTTCCTGAACATCCGCATTGATAATTCCGCTTGAAGTATTGGAAAAGTCGTCTTTGACAGGGAATTCTTTGGTAATCACTCCTTCGCTTTTCAACCAATCAACTTTTGAAGCTGCCTTTAGACGTTTGTACAGTTCAGTCGATTTGTGATAGCCCAGAATAAAGACCCGTCTTCTGCGCTGCGGCATTCCGTAATCGGCAGCGTTAATCACCCGCCACTCAACCGCATAGCCTAAGGTATTGAGTGATGAAAGCATGATGGCAAAATCTCGTCCGCGTTGGGTTGCAGGAGATTTGAGCAGGCGATCCACATTCTCCAGCATCAGATACTTCGGAGCCTTATCTTCCTTCTGTCTAAGAATTGCTTCAATACTCCACCACAACACGCCTTTCTTTCCGCGTAGGCCTTTGGAATTCTTCAGACTTGTGGCAACCGAATAATCCTGACAAGGAAATCCACCGACCAAAAGGTCGTGATCTGGAATCTGGTCAAAATCGTTCTCAATCACCTCCTCGATGTTCCGATTGCAATGATTGGCCTTGGGCCAGCGGTTCTCATAGACCAGACTGGCGTGTTGTTTCCTCGTACTTGGTTCCCATTGATTGCTCCATACAACCTTGTAGTTTGAATCCTCTGCTTTCGGGTATCCTTCTAGCCCGATCCTAAATCCGCCAACACCCGCAAAAAGCTCTACTACTCGGAGTTCCATGTGTTCAAAGGTAGGATCGAAGGGCGCGTGATCCAAGTTGAAAAAGTGGAGTTCTACACATGTGTTTGTCAATCGATGGACTTCGCACTTAGTCCAAAACCCTCAAATCAATTCAAGAGATCGCCACGCAGGCTGCGGTAACGTTTCCGCGCCTCCACGGTAAAAAGGCTTCCTGGATAATTGAGAAGGAGTTCCTGATAGTATTCCATGGCCTTGGCGTTGCTTTTGAGCTGGTTCTCATAAAGCTGCGCCATTCGGTAAACGGCATCATCGGCAAGCAGGTCGGTCGGGTATTCTTTCCACACGCGGTGGTAGTTTTCTTGAGCAAATTCGTAGTTGCCTTCCTGCTCGGCAATCTGTGCGCGTTTGTAGAGAATGTCGTCTTGCAAGCTGTGTCCGGGGTAAAACTCTTCGATGCTATCGAGGGCAATTTTGGCGCTATCGAGCTTGTTCTGATAGAGCAGAAGATCGGCCCGCGCAAAGGTGCTGAGCGCGGCATAGGTGGTGTCCATGATGGAGTTGTCGCCAATGAGCATGGCGAGGTAGAGCGCATCGTTGGCAATGAAATCGCTTGTGGCGGCCTTCAGGATATTGAGCTGCGCCTGCGCCCAATCGAACTGCCCCGTGTAGTACGACAATTTGGCGTTTTTGAGTTTGGCAATGCGGCCAATGTCGTCTGTCTTGAACATCTTTTCGGCCTGCGAATAAAGCAAGGTTGTTTCCCAAACCTCGCCTGTGAAAAGCAAGGCATCGGCTAACTGTATTTTAGCCATGGCGAGGTCTCTCTGATTGATACCTGGCAAATCCAGCACCTCATAGAGAAGATTGATTCCCTTTTCGGAATTGTGGATGTAGAAGGTGTAAAGCTCCGAGAGGTTCATCATCATTTGCGCCACATTTCCGTTGCGGCCAAACTCATCTAATGTGGCTAGAAAGGTCTTTTCGAGGTCGAGCAATTGCTGATCGGTGTAGGAACCGCCAGCCACGGCCTTTTCGTAAAGTGTGTTCACCAAATCCTTTTTAGAGCTCATGTAATAGTAGCTGTCTCGCCCCTTTTTGATGACGTAATCGTAGGCTTCAATGGCCAAATCGAACGATTGGTTGGCCCTACAGATATGCGCAAATTGCACAATGCGCGCGCCATCTTCCTTGTTCCTTCTGTCCAAAGCCTTGGCCTGCGCAAATGCCTGACTGAACTTCTTCTGCTGCTCAAAATGCCAAATCAGCAGCTCAGGATAAATGTCCTTTTGCGGCTGCTTCTGAACGCGGCCAATAACCGCTTCCTCAAAATATTCCTGCTTGGCATTGGTCTCATCGGCAATAAAAAGATCCAGCAAATCGGTTCGCACTTTCGTAATCTGACTTTCGTCTTCCTCCAATGCATTCAGATATTCCTCCACCGCCAAATCAAACTTGCCCAACTTATTGTACACAGCCGCCAGCTCAAACCGATAATTATAAACGCCATTCAGCAACTTGCGCCCCTTTTCATAGGTGCGAACCACCTGCTCCAACTCGCCCTTATCGGCAAAAGCATCTGCCAGTGCATCAATCTGAAGCTGAAAAGGCGGCAACTCAGCAATAGCCTTCGTATAGTCCTGCTCAGCCTTTTTACCATCGCCAGCCGCTTTATGCACGTAACCCAAATACACATGAAGCACGGGGTTACCTTCCTTCTTGATACGCTTCTCAACCGTTTTCTCCGCTTCTGAAAAATTCTCCAGCTTCAGCAGACAATCCACGTAATACTGGAAGAAAAACTCATCGTTATACTTCTTGTAAAGCCGCTGATAATAGACCTCCGCCTTCTCATACTCACCATTTTTGAAAAACTGCGCAGCCAATTGCTCGTCCGTGTCCGTTTGCGCCCAACCAAGGCTTGAACTGAGTACAATAAGTAAGAATATGAAGAATCTGAATTTCATTCTTGACCCTTATTCGGCAAGGCTATGAGTAAACGGTCGATTTCGTCTTTTAGTTCAGCGTAGGTCTCAAAACAACTGTTCAGCTCCACCGCCACCTGTTCTGTTCCTTCACTCAAACTTTCCACAAAAAGAAATTCCTGCTCAATATAAACGTTTGAACTGTCCTTATCTGCTCGTCTTTCCTTCAAGTCTGTTTTAAGGTTAAAGATTTGATTCCGTGTTCGAATCACCTCTGCATCAATAAGTTCTTTTCTAGTCAAACAACTTTGAAGATGTTCTTGCAACGCACAGAAATTCACCAACAGCTGTGCTTGTTCCAATTCAAGCGTGTCCGTCAATTCATTCTGAATCTTTTGGCACTTCTCAGCTACATCTTTCACGTATTGCTTAACCAATCGAACATCCACTTCATCCGAAGATTGTTCCACGTTATTCAATACACCAAGCAAGCTTTCGGCAGCGTTCAGTTCTGGGGTAAAATCCGTTCTACAACCCATTGCCGCGATCAAAATCGCTGACAGAAAAGCCATAGAAAGAATAGAATTACGCATCCAAACCAATGCTTTTGAAACCCGTGTATTTGTGCAACACCGCTGGAATCTCAATTCCATTCTCCGTCTGGTTGTTCTCAATAAGTGCCGCCATGATGCGAGGTAGAGCCAACGCACTTCCGTTGAGCGTGTGCGCCAATTGCGGCTTGTCTTGCCCCTTGCGGTAACGCAATTTCAATCTATTTGCCTGAAAGGTCTCAAAGTTGGAAACAGAACTCACCTCCAGCCATCTATCTTGTCCGCCTGACCAAACTTCCATATCGAAGGTCAATGCAGAGGTAAAGCCAAGGTCGCCTCCGCACAAGCGAAGCACGCGATAGTGCAAGCCGAGTTTATCTAAAAGGCCGGTAACGTGAGCTACCATTGTGTCAAGCACTTCATAGCTTGTTTCCGGTTCTACCACCTGCACCACTTCCACTTTATCAAACTGGTGAAGGCGATTCAATCCTTTGACATCCTTCCCGTAAGAACCTGCTTCCCTTCTAAAGCATGGAGAATAAGCCGTGAGTTTTTTCGGAAGCTCCTCTTCCTTCAAAATCACATCACGGAATATGTTTGTCAACGGCACCTCTGCCGTTGGAATCAGATACAAATCATCTTCGGTAGCGTGATACATCTGCCCTTCCTTATCGGGCAATTGTCCCGTACCAAATCCAGAAGCAGCATTCACCACAAATGGCGGAATGTATTCCTTGTAACCAGCATCTCTGGCCTCATCCAAAAAGTAATTGATGAGCGCACGTTGCAACCGTGCTCCTTTCCCCACATACACAGGAAACCCAGCGCCTGTAATCTTCACACCCAGCTCAAAATCAACGAGGTCATATTTCTTCACCAAGTCCCAATGCGGAACGGGTTGAAATGAAAAACTCGGCTTTGCACCATGGGTAGAAACCACTTCGTTATCTGTATCTGCTTTTCCTTTCGGAACACTTTTATGAGGAAGGTTCGGCAACTGATACAGCAGCTGATTCAGTTTCTCCTGAACCGTATTCAAGGTTTCCTGCAAGGCCGTAGATTGCTCCTTAAGTTCAGCCGATTTGGCTTTGGCGGCATTGGCTTCTTCTGCCTTTCCCTGCTTGAACAGCCCACCAATTTCCTTCGCCAACTGATTGGCATCAGCCAAAGTTGCGTCCAACTCAGTTTGGGTGGCCTTCCGCTTGTCATCCAAGACGATAACCTCATCAATTTTTGCGGCAGCATCAATTCCTCTTACGGCAAGACGGTTAATCACCTCTTCCCTATTGTCCTTTATATATGTGGTCTGTAACATGCGTTGTCAAATATCTCAATACCATAGTAAATGTCATAGCCACAGTAACACAGAAGGCACAGAGATTTTCACAGAAAACAAGAACAAATAATCTGTGTTCTTTCTGTGTAAATCTGTGTTTCTGTGGCTATAAAAATGTTCTTCATCAGTTCTACCAAACAAAAAATCCCTTGAACCGAAGCACAAGGGACTTTCCTTACAAAAATCTTGTCGGTTCGATTAGCTCACAGGAACTACCGATACAAACGAACGATTGTCTTTTCTCTTTCTGAATTCAACAACTCCATCGGTCAATGCAAAAAGCGTATGGTCTTTTCCAATACCTACGTTCTCTCCTGGGTGGTGTTGTGTTCCTCGCTGACGAATGATGATGTTACCAGCAACAGCAGCCTGACCTCCGAAGATTTTCACTCCAAGTCGTTTGCTTTCTGATTCTCTTCCGTTTTTGGAACTACCGGCTCCTTTCTTATGTGCCATGGTTGTTTGCTTTTAAAACTGAATTATGCGTTATCTTCTGATTTCTCTTCTGCTTTTGG
>JAIOYO010000029.1 GCA_021741075.1 Flavobacteriales bacterium | reverse complement strand
CAATCCAGCTCTACTCCTACGTACAGCATCCGAAATAGCTGAAATAGCTTCTTCCTGTCCAACCACACGTTTGTGCAGTTCTTCTTCAATGCGAAGCAGTTTCTCACGGTCACTTTCCAGCATTTTATTGATGGGAATTCCCGTCCAACGTGAAACCACACTAGCAATGTCTTCCGAATCCACTTCCTCTTTAATCAACGGAGAGTTGGCTTGTAGTTCGTTTAATTGCTTTTTACCCGATTCCAACTTGGCTTCCGCCTCTTGTATGCGGCCATAGCGCAACTCGGCCACTTTACCGAAATCTCCTGCACGTTCGGCTTGTTCGGCTTGTAATTTGAAGTTCTCGATGTCTTCTTTTGCTTGCTGAATACCTTCAACAATATCTTTTTCGTTTTGCCATTTAGCACGAAGCTGATCACGTTCTTCGCCTAGTTCTGCTAATTGCGAAGCCAGTTTATCCAACTTCGCTTTGTCTTTTTCACGTTTGATGGCTTCGCGCTCAATCTCTAACTGACGAATTTTTCTTTCGATTTCATCCAATTCCTGCGGAGAAGAATTGATTTCGATGCGCAGTTTTGAAGCTGCTTCGTCAATCAAGTCAATGGCCTTATCTGGCAAGAACCTATCATTGATATAACGTTGCGAAAGTTCTACAGCTGAGATGATTGCCTCATCCTTAATACGAACCTTATGGTGCGTTTCGTACTTCTCTTTCAATCCTCGAAGAATGGAAACGGCATCTTCCGAATTCGGCTCATCCACCATCACTTTCTGAAAACGTCTTTCGAGCGCCTTGTCTTTCTCAAAGTACTTTTGGTACTCGTTAAGCGTGGTTGCACCAATCGCTTTTAGTTCGCCCCTGGCCAATGCTGGCTTGAGGATATTGGCCGCATCCATGGCACCTTCTCCTCCACCTGCACCTACAAGTGTATGTATCTCATCAATGAATAGAACAATCTCGCCATTGGCAGAAATCACCTCTTTCACAACTGATTTCAAGCGTTCTTCAAACTCACCTTTGTACTTGGCTCCTGCTATCAGCGCGCCCATATCTAACGAATAGAGCTGCTTGGTTTTTAGGTTTTCAGGAACATCTCCATTAATGATCCTGTGCGCCAATCCTTCGGCAATAGCGGTTTTACCCACACCTGGCTCGCCAATAAGAATGGGGTTGTTCTTCGTTCTTCTAGATAGAATCTGAAGTACCCGTCTTATCTCCTCATCTCGACCAATTACGGGGTCAAGCTTTCCATCTTTCGCCAATTGGTTTAGGTGAAGTGCGTATTTACCCAATGCGTTATAGGTGTCTTCTGCCGTTTGGCTATTCACCTTCCCCCCTTTTCGGAGTTCGGTAATGGCAGCCTTCAATCCTTTATCAGAAACACCGCTGTCCTTCATCAGCTGCGCGATGGTGTCGCCACCATGCAGTAGTGCCAAAAGCAGGTGTTCGATGGAAACATATTCATCCCCGAATTCCTTGAGAAAGTTGGTGGCCTTGTTCAATACCTGCGATGCTGGCCCGCTCAGATACGGCTGTCCACCCGAAATCTTCGGGTAGCTCTTTACTTGGCTGTCAACCGCAGCTTCAAACGCCTGCAAGTTCACACCCAATTTCTTCAAAAGAAATGGCGTTACGTTCTCATCAACGTTCAACACTCCGCGTAGAATATGTCCCGTTTCGATGGCCTGTTGGCCATTGTTCATCGCTTCCTGCGTGGCAGATTGCACTGCATCCTGCGACTTTATAGTGAAATTATTTAAGTTCATTTCAGTCTAGTTTAAATTCTTCTTCAAAGCTATCAAAAGCACGTCCATAACTGAAAATCAGTAATTTAGCGGAAATTCTGACAGTTTAATTGCGTTTCGAGTGCCTTTTTGGCTGAAATAATTTAGTCTAGTGGTAATGTTGTCGGTGAGTAAGGTCACAAAGCCGCGCGTTTTCCTATCATTGCCGAATGAAAGAAAAAATTCTATCCCTCTTCGGATTTCCGCCTCCTACTCCATTAATCAAAACCTACGGACCGTGGAAAAACGGAACCACCACGGTTGATAATGCCCTGATCGTTGATGGAAGAAACGTAAGTAATGCAGCCGCTCTTAAAGCTATTTTCAATGAACTGCAAGAAGGCGTAAAGCAAATTATGGCGAATGGAAAAGTGCTTATCTATTCCATTCAACCTGAGCTGTTAGAAGATGTCCATCATTCAACCTACCAGCGTTCGTTGGAAGGAATCAGCCGATCGTTGGCCAAAGAATTGGGCGGAAAAGGAACTACGGTCAACTTGATCAAACTTCCGCCAAATGTGGATGTGAAGAATTACAAGACGGTTGAGGAGTTCTTTACATCTGGTCGTTCGGCTTTCATTACTGGGCAGGCTGTTTCGGCAAATGAAGCAAGCAGTTCTGGTAGAGAATTCTCTGAAAAAATCTGTGTGGTAACAGGTGGTGCTGGTGGAATAGGTTCTGCAACCGTGAAGCGATTGGCTGCTGAAGGTGCAACTGTCATCATTGCAGATATGCCGCAAATGGAAGAGCGAGCAAAAACATTGCTTTCAGACACTTCTGCTTCGCTCAGTGAAGGCAAGGTTTCATTTCTCGGAGCAGACCTTACCAAAGCAGATGCTCGCAAGCAATTGCTCGAAACTATCAAAGAGAAACACGGACGCATTGATGTGCTCATCAACAATGCAGGCATTACACGCGATAAAACACTCAAGAATATGCCCGAGCATTATTGGGATAGTCTCATAGCCATCAACCTTACGGCTGTTATCAACCTTACGGAAGATGCATTGGCCATGGGATTAATTCCGGAAGGCGGACGCATCATCAGTACCTCATCCATCTCTGGTATTGCTGGCAATTTTGGGCAAACCAACTATACGGCAACAAAAGCGGCTTTGATTGGCTATTCTGCTTCAAAATCGAAGGAATTAAAATCCAAAGGAATCACCATCAATGCCATTGCTCCTGGCTATATTGAAACAGATATGGTGAAGACCATGCCGTTGATGACACGCATTTTTGCAGAGCGATTAACTAGTTTGGCTCAAGCAGGAAAACCAGAAGACATTGCCGAAGCAATGGCTTTCTTGGCGCATCCTGGGGCTGAATCTATCAATGGACAAGTACTGAGAGTTTGCGGAGGAAGTTTCCTTGGCGCTTAGGTTCTATTTCTTCAAGAAAATTGAACGTCAACTTCGCTCCGCTATCAAAACGGACGAGGTCTTGTACCTAATTTAGTATTGAGCAATCGTGATTTAACACAAATTGACATTTTGATAGCACAGGTATGGTTCAAATACCTATATTTCCTCCCGAAGAGTAATAAATAGCGCCCAACACGAATATCACAAAAAAGCGCGTGAAAAGAGTAAAATAAGACATGGGAAGACCTCCTACTAGGCCGAAAAAACTAAAAGACGGCTATTATATTGAAGTGCGAAATACAGGTGCTACATCAGGAATCAAGATCCGAAGAGATACTGAAGACGAGATGAATGTAGCAGTGAAAGACTATGAAAAGTCCAAGGATGTTGTCATTCTGGGCGAATGTGTCAATGGCAAGTTTATAAACGATGCCAAGGCTGTAAAGAAAAAGAAGTAACGCTTCCGCTCTATTTTCTGCAAACCCTTCGGAATGAACAAAAAACGTTGCGGTTGGGTTTCTGACGACCTACTCTACATCCAATATCACGATGAAGAGTGGGGCGTTGCTGTTTACGATGATGCGAAATTGTTTGAGTTTCTCATACTCGAAACGTTTCAGGCGGGATTGAGTTGGATAACAGTTCTACGTAAAAGAGAAAACTTCAGAAAAGCGTTTGACCATTTTGACGTAATGAAGGTGGCAGCTTTTGATGACGCAAAGGTTTCTTCCTTGATGGATAATGCTGGCATTATCCGAAACGGAGCGAAGATTCGTGCTGCAGTTTCTAATGCTCAAGCATTTATTCAGGTTCAAAAGGAATTCGGCTCGTTCAAAGATTACATCTGGGGTTTTGTGGGTGGAAAACCTATTCAGAACGAATTGGCCACGTTGAACGATGTTCCAGCCAAAACAGAATTAGCTGAAAGAATTAGTAAAGACCTGAAGAAACGCGGTTTCAAATTCGTTGGGCCAACCGTAATCTACGCCCACATGCAAGCAACAGGAATGGTAAACGATCACACCCTAGATTGCTTCCGTCACAAAGAAGTTCGGTAACCAACATTTATCTTGGTTAGCAGCCGTTAAAACCATTAGGCAACTAACCTCTTAGGCATCAGGAAAGATTCTGTGAAATTGTTTCGCATAGCTTTGTCCTTCATCATTTAAAGTACAAGACTTGAAAATTGGAATCATTGGCTCTGGTGGGGCTGGTATGTGTACAGCCTGGCTCTTGGATCAAGGCCACGAACTCACCATCATCGAGAAAAAGGATTACCTTGGAGGAAACACACATACGGTTGACGTAGAACTCAATGGCATTGTGCACCACGTAGACGATGGCGCCAATTGGTTCTCCCCTTCCATCTATCCGCATTTCAACAAGCTTTTAGAATTGGTGAATATTCCCTTTGATTGGGTGCCGCTTTCTATGACCTATTACAATCGGTTGACAGGAAAGGTGAACGCCATGCCACCTGTTACGTTCAGACGCATTGTGCAAATGTTTGCAAAGCCACATGTGCTGCCCGAATTGCTGATTATGAACAAAGCGGTGAATGCCGCTCAGAAAATTGTGGAGAATCACGAAACAGACGTAACGCTTCGCAAGTTTATGGATGATTTGAAGCTGAGTAAGAAGCAACGGTCGGAATTCCTGCTGCCAGTACTTTCGGGCGTTTGGGGTAGTCCGCACAATCAAACCGAAGATTTTTCGGTTTATCCATTGATGAAATACATCGTTTATCACAAACCGAGTGGTTTGAAATACTACGATTGGAAAGTGATGCGTGGTGGCGTAAAGAATTACATCAAAATGATGGCCGATACGCTTCAAAACACGGAAATTGTCATTAAAGATGGGGTCGAATCTGTTCAGCCCGATACTGCCACAGGAAAGGTGAAAGTGAAAACCACATCAGGCAGAGAATTTGAGTTTGATAAACTCATCATTACCGCTGGCGCAAAGGATGCACAAACCATCCTGAAAGACACACAGCATATAGATGAGGTGAAGAAAGCGCTTTCGCGATTTGAGTACTATTTAGCCACCATCTGCACGCACAGCGATACCAGCCTCATGCCGCCCAACCGACAGGATTGGAGCGTGGTGAATGTGCTGAACAAAGGCAAACATGCCGATGTAACCATTTGGGATGGCTGGAATACGGATACGAATGTGTTTGACAGTTACATCAACGAAGGAGACGACCCGAAGAATGTGCACCACGTTTCGGAATGGTGGTTGCCGTGCGAAACGCCTGATTTCTTTCGTGCTCAGAAGGAACTAGAAAAGGTTCAAGGAACACACAACATCTATTTTGGTGGAGATTACTCCCGCGATATTGGTTCGCACGAAGATGCCATTGACTCAGCCATTGAGAACTGCAAACGTATTTGGCCTGAGAGTGAAAGACTGAAAGCTATAACAGCTTAAACTATATTTGCCTATTGTTGCTTTTGCAAGTTGTGAAAATCGAACTATGAAACGAATTGGAATTATTGCCTTAACACTTGCTTCATTGAATGCGTACGCACAATCGGATTCACAGCCAACATTCAAAAAAATACAACTTGGCGTTAGCTTCTCGCCAGATATGAATTACAGAACCCTCACGGCAGAAGACAATGTTCAATTCATAAAGGACATCCGAAACGAGAACGAAGTACCTGTGTTCGGCTATACTACAGGGCTGGATGCAGTATTTAACTTCACAGAGATGTTTAGTATTCAAACTGGTATTCATTACTCCATGAAAGGGTTTCAGAACGTCTGGGACGATGCATTCTATCCTATTCAACCAAACGACCCCAACATTCCGGCTGCATGGAAATCGATAGACAAGTTCCATTACCTCGATATTCCCGTTAGAGCAAACATTACCGTAGGAAAACGAAAGGTGAGGTTTATTGGTAGCCTCGGACTTGTTGTGAATGTGTACATGGCCAGCGAGCAAGTACTATTGATTAAAGAACGTGATGGAGATATTTCGAAGAACGTTACAAAAGAGCCGTACGACTACGAAAAGGTAAATCTATCGCCAACAGTTAGCGCTGGAGTTGCCTACCGCATCAACGACCTCATGACGCTTCGGGCTGAGCCCACCTTTAGTTATGGCGTACTCAAAACGACCAACACGCCTGTTACTGCCTATTTGTGGAATGCAGGCTTGAAAGTGAGTTACTTATTCGGCCTATGGTAAGCATGAATCAGTCAGACAAAGAAATTCTTGATGGCGTTATTATCGGATTCCGTAAGTTGATAAACGAACGGTATCAGTTCGATTCGCTCAAAGCCAAGTACGAACTACCCGATGCGTTTGATGAACAGCGGATGATTCTCTACCGCGATTTCTTTCTGCACCAAGTTTATCCCGACCCAGAAAATCGGGAGCTGCTAGAAGAAGCATTCAAAAGCTTGGACGATTACCTCTCACATCCCGATAAGATGCTGCGAATTGTGTTTGATTCGGCTTCTATTCTATTCCGTTTTGGGTCGAGCATTCCTAAGTTGATGGGTGCTGGAATTAAAGCCTTTAAATCGTTCCGTATTGCAACCGATTTTGAGAGCAAATTGGTGCGCAAGGCCAAAAGCAGTAGCAAGCTTCCGCCCTATTCTCCTGAGGATGTCAATTCATTTATCGTTGCCCTCCGCAAACGCGATATTGATGAGTTTGTAGCCAATGTGCGTGCCCTTCTTGAATTGCTGTATGACCGCAAATTGGTGCGTGAGATTATTCAGATTCTATCTGAACTTATTGCCAAGATGAAGAAATCGCCTCGCTCCTATTCTGCAACCGAAGTGGCGGGACTTTCCATCGGACTTGACCTCTTAAAAGAAGGAAACCGCTTGTTTGAATCGCTTTCAAGCAGCGAACAGCGTAAGATTCTAGAGCTTGTCATCACCATTGAAGTGGATGTGCTGGAGGAATTGTTTGCCAATCAGTAACTGACTTACTCCTTTTCACTATTCACTGGTCGCTAAAAAAAAGGGCCCTTCAGCTTGCGCCAAAGGACCCCATCCACCTACATATGATAAAGCTTAGTGCTTCATCAAGCGTTCTACCTGTTTAGTACCGTCAGCTCGGATTCCTTCTATGAAGTAGATTCCTGACGGCAATTTTGAAACATCGATGTCAGTCTGATTTCCACCTGTCATCTGCGTGGTATTCAGAAGTCTTCCTGAAACATCAAGCATTTGAATTTGAGCCAGGTCTGCGCAACTTACACTGACCACGTTCGTGGCTGGGTTTGGGAATAGTTTCATAACGTTGGATTGGTTGGTTTGGTTGGTTTGGTCTATTCCTGTGCAGAGTGAGACATTCAGTTCAACTGTATCGGTATAGATGATGTCGTTATCGTCAAACGCTCGCAATACAATTTGATGGTCTCCAACGGTAAAATCATTTGCGTTCACATCAAACGTTTCGGCTGTGCTATTGAGGCCGACCCATTCATAGGCGCAATACCCAGATGGAGCGGTTAGTTGCACCGTTTGTCCTGTACAAAGAGTTAAAGGTGTATTTGAAAGCAAGTCTACAAATGGCACTATGCCTTCTCTGAGCTCGCAAAGAGTGAGTGCCCTGTCCCAGACAATTACATCATCAATATTCCCTTGAAAGTACTCTTGTCCAACAGCACCCAACGACCCAATAGACCACTGATTGGTTGTAAAGGTCGGACCTGTAACCGGAGTTGTACTCTGCAACATTTCTCCGTTATGATAGATGGACAACCGCGTACCATCCCAAATACAGGCCACATGATGCCAATCTGTTCCAGTTAGTGTTGCTGTTGGTGCGATGCACCAAACATAACTACCGATGTAGTAGTGGGCAGTCAACTTACTATCCTGAACTCGCAACACAATATCGCGACCAGACCCAGTTTTACCGATGATGGTGTGCTCGCCTGCACCGTTGGTTACTTGTATCCATGCCGAGATGGTGAATGCCTGACCAAGCGTGTTATATGCCGCAATATTTGGCACCACAACCCTACTGCTTGTTCCGTTGAAACTTCCCGCTGACACTGGCTGCCCCCAACGGTCGGCAACATCGGCTACTGCTGTCAGTGTGCTGTTGTTTGCGTTGACACTTACGTCTGCTCCGCTACCATTCAACGGTAATTGCAATACAACTCCCTGATTTGCTGGTGTAGACCCAGCCACCAAACATGCTATTTCATCGACCGTCAAGGGATAAGACCGAATCTGGATATCGTCCAAATAACCATTAAGCGTTTCGGAACCTGCAAGTGCTCCAATTGCAATCTCACCACTTGCCTGAAAATCGGGTCCTTCGGTCAAAGCAAGTTCTTTTTCAAGTACACCATTCACGTATATGCGCATGGTTGCACCGTCCCACGTAGCAGCCAAGTGTTGCCAAACCTGAAGTTGAACAACAGGCAAATCCGTGGTAACAGCAGTGATGCCATTATTGGAGTTGGTGAAATGAACTTGAACTCTTCTATCAGAATGAATCCGCATGTCTATATCACGGTGGCTGTTATTTAGTTTGGTGATAATGGAATTGAACGAGGTCAAAGACGTTGGATTGACCCACGCAGAAAGAGTGAAACCATCGCTCAGTGCTTCAAACGCTGACGATGCTGGAACGGTAGCATATTTTCCAGCACTAAATTGCACAGCACCAAGTGCAGTAGCTTCATGGCCAGCAGCATACAATGGGTTGCCAATAACGGTAACCGTATTAGAATAGGCCGATTGATCGGTCATACCATTATTGACAGGAACATCCAGCACCAAACCGCTTTGAGTGCACTGCGCTCTTACGGTTGCTGTCCAGGCCAAGAGGCCCATAATGCCTAAAAGGCTGAGTAAAAAGGGTACATGTTTTTTCATAATGTGTTGATTTTGTGGATTAACAAGAGCAAGTGTAGCCCGTTATTCCGGTCCCATTGGGTGGCAATCAACAACTGTAAGGGTGTGGGTAATAAGTGTTTTGGGAGAGGAACGAATTACGATTAACGATTTTAGATTTCCGAATGGACGGATTTATCCCTCACTCTCGCCCCTTTCTCAAAGAATTATCTGATGAGGCTAAAATATCCCGTGTATTCGCGAATCTCATCCGTTAGGTCGCGGATATTGAATTCGTAGATATACATACCAGCATCGGCAGCCCGTCCGTTAATGGTGCCATCCCACGCAAAGCCAATCTCGTTACTTTCAAAAACAAGGCTGCCCCACCGCGTAAAAATGCGCATGTTGTAACTTCCAATATCTGAACCATAGCCTTGAAAAACTTCATTTATCCCATTGTTGTCGGGCGTAAAGGCATTGGGAACGTAAAAGCGCAAATCTGCATAGACATAGATGGTTTTGACCATGGTATCTATACATCCATAATCATTCTTTACAATGAGTTGGATGTCGTGATAACCATACTCCGAGTATCTAAAATCAGGTTCTTGCAAGTAGGAAGAGGAATAGACATTGGTATCTCCAAAATCCCATTCCCAAAGAGTTGGCCCCTTGCTTTCGTCAATGAACTGAACGTGAGGGTCAAATGTGCTGATAGAATCAGGCGTCCAATCGAAATTGGCATACGGAACTGGATAAACAACAACGAGGCTGTCCATGAGTTGGGTGGCGGTGCAGCCGCTGTCACTATTTAAATCTAACCTGATATTGTAATAAGAAGGGTCATAGAAATCGTCATTGTCGTAGCAATGAACCACATTGGTATCGTTAGAAAACTGGAAGTCTCCGAAATTCCATCTACGAGATATAATGTCGCCAAAACCAATGGTAGAAAGGTCGTAAAACTGTACACAAAGGTCTGGACAACCTGCTGGGTCAGACGTGGTAACGACTGGGTCGGGTCTGTGATTTACCCAAACTGATTGACTGATGTTATCGATGCAGCCGTGGCCAGTGGTTACTTGCAATTGCGTGTTGTAGTTGCCCCCGTTTGGGTAGATATGGCTTGCATTGACAACGGTGTCCGCTGGTGTTCCATCGCCAAAGTTCCATATCCAACTCACAATATTCTCTGGAAAAGGCACCACACTCTGATTCAAGAATGGAGTTGCAATTCCCTCACAAACGTAATTCCAATTGTAAGCGGCAATAGGTAGTGCGTAAATGGTAACCGTGTGAGTGGTGGTATCGGCACACTGATCTTGATAAGTCGCCACCATCGAAATAGTATACGTTCCGGACTGTGCGTAGGTATTACTTGGATTGGCTTGTTGCACCCAATTTGGACCATCACCAAAATTCCATGTCCATGCGCTTGCTGTTCCCAAGCTCAGATTGTTCGGCACAACTGTGATTCCATCACATACATTGGCAACAGTAAACTCAGCATTTGGTACTTGGTAAAGGGTGATAATTGATTCTGCAGTATCCGAACAACCGAGCATTTCGTTGTAAACAACCAATGTGGCGGTGTACTGTCCGGCTGAAGGGAACAGATGCAATGGGCTATAAGAAGATGAATTCGTACTATCGCTGAAGGACCAATACCACGAACCAAGTGCGCCATAGGTAGGTAAAACGGTTGTGTTGGTGAATTGCGCTAGCTCGTTTTCGCAAATATCAGCGGTGGTAAAACTGGCCTGTGGAGCATCATAAACGGTCACTTGCTTTAAGGTGGTGTCGTTGCAAGCATTGGGGCTTATTCCAACCAAACGCACATCGTAAACTCCAGCGGCAGCGTAATAATGCGAGGTGTTGAATGTTGAGCTGAATGGCGTTCCATCATCAAAATCCCATTCCCAAACTGCGTTTCCGCTAGATTGATTGAAGAACTGAATCGTATCGCCAAAACAAACATTTGCCGCTACAAAACTGGTGTTAATGGGCGGATAGACAATAATTGTATCTGTTAACGTATGCGAGCAACTCAATTCTTGTGTGTAAACCGTGAGGCTTACTGTAAATGTGTCGGGAATAGAGTAATAGTGCATGGCATCCCACGAGTTGGCACTTCCGCCATCACCAAAATTCCAAACGATGTCGCCAAAAACATCATTGCTAGATGGTGTAGATAAATTGACGAAGTCTGCTGGGTTTCCTAAACAGGCATCCACAAACGTGAAATCGGCAGTTGGATAACCGTAAACATGAACGGTCTGCATAGCCGAATCCACACAATTGTCGTTGCTTGTGGCTATGAGCCAAACGTCATAATCGCCTTCCGTTGCATAGAGATGCGAACTGTTGTATTGTGCTAGTTGGCTGCCATCTCCGTACTTCCAAACGAAATTGGTAACCGTTGCCGGAGGCGTGATACTGGTTCCATTGTTGAAGAAAACCGTGCTTCCAAAGCAGACATCGTTGTAATAGAAATCAGGTGTAAGGTTTTGGTCGTCAATAATGTGAATTTCAATGGTATCGAAAACGGTGCAAACTCCAGAAACCGCTTGATAGATAAAAAGAATGGTCTCGTCCCCTTCAACTATACCATCATTTATGGCTTCTACCGTTATGGTTTGACATTGAACACCAACGGGAAAGTTGATGAGTGTTGGAAGCTGAGTATAATCGGCACCGTTGACAGCGGTTCCAGCATAGCTAATGTTCAGGTCGTAAGGCGCACTCGTGGCTCCCTGTCTGCAAAGCTCAATGTCGTACGTTCTGCAACCTTCAATGGGCTGAAATAGCCCTACTGTTGCATCGGTGGTAGTGGCGTTATTAACACCACAGTCGAGACTGTTTTCTGCAATAAAAAGGCCACTATCGAAGATGCAATCTGCCGCATCTGCAACTGCAATTTTTACATGGTAGGTTTGACATTGGGTTACGTTAGTGGCAGCCGTTAAGGGAACAGTGAATCCATCATATTCAATAATTCCAGCTCCATTGGCTACATAATATGCATTATTGACATTGCCGTTGACAGTAGTGATGCCAACGCCAGTTGCAGTATTTGGAACCAGCGCAATGTTTTGCTGACCAACAAATCCGGGACCTGCAATGGTGATAACCATGGCATCGGCAAATTCGCGGTTGATGTATTCTGGATATTCGTCTGATGCAAAAACGTAGGTAAAACTCAATTGGGTACAGGTAGGAACAATATCGAACTCCAAAATGCACGCATCATAGGTCGTTTCGTTTGTAACTGCTTCAACCTGAGGGTCTCCTGGTGCGCCATTGCAGGTACTTATTCCTGCATCCGTATTACCTAACGTGGCGTTTGCAACTGTGCCCGTGGTGAGAAGTACTCCCGTGGTCATGTTTATGTTGGTGGCACTTGCATCGAAATAGGCGCTTGAACCTCCAGGGCAATTGAGTACGATATTACTTACAGCTATACCATCACCTACAATCAAATCAGTAAGTTGTTGAGCTGTGTACGTGGGGTCTACAATCAGTTGTGCATTTCCACTTTGGTGGAACAGTAATAAGAGAAAGGTGGCTAGAAGCTTTCTCACAATTTTATCTTAAAACCTGAACTCTTTCTGAATATCGGTGATAGTCGCCATTGATATCAATTACTTCCACCACATACACAAACATTTCATTCTCAACGAGTGTTTCGTTCTTGCGGGTATCTGCTCCCCAACCTTCATTGATATCTTCCGAATAATGGATTTGGTCGCCCCACCGATTGTAAATCCACATCTTGAATTCTACAATGCCAACTCCTTTTACGTAGAATCGGTCGTTGATGAAATCGTTATTAGGTGTGAATGCACTCGGAATGTAGATAGTGAAAGAAGGCGTTACAGAGATAATACCCTGAGTTGTGTCTGAACATTCGTAATCGTTATACACAATTTGAGTAACGGTGTATGTTCCTGTTGCCAAGTACTCGTAAATTGGATTTTGAAGTCCGGAAGTATTTATAACCTGATTGTCTCCAAAATCCCATGCCCAATAATTGGCGCCTTGCGACTCATCACGGAACTTGATGGTAGGAAATAGGATGGTGGTGCGGTACGGGTTTGATTCGAATCCTGCTCTTGGCGTTGGATACACTCGAACGAAAGCATTTTTCACCATTGTTGTCACACATCCTTTGTTTGAAGTCACAGTAAGAGTAACATCAAAAGGTTTGGTAATGTCTGTTCGATTGTTCTCAAAACAATGCTGTGGATTTTGCTCTGGCGAACCTTCATCATCTCCAAAATCCCATACCCACGATTGGTTGTAGCCACTTTCTATACCTGCCAACTCTTGCAATTGAACGCAGAGTGGAGAACAGCCTTCCGACACATCCACCGAAAACTGAACAATTGGATTTGGATTTACCGTAACGGCTTGAGAAACACTATCAATGCAACCCTCCGAAGTTGTTACGGTGTGCAATACGTTGATTACCCCAGCATTAGGATAGGCATGATACGTTGATTGTCCAGAGCCGAGACTGCTCAAATCACCAAAATCCCAAGTGTACATGGCAATGGTAGAAGGATTTCCTACGGATGAAGTGCTGAAAAAAGCGTTGGAATCGAGGTGGCAAACTTCGCTTACCATGAAGCTAGGAGATGGCGAAGGAAAAACGGTTACTTGCTGTTCGATAAACGCATCGCAACCATAGATGGTGGAGACGGACAACCTTACGGTATACGTTCCGGCTGAGGCATAGGTATGGTTAATGGCTTGATTTAGATTTGGGGATGTACCATCTCCAAACTCCCATTTCCAGCTTGATATTTCGCCTGTAGATGTGCTGATGAATGGGGTAGCCTCTCCAAAACAAACATCTTCAAACGTGAAACTTGCTATTGGAGTGGCATATACACGTACGGAATCGATTAAGGTATCCGAACACATGAGGTTGGGAGAATAGGTGATGAGCGTGATGTCATAAACGCCATCACTCAAATACTGGTGTTGGGGTGCCCATGTTGTGCTATTGGTGGGTAACCCATCCCCGAAATCCCATAGCCAATTTTGAATATTCCCATTTGGCGGCAGAATACTGGCATTAGTCAATACAACAGGTTCACCAAAACATACATTCTCAAAGTCGAAGAATGATTGTGGAGAAGGGCTCACGGTGACGGTTCTAGTCAACGAATCGGTACAACCGTTCTGATTAGTCACTGTCAATTGCACATCATACGTGCCAGGAGAGATGTAATAATGGTTTGCCGAGAGTGTGTAAATCGGAGGTGTATTATCACCAAAATTCCAATTTACGTTGGTTACATTGCCGATAGAAGTGTTTTGAAACACGATAGGGTCGCCAAAACACACATTGGTAAAATTAAATTCAGGCACTGGAAGCGGAGCCACAACCACCGGATAGGTGGTGCTACTTGTGCAGACTCCATTCTGAGAATAGGCAGTAAGTGTTGCATCATAGGTTCCTGTGGCGGCATAGGTATGCCATGTACTCCAGTTTACATTATCATTGGCCGTGCCATCTCCAAAATTCCAGCTCCAACTACCAATAGTAGGAGGAAACAGGGTAGTGTTGATGAATTGCGTGGCGTTCTGATCACACACTTCTGGAGCAGAAAAATTGGTCATCGGAATCGGATTCACATTCACCGTGGTAGTGTGCGAAGCAAAGCAACCGTTATCGGTGGTGGTGGTGAGGCTTACATTATACAATCCGCTTTGCGGATAGATGTGCGAAGGATTTTGAAGGTTGGAAACGGTGCCATCTCCAAAATTCCAATCCCACGAAATGATATTTCCAATGTTGGTAGTGGTGAGGTCTGTGAACGGAATATCATCACCCGGACAAGCAGCAGGCTGGCTAAAGTTCGTATTTACGGCTGTGGCATTAATAACAGCGTTGAGCGTGACTTGACAGCCCGTTACGGCCGTTAAGGTGCAGGAATATTGCACGCCATTGGTCGGATTGGAAACGGTAATTTCTCGTGTTGTTTGCCCGGTACTCCATTGGTAATCGAAGCCAATTGGGGCGGTTAGCACTGCATCGTTGCTGCTGGCTGGGCAATAATCTACCGTTATTTCCAACGGATTGCATTCTGCCACGATGTAGGCATAGCCAAAATGACCGCATTGTCCACAGTCGCCCGTTGTAAATTCGATGGTGATGTTTTGGCCGATAAACCCAGAAAGGTCAATTCCAACAGGAGTCCAAGCACGATAACGAACACCACCACATGAGCGGAAACCGTCAATATTCGCGGCAGCCGTAACCTGATAGAATCCGCATTGGGGCGAAATAAGCTGACCAGCTGCGTTCAGTACGCGGCTTTCAAAACGAGGCTGATCAGCCGGACTATGTCCTGGATCTTCGAGCACCACGGCATATTGGTAGGTAAATAAAGCACTTTGCTGAGTTACCATGTAGGTATATGAAAGTCGTTCGGCCTCGCAACCCGTATTACTGTTTCCAAGTCGTGCAGAGTTTGCATAACCAGGAGCAACTACCGAAATATCATCGCAAGCATTGGGGTCGGTGGCATTTCCGGTCATAATAGTGTGCCTACCATTGACGATACCAGTGTTGGGTGTAGTGATGCCGCAACAGCTACCAGTTCTACCTACCCAACTAGTGAAATCGCCCGTACCGAAGTCAGCGTTAGTGCATCCTTGTTGGGAAAAACTAACCGTTGCCGTAAAGCAGACAGTCAAGAACAGAAAAACCCAAGACAGGATTCGGGGTTGGAACATTGGTGACATCAATAACTTTCAAATATCCAAACAATTCTACCAATCGCAATCTATTTAGAAAGGAATGAACTGAATTGGTGATTGTATGACGGAAAATGGTGGTTGAGGATGCCAATAAAGAGAGAATTAGTTGAGAGAACATACACTCTGGAAGATTCACCCTTAGACGAAGGAAGATTGACAGATGCCTCATAAATTGTCATCCCTCATCTGTTCAATTTGTCTGGCTCCGAAATGGGTTTACCACAAAAATTGGTTAACAAAGATGTGAACAAATGTTAGACTGCTACAGAAGAGGCGTGCCTTCAGCGAAGAATTCAAGCGGAGCATCGTCAAAGAGTTTGAGAGTGGACGGTTGTCTGTAAATCAGCTAGATAAGTTTTCATAACATAAAAGCCACCATCCAAAAGGAATGCGGCTCTTGCAGTTGTCTAACAACTGGTCAATTTTAGTTTGTTTTTGTGGCGGCCCACTTTCTAATCTCAGAGCGGAACTATTCGTCTGCAGCATCGGTCCGTTTGTAAGCTTACCAGCTAGTTCAAGAGGTTCGCCATCATACTTGTTTCCGTCAATGGTTTTGTAGTTACCCATTGTTTGAATTTTGTTTACCGATTCCCCCGCAATATTCCAGTCCGTAAATTGATTAAGGCAAGACGGTATTCATTTGTGTCGAACATTAAAAACGACAAGGATGAATCTCCTACATTTTATTGAGGAGATTCCCACGGAGCAAAGCGGACACTACTGGGCATCTTGCACAAGATAAAAGGCAAGTATCTTCAGAGATACCTCATCGAATTCTGCTACTAACTCAACAGAAGATTCTTCGGAGAAAGGCTCTTTGACCGACTTAAACTTGCTGTTGCAAAATGCTACAGATTTACGGGGGGATCAGATTATCAAATTTGATCTTTGTCTTTTCAGATATCCATGTTTCAAAAAAACCTAGTAGCTCATAACAGGAAATTCTCCTGAGTTTACCCGATCTGCTACATTCGCCCCGATGATTTCTTATCCCAATGCAAAAATCAACTTTGGGTTGAATGTGATTCGGAAGCGCGCTGATGGCTACCACGCCATCGAAAGCGTTTTCTATCCCGTTCCGTGGCGAGATATTCTGGAGATTGTACCAGAGAAAGCAAGAAAAGGAAAGGTCACGTTCACATCATCGGGCATTGCCATTCCTTCGGATGAAAAACCAAACCTCTGCGAGCGTGTCTATCAATTGATGCACGATGAGTTTGGGCTGTTCTCCGTTAAAATACACCTGCACAAGATTGTCCCTATTGGCGCAGGACTTGGTGGCGGAAGTGCCGATGCCGCCTTTGTGGCAACCATGCTTAACGAGATGTTTGAGCTTGAACTTTCTACCGAAAAGCTAGAAGGCATCGTTTCCAAAGTTGGGAGCGATTGCCCATTCTTCATCCAAAACAAACCCGCTTTTGTGACAGGAAGAGGCGAAATCCTTGAGCCATTCGAGATTAACCTTGCGGGCTATTGGCTTATGCTCATCAACCCCAACATTCATATCGGAACCAAAGAGGCTTATGCAGGCATACGGCCTTCTCTTCCTAAAACATCTTTGCAAGAACTTCTTCACAAAAACGTTTCTGATTGGAAGACTTCGGTCTCCAATGATTTTGAAGCTTCCGTGTTTCCGTACTATCCCGTCATTCAGGAAATAAAAGAGCAACTCTATGCACAAGGGGCTGCTTATGCATCCATGACAGGCAGTGGTTCTACTCTTTTCGGACTTTTTGATAAAGAGCCAAAATGGACACAAAAGGACGGCTATCAGACAAAAATTATCCAGTTATCATGATTTTGGCAATAAGTCTGCACGCTCCGCGTTCCCTCGGCCACAAATAATGTTTTTATTTGCCTTTGATGCGAGCCATACTACTCATTCTTCTTTTCTCGGTTTCTCTTCAGTCATTTGCCCAGTTGGGCGGAAGTTCTACGTATAGCTTTCTGGATATGACCTCGTCTGCACGAAATGCAGCCATGGGCGGTGACCAGATTGCCATTAAAGATGGAGATTTGGATTTACTGTATTTAAATCCAGCTATTTTGGATACATCCATGCACATGTATCTCGCCACGGATTTCACCAACTATTATGGCGATATCAACTACGGATACATTGGCTACGCCCACAGTTTCGAGAAGATTGGAATGATGGGTTTTGGGGTGATGTATGCCAATTATGGCGATTTCACCCGTGCGGATGTCAACGGAACCATTCAAGGGAATTTCTCTGCAAATGAGACCATGCTCCACGCCACCTACGCTCGTGGATTTGGAAAATATTTCTCTACGGGCGCCAACGTCAAGCTCATTTACTCGCAACTGGCAGATTACAATTCGTTCGGAATTGCAGCAGATTTGGCGGCAACGTTCTATCATCCAAAAACCAATTGGACGGTGAGTTTGGTTGCCAGAAATCTTGGCTCACAACTGAAGCCGTACGTAGCCGGACAATACGAGGCGCTTCCGTTGAGCTTGGATTTGGGCATAAGCCACAAGCTAAAATACCTTCCACTCCGCCTTTCCATGACCATTGTGGACTTGCAACGTCCGCAGCTGGCTTACATCGACCCTACCAATTCGCCACCAGCTGTTGACCCACTTACGGGAGAAGTGACGGAACAAAAAGTCAACGTTGGAGATGCCATCATGCGGCACTTTATATTCAGTACCGAGCTCACCATTGCCCGAAGGATATTTCTGCGAGCAGGTTACAACTACGGAAGACGTCAGGAATTCAAAGTGGCTAGCAAACCTGGTACGGTTGGGCTTTCTTGGGGAATCGGAATTAAAGTAAATCGATTTACCATTTCCTACAGCCGCGCCACCTACCATTTGGCTGGCGGCACCAATCAAATCTCCATCATGACCAACTTGGGAACGCACGTAAAAATGCCCAAGCGCGTTAAGAGCGAGAAAACGAAAAAGGATAAAAAAGATAAGCCTACCACCGATGGATAAAATCACCATCGCCATTGATGGTTATTCTTCCTGTGGCAAAAGTACGCTTGCCAAGCAGCTCGCAACCAAACTCAATTACGCGTATGTCGATAGCGGTGCCATGTATCGCGCTATTACGCTTTTCGCCATCGAAAACGGTTTGGCATCCAAGGAATCTGTTGATGCAGATGGGCTCATCAAGCAACTCCATAAAATTGACATTGACCTGAAATTCGACTCCAAAACGGGCGGTGTCACCACATTCCTCAATGGCAGAAATGTAGAAGAAGACATTCGAACCATGCAGGTTTCTGAAGTAGTAAGCCATGTAAGCGTGATAAAAGAAGTGCGCGCCAAACTACGGGCGAGTCAGCAGGAATTGGGCAAACGAGGCGGTGTGGTAATGGATGGCCGCGATATTGGAACTGCTGTATTCCCTCATGCCGAACTGAAGCTATTTATGACCGCTTCGCCAGATGTGCGGGCATTAAGAAGGTATAACGAGTTAAAGGAAAAAGGGAAAAACGTGTCTTTAGAGGACGTACGCAACAACCTTATTTCGCGCGATAACGAAGACACTTCACGGAAAGAAGATCCGCTTATTCAGGCAAAAGATGCTGTGGTGCTTGATAATTCTGAGCTGACTCCTGATGAGCAGTTGGCGTTGGCTTTGAGTTGGGTTGAAGAGAGAACTGCTTAGTCGAATTCCCACATAATGTCAGAAATTTATCCCTTTTAAACGCTAGGGATACACGATATTTGGCCGCCTAACAAGTCAATCGTCCACGTGCCGTTTTTTTACCCTCGTCTTTTACTCATTTTCCTCTTTTATTTCTGTTTTGCTGTCGCTCAAGCACAGCCAACCCAGACGGAAATTAGATACTACGGCACAGGCTGTTTCACCGTGCAACGAGGCGAGAACGTACTTCTAACCGATCCGTTTATCGGCAATCCTTCTGCTACAAAAGTGTTGTTTGGGAAGATTAGAACAGACACTGCCTACGTGAAGCTGTACATGAATCCTGCAGCATTTAGAAAAGTGAAGTTGGTGGTGGCCGCCCATTCGCACTACGACCACTTGATGGATTTGCCGTATCTCTCGAACATTATTCCCGACTCTACTCCGATTGTATGCAACAAAACAGGAAAACACCTGCTCAGTTTTTATGAGATGAAGCAACCTATGGTGGCAGCAAATGATGGCATGGGTACGAATGCTTTCGTTGGCACATGGCATTACAGCGTTGACAGCACCATGCGAACCATGGCGTTTAAGAGCATGCACCCACCTCAAACGGCAGGAATTAATTTCTGGAACAAGCGATACGCGCAAGATTTGGTGGCAGAACCATCCATTGTTTCTGATTGGCAGGAAGGCCAAACGCTTTCATATATGGTGGATTGGTTGGAGGATTCGGTAGTGGCTTACCGCATGTTCTTCATGTCGTCTATGGCAAAAACGCCTAATGGTTTGTTTCCGAAGGAATTGTTGGATGAGCACGGAATTGACGACCTTCTTATTGGCGCATCTGGTTCTGCCGAGTATTCATCTTTTCCTGGTCCCGTGGTTGAACTGTGCAAACCGAAACGGATTCTGCTTATTCATTGGGAGAATTTTTTCAGAAGTAAGGAGGAGCCATTTAAAGCCATTGATTCCAACGGTTTGGAAGCCATGACAAAATCACTGAAAGAAAAATGTTCTTCAGAAACGCAGATTATCACTCCTATTCCACTCAACTATTATTGATTTGCGCTTTTGAACGCACCAAAATCAAATCAATAAATTTGAAGCTATAACACATGCCCGTGCAAGACTGGTTCGCCACTTGGTTCAATTCTCCGTATTACCACACCCTTTACAAGGATAGAAACCTGCAAGAAGCAGAAGTGTTTGTGGATGCATTAGTTTCTCATCTCGATTTGCCGCATGGCGCCCGCGCTTTAGATCTTGCTTGCGGAAAGGGCCGTCATTCGTTACACCTTAAAAAGAAAGGTTTTGAAGTAATAGGACTTGACCTATCTGGAGAAAGCATTGCCGAGGCCAAACTAAATGAGCAGGATGGTTTAGAGTTTTTTGAGCACGATATGCGCTCATTGTATTGGCACGAATACTTTGACTTGGTTGTCAATCTCTTTACCAGTTTTGGATATTTCCATAATAAGGAAGACGACCAGCAAACCATCGCTTCGGTTGCAGATGCATTGAAAGCCAATGGTTTGTTTGTGCTTGATTTCATGAATGCAACCAAGGTGAAAGCCAATTTGGTGGCGTTTGAAGAGAAAACCATCGACAACATTCGGTTTGAGATAACGCGAGCTGTTGAAAACGGTGTAATCATCAAGCGAATTCAAGTGATTGATGGCGATGTGGAACTGGATTTTGAAGAGCAGGTTGATGCGTTAGAACTTTCTGATTTTGAAACGTATTTGAGTACGGCAGGTTTGGAGCTTGTGAGTACTTTCGGGAATTATAATCTGGCACCTTTCGATGCCGAAAGTTCGGATAGATTGATTTTAGTGGCAAAAAAACATTCAAGGTAATGGAGTTGATTTATTTGTTCTTCGGAGCGTTTGTGAGTGGCATGTTGGCGTGGGCGATTAATATCGAAAAGCCTATGATGAAGCTGATTCTTGCTTTCAGTGGCGCTTTCATGTTGGGCTTAAGCTTTTTTCACGTTTTGCCCGAATCGTATGAAGCCATTGGGCATCAAGCTGGTATTTGGGTTCTTGTGGGCTTTATGATTCAGATTATGCTAGAAGTGCTGTCGAAAGGAATGGAACATGGTCATGCACATGCCTTGCATGGCAATCAGATTCCATTTGCACTGTTGGTAGGACTCGGTTTACACTCGCTTCTTGAAGGACTTCCGTTCGGAGGTGAGCACGCACACGAGCATCACTCGTTGCTAGCAGGAATCATCATTCATAATGTACCCGTTGCATTCATATTAGGTACCGTTCTTCGTGGAGCAGGATATTCTATGCTGAAAGGCGCATTGGCAATGGCTGGTTTTGCTTTCATGTCACCGCTAGGCGGAATCGTAGCTTATTTTCTAGAAGGTAGAATTATCGAAGCTTCTTCATTTCAAGGAATTGTTCAAGCCGCAGTTGTAGGTGTTTTCTTGCATATAGCAACAACTATTATTTTCGAAACGGATAAGGGTCACGCTTTCAATCTCAAGAAGTTCAGCTCGATTCTTTTAGGCTTTCTAATTGCCTATTTTGCGGTATAGAACTCGGCAGACCCACTTCATCCTACCTGATTACTAAGATATTAGCCCGGCCCCGATTTTTCATCAGGGAAACGCCTAACAATTACATCTAGGGACTAATGTCGCTTCCATATTTCACCATTAGCAAACCGACCGAAGGACTTTTTAAAGACCGCAGTTCTAAATTTCTGGCATATTCGTTTCCCATTACGACTGTAGATGACGTAAAACCACTCTTGGAACAATTGAAGATGGAGCATCCATCATCGAGACACGTTTGTTACGCGTATCAGTTGGGAACGGACGGGAACAATTATCGGGTAAATGACGATGGCGAGCCGAACGGTTCTGCTGGGCTTCCCATTCTTAATCAAATAAAAAGCAAGGAGGTTACGAACGTTCTAGTAGCGGTTGTGCGCTATTTTGGAGGAATAAAGCTGGGTGTTTCCGGATTAGTTAATGCTTACAAAGAGGCCTCAAAAGCTGCGCTGGAAAAGGTAATTGTGGTTGAGAGAATTCCAACGGTTGTTATTAGCATTCAGTTTCCACATTCGAGTATTGGTGAGGTAGAACGCATTATTCGCCAGCACAATTTTAGCATAAAACATCAAGCCTTTGGCTTGGATTGCAAGTGGCTCATCGAAGTTCCTGAATCTGAAAACGAACTTGCATTGGAGTTGTTTTTAGCCGTAAAGGATGTTGATTTGAAGCCGTAATGTTGGCAAGGCCGCAGAAAAATTACCATTTTCGCGGCATAAACAGATTTACATGACTATTACAAAGAACAAAGTAGTGTTGATGCATTACACATTGAAGGACAATTCGGGAGATATCCTTGATTCGTCAGAAGGACACGAACCATTAGCTTTTATTCAGGGAATTGGGAATATTATAGCTGGACTTGAAGAACAGCTGGAAGGAAAAGTGGTTGGAGACAAAGCTAAAGTCGTGCTTGCTCCTGAGAAAGGATACGGGCATCGAAACGAGGAAAACGTGCATATCGTTCCACTGTCTGGTTTTCAGGCAGATGATGATGAAAAACTGGAAGTCGGCATGCAAGTACGTGTTGAAACCAATGAGGGTGTAAGCATTGCTGATGTGGCCAAAATTGAAGGTGATGAAGTGACGCTTGACTTGAATCATCCGTTGGCGGGCGAAACGCTTCATTTTGACGTTGAAATTATTGACATCAGAGAAGCCACCAAACAAGAACTTGAGCACGGACACGCTCATGGCCCAGGTGGACATCACCATCATTGAGAATTTGATTACCATGCCGTCCTAAAACAGGTCGATTTGTTGTCAACCTAGTTTAGGACGGGACACTTAAAACAGAAAGGGCGAACATTGATTGATGTTCGCCCTTTGCTAGTTTCATTGGTCTGTAATCAATAACTGAATACCGCGCTATTTGAATTATTGCCCACATTCCAGCTTACCTGAAAACCATAAGCGCAGACTGTTGATGCATGATTTCCTTGCTGGTCAACACCCAAATCGAGGGTAAAATCGTCACCAGCAACTTCGTGCACCAATCTACCAGTACTGAATCGCCACAGACCACAATAAGTATTAGAGGTTATCGGTTCTTCGTATCGAGTTGTAAACGCATCACCGAAGCGATTGGTTCCCCATGAATCCACTGTAGGAACACCATTCAAGGTTGTATCACCATTTACACTGTAGGCAAGATGGGCGCTTGTAACAATTGGGTCGGCATTAGCCGGATTCCAAGAAATTGTACTGGTTCTTGCATGATTCCAAACAGCAGTCTGTCCATTATCAAACACGACCTGCACATCAAATGCGCGTGACTCGTATGTATGATCCACGTTGCCCAGAATCCATCCCCACCAATCATGTCCATTCACGTTTTTAAGTGTTTTGATGCCGTTAACCTCTATAGAACGGTTATTACTGAGTATAGTCACTTTGTAATCTATGAACGTTTGCTTCATTACTGCGCCTGCATCAGCCCAACTGTTGCCATTAATTAACTCCACTTGAACAGCACCTGAACGGGTTCTTGATGGTGAGAAACATGGAGTAACTCCATCAAAATTGAAAATGAGAATGCCTTGAGAAATGAGTGTGCAATCAATTGTGACACCACAGAGCGGGCTAGATGCAATTCCGTCTGTTTGGTCGGTTTTACCGAATCCATCAATGTCTTTAAGCGCATTATCAAGGTCACTATCCAAACTTTCCAGTTCAGATTTGTAAGTGTTATAGTCTTCGTTGAATTTCTGAACATTGGGATTCAGCAATTTTTGGAATGCTCCGCAACTAACCATAATAGCAGAGAAAGAAATGACAACAATTGCAATTTTAAAAATGGAAGTTTTCATGATAATTAGTTGAGTTCTACTAAAAGTGCGATTCTAACATACAAAAATATGTTTGTAAGACTTACAAAGATTAAACCAAAGTTAGCCTGAAATATTGTTCTGCGAACGATATTCATGAAAACCTGATATGAATCTTGTAAAACATTTTGCAGATTCAACATGATTAATGAACCCTAAGAGCGGAAGTGAGTATTGTAACAAAATGTGTTTAGGTATTTTTTAGAACACTCACATTGGCAGGTGTAAAAACCTGTGCGTCTTTTGAAATGATTCCCAATTGAACCGATGATACACCTTCGTTCAGGTAGTGTATTGGAATAGCATCGATGCCATCGCATAATGTCAAATATCCGAGATACTAATTGTTGCCATTTACAAATTCAATCCCCACGGTTTGCCATTATCCAATTGCAGACTAAAACTTCCTGATATAATGTCTCCAACTTTGTTGCGACCCGTTGACGAGTAAGCAATCACCTTCGCGACTTCCGATGCGGATGCATCCAACTCTCCTCTAAGAGCCACAGGTGAACCTACAACATCCTCAATATCATCGTCATTGTCATTATCCTTAGTACCGCCACCTATGAAAAGTAGCATCAAGAAAAAGGGGATAATTCGGAAAAAAAACATGGTCATACGGATTTATTATTATACGAAGCAGTCATACAATTCTTGATACCTTCATGACTTTGATTAGACCAAAAAATGATGTTGCGGAAGAGCAACAATCAAACGGTACAAAACAGTTTTGCGGGCTAATAAATACGTGCCCTCAATCCTTTACGATACCAACGCCATGGCCAGACCGTCTGGTGCAGGTAGAACCTCCCCAAGGCTGCATCACCTGCAACATGCCTATCAGTAGGCGCCAATCCGCGTGAATCTTTCACCGCAAGATACTTTTTGAAAATAAGTTAGAAGAGCTGAACAACCTATTGCTTAGTACCGACATACTGTTCGTCATTACCATTGTAGTTGTACGTAAGCTCTATACCGCTACTCAGGCTCGTAAACGTAATTTGACTGGTGGTTACACATCCAACGCACGTGTAAATACCAAAAACATTGTTAAGTGATGCTGTCCATTCGGTTGCATCGCCAGTTGAGGGTGTAATCTTAACAGACGTGGATGTCAGTTTTGTTACCGTTACGGTGTATTGTAAATTTTCGAAAGACCCAACGTTCATGGCGCCACGGTAAGTTCCTGGTATATCGTTAAAACCGAAAGAGTCTTCACTTTTATCACACGAAGTGAGAGCAAAAACAGGAAGTAGAAGAAAAGAAAGTCTGAGAATGGATTTCATATTGATATTGATTTTAGGGCCGAAAGATAATGTCTTAATCCTGAATGGAGCGGAGTACATTTACTAGCCTAGAGCAATCGCTTACTGATTTGATTGGCGAAAAACGATTAACGAACGAGGATTAACGATTTATGCCGTTTCCATAGGTTTTGCCATATTCGGCAATTCAAAAATACCAGCCATGAAACTCATATCCTTCAACGTAAACGGAATTCGCGCAGCAGCCAAAAAAGGCTTAATCAATTACATGGAAGAAATGAATGCCGATGTCATCGGTTTTCAAGAAACCAAAGCCACCGAAGAACAAGTGCGCGAAGTGCTTTTAGGATTGGATTATCACATCCATGCCTTTTCGGCCCAAAAGGCTGGATATTCTGGAACGGCCATCATTTCCCGAACAGAACCTTTGAGCTATCGTTACGGAATAGGAATTCCTGAACACGATGACCAAGGCCGCGCCATTACCTGCGAGTTTGAAGATTTCTATGTACTCAACGTATATGTTCCCAACTCTGGGAGTGAACTGGCACGATTGCCTTACAGAATGACGTGGGATGCTGCCCTCCTAGCCTACATTAAAGAATTGGAGAAGAAAAAACCAGTGGTTTATTGTGGCGATATGAACGTGGCGCATCGTCCTATCGACATCAAAAATGCTTCTTCCAACTACAACCGAACGGCTGGCTACATGCAAGAAGAAATTGACGGCATGGATACGTATCTGAAATCAGGATTGGTTGATACGTTCCGAAGCTTGCACCCAGACGAAGTAAAATACAGTTGGTGGAGCTACCGCGCCAATGCCCGCGAAAACAACGTTGGTTGGCGTTTAGATTACTTCCTTGTTTCAGAGAGTTTGATGCCCAAAGTGAAACGAGCTTTCATTCTGAAGGAAATAGAAGGTTCGGACCATTGCCCTGTTGGGATTGAGATATTCTAGTTACCTTTGACGTTAGTATCTTAACACGTTACTAAATGATAAACAGTTTCGGAGACAAGGAAACGGAAAAGGTTTGGGACGGAATTGGTTCCAGAAAACTTCCAACTGAAATTCAGAACGTGGCAAGACGAAAACTTAGAATGTTAAACAACGCTCAAAACATCAACGATTTACGAATTCCGCCTGCAAATCGCTTAGAAAAATTGAGCGGAAACTGGGCTGATTTCCATAGTATTCGAATAAACCAACAGTGGCGAATCGTATTTAAATGGGAAAGCAATATGGCAAATGAGGTTCAAATAGTTGATTACCATGGAAACTGAAGAAATGGCGCAATTAAAAAACATACATCCAGGTGAAGTACTAAAGGAGGAATTCTTAGAGCCAATGGGAATTTCGGCCTATCGATTGTCGAAAGAGACCTTCATTCCACAAACGCGAATCAGTCAAATTCTGAAAGGACAGAGAAGAATTACTGCCGATACGGCACTACGGCTTTCAAGATTCTTCGGCACATCTGCCAAATTTTGGCTTGGTCTACAAGATGATTACGACATTGAGGAAGAACAGACTCTCAAAGAATCGGAGCTGAACGAAATTCGTTCAATTGATGATTTGGCTGCCTAATCCTACTTCTTAAAAAAGTACGTCTCCAAGTAAACCTCTTCCCATTCATCTTCCTTCATGGTGCCAACTTTGAACATGTACTTGTCTGGTTTTATCCAGATAAGCGCATCGGTCATGTAGGTTTTTACGCCTAATTCGTTCTCATAAGCGTATTCATACAGGATGGTTTTAAGCTTGGTTCGTACGTTTCCTTCAATCACTTTTCCGTGAATATCCTTTACGCTAAATGTGATGGAATTGGAGATGGTGTCCCATTTATGGATTCCTTCTGAATACTGTCCGAATTTGGTGAAGGTTGTATCTAAATAGCTCTTGGTTTCCATTCTTACATCTTGCTCTTGCGAACCCCATTGATACGATATCTCTTGTTTAAAGGGTTTTCCGTCTTTCCATTTTCCTTCGGCTTTCCACTCGGCATTCATCAAGGGTTCAAATGGCATGAGCATGATGTTTCCTTGTGCGAAAAGGGAAAAAGAGAAAAGGAAAAAGGAGAAAAGTGTGATGAGATTTTTCATGTTCTAGAAATTAACCGCACAAATGTGCGTAATAAGTCTGACGCAAAGGGTTACGCATCAATCGGTTCAATCCGTAAGTTTACTGTGTACAAATCACATCAAATATGAAACAGTATTTACTCGTCCTGATTAGCCTTATTTCCGTTTCCACAGTTTTTGCTCAAAGCTGGAATCAGTATCCGTATGAGCCCGCAGGAACCAATCTTACTTTTCCTGCCGATGAAGGACATCATCCCGGAGAACCTGTTGAGTGGTGGTACACCATCGGTCACGTTACTGGCGATGTTACTGGAACCCAATACACCTATATGCTGACTTACTTCTACTATCCGACTTTGGGATTAGACGGGTTCCGCATTTTCAATCTTGCTAATGATGACACAGGCGTGTTTTATGCAGAAACAAAGGCGACCAACTACCCTACGCTTTCGCAAGACCATCTAGAAATTGAAGCGGCAGTTTTTCTGGGTGGAACGGAGAGGTGGGAAACCAAAAGAGACGGAAATGGAGATTTGATACCCTTTTCATACCATGTGGAGGCCACCCATGCCAATGGCAGCATCAGCATGGATTATGAATCTGTGAAACGGCCATTGATTTTGGACGGTACCGGTTATTTCAACCAAGGATTGGCATCCTACACGTACTACTATTCTCAAACGCTGCTAAATGCGGTTGGCACAATGACTATGGATGGCGTTACCGAACCCGTTACAGGAACTGCCTGGATTGATCGGCAATGGGGAAATTTCAATCCTTCTACTGGAGAGCAATATGAGTGGTTTTGTGTGCAGTTGGACAACGGTATGGATTTCAACATCTGGAACATTTTCGATACAGAGAATCAGATTCCTGATACTTCAACGTATCGGCTTACTAGCATTTATGTAGATGAGAATACCGATATCAACACGCACGATTTTACTTTCGACAGAACAGCATACGCCTTTTTGCCTGATGGCTCCAGAGCCTACTCTCAGCAATGGCATTTTGTTTATAATGATATAGACCTGATGATTACCACGCTCCACAGCAATAGTGAGGTGCTGCTTCCTTTCAGATTTTATGAAGGCACTACCACAATTACGGGGACCGTTGGTGGGGTGCCAGTAAGCGGAGTGGGATTTGCCGAACTTCTACATCCATACGAACATCCTCAAATGCAGCTCACCTATCCGACAGAACATGGTGGTTGGGTAGGAACCGAAACAATCACTTGGAATCTGCTTAATCCAGATGGTGGAAGAGAAGTGTATTATGATGTGGAATACAGCTTGGATAATAAGGTTACTTACAATCCAATTGCCTCAAACCTAACCGAAACGTCTTTCGAATGGGATGGCGATGGTATTGCTTTCAACACCATTTGTTGGATTAAGGTGACAGGTTATTCCATCGACCACACTCTTCTTGGAACATACGAGATGCAAAACGGATTTACCTTTGGATATGTTGGAATTGAAGAAGTTTCGGCTAATGATAATCGTGTTCTTGTTTATCCAAATCCAGCAACAAACGGACAAGTAACTGTTCAGTTTATGAAAGCTGATGATGTTTCGTCCATTGATTTGAAAGATGTAAATGGAAGAACGCTGACCACTAAACCAATCGGTCAATCGGTTTACCCCAATCAATCATTCCAGTTTGATGTTTCGAAATTGCCAGCTGGTATTTACCTGATTGATATTATGCTGCGTGATGGAAACCGTTCGGTGAGAAAGTTGCTGCTTTCGGAATAAGAGTTCCTGATTTTCATTTTCTAATTCATAGAACGCTGGGTCGCTATGCTCCGATAATGGAACACAGGTGACACTGATTATTCGCTACACTCATGGGGGCTGTTGCACAGAGCAACTTGGAGAAAAAGGAGTTTCACAGAGGAGGTTCGCTAGGCTCAGGATTGGTTTTTTTTCACGCAGAGAGAAGAAGAGAAAAGGAGATTCGCTTCGCTCATTTCTTTCACGCGAAGACGCGAAGACGCAAAGGGACGGATTTATCCCGTGTTTTCGGGATGCTAGGATAATAGCACTCAGATAGCGCGGATAACGCGAATAACACTGACGGATGCTGCTTGATGGAAATCGTTCGGTGAGAAAGCTGCTGCTTTCGGAATAGGAGTTCCTGATTTACATTCCGTGATTGGACAGCGTTTAGCTGACCTGATTCACTATTTTTTCTAATCTCTGCAATAAATCTTTTTCATAAAAGTTAATACCTAAGACGCTTATACCTAATTGTTTTATGTATCATTGCCCTATGTATTCACAAGAGCTATTAAAAGGAACCCTGCAAACCATTGTTTTAAGCCTATTGGCAGAGAACCAACGGATGTATGGTTATGAGATTACGCAACACGTTAAGGACAAGACGGCTGGAGAGATTCAACTCACCGAAGGCGCCCTCTACCCTACGCTGCACAAATTGGAAGCCGAGGGTTTTCTGACCACTGAGAAAGTGAGTATCGGCAAGCGCGTACGCAAGTATTACAGCCTTACCGAAGTAGGCAACAAGCAAGCGAACGATAAGGTCAACGAGTTTCGGAGGTTTTCGGAAACGATGAATGATTTGCTCAATAGTTTCAACCCAAATCCTGAACTGCAATGGTTGAGCTAACAGAACAACAGATAGAACTGATAAGTGCCTACATCAAACAGAATGGTGTGGCGCAAGATGAGTTGCACGATGATCTTCTGGATCATGTGTGTACGAGCATGGAAAATAGAATCTCACAAGGCGAATCGTTTGAGGAAGCCTTTCACTATACACTCAACCTCTTCGGACCTGGAGGTTTAAAACAGGTTCAAAACGAAACATTTGAATTATTAACCGAAATGAACGCAATCATGAAAAAATTAACGTTTGGTTTCGGGCTGACTTCTACTTTTCTTCTCTTGGCGGGGACGATTTTCAAAATCCAGCATTGGCCTGGTGCCAATATCATGGTGCTTCTTGGCACAGGCCTGCTAGTATTGGGCTATTTGCCGATGATTCTTGCACACAAACTCAAGGAAAGCCCAAAGGGTGAGGCATTGCTTCACATTACTGGCTTTGTGGGACTTACCATGACTTCGGTAGGCGTGCTGTTTAAGATTTTGCATTGGCCGGGTGCTGCAGTAATGCTACTCGGAGGAATGGCAGTTCTGGCATTCGGATATGTTCCGATTTACTTCATCAAACGGTATAAAACGAGCGTAAACAAACCGATAACGCTTTCGAGTTCGATGGTTTCGGTGGCCTGTCTCATTCTCATTTTTGCTTTGATGAAAAGTGGAAACGGCATTTATTACGAAAACGGAGTAATGCTGAACAATGAGAACTTGAGTACTGAGAAAGAACAAGTGGAAGCCATCAATTCAAAATTATATGATTTGAAAATGGATAATAATGATGTGTCTTCGTTGAAGTCAGAATCGGATCAATTAGTAAAGCATTTGGATGAATTGAAAATGGAATTGACCGCTTGGGCAACAGAAGCGGCTCCATTGGAAGCGAAGGTTGCTGACCTCTACAGATCCGACAAAAAACATGACTTGGCCATTTCTCGAAACCTTATTCTAGGTACTGACGATGCCCCAAATACAGGCAGATTTAGTGCTTCGGAACTGGTGGGAATGTTCGGGGAATACCGATCCATGGTTTTGGCCCACTATCCGACCGAATTGCAATCCGTTATGAGCGATAATCTTGGTCTGCGAACGGATGGAGAATTCAGAAGCGCTCAGGGTGAAATGGAAGATTGGTCGCAGCATCAGTTCGGCAATGTTCCGCTTTTCACAGTTATCACAAACATTACACAATGGCAATTGGAAATCCGCCAAATGGAGAACCAAGTGTTGCTATCGAAGATAAGTCGGCCCGAGGCCTCAAACCCGCCAAGTTGAGGCTGGGAAAACCGAGCCCCTCCTGAAATGGAGGGGCTTTTTTTTGCCCGAAAAAGGCGTTATGGTTGGAGTTACGGGAAATGGGATACCAGTTATGGCAATTTCCGAAAATGAAATGGGGTAATCTGTATGCGGACGTACTTCCGTACGCCCCTACTAGCTTGGCGAATTTCTTAATCCGTTTTTCATATTGGGTTGGACTGGCGCGGTAATTTTGTATCATTAACTATTATGATGAAAATTCTACTTGTTGAAGACGAACCTAAGGTTGCGGCATTTATAGTTCAGGGGCTGGAAGAAAGCGGTCATGAGGTGACGTTGGCTTATGACGGAACGCTTGGGCTGCGATTTGCGACCAAAGAATCGTTTGACATGATGATTTTTGATGTGATTATTCCGGGAATGAACGGGCTTGAACTCTGCAAGGAAGTTCGGAAACAAGGCATCTCCACTCCTATTCTGATGCTTACCGCTTTAGGAACTACCGAAGACAAGGTGAGTGGGCTTGATTCGGGCGCGGATGATTATTTGGTAAAACCTTTCGAATTCAAAGAGTTGTTGGCTCGAATTCGTTCGTTGAGCAGAAGAAGTTTGGGTGCTGCAGAAGTGAGTAACAAACTTGTTTATCATGATTTGGAATTGGACTTGGATAAGAAACATGCAGTGAGAAGTGGCAAGTCTATTTCTCTTACTGCGAAGGAATTTTCGTTGCTGGAATATTTGATGCGTAACCGCGAACGGGTGGTTTCTCGGGTTCAGATTTCGGATAATGTGTGGGATATTCATTTTGATACGGGAACTAACGTGGTTGATGTGTACATGAATTTGCTGCGCAAGAAGGTGGATAAGGATTTTGACACGAAGTTGATTCAAACCAGAATTGGTCACGGATACGTGCTTCAAGCCTAAGGTATGAGTCTACGCAACAGACTTACGCTTCAATTTGGTCTGCTGGCTTCGCTGGTGTTGGGGGTTGCTTCTGTTGCCATTTATTTTCTCTCGGCTGATTACAGGAAGGATGAGTTTTCGCAGCGATTGATTAGCCGTGGAGAGAACATGGCCAAGCTTCTGATTCAAATTGAAGAGGTAGATGAGAATTTGCTCAACATTATTGAACGCGATAATCCTGTTCGGTTACAGGAAGAGGAAATTCTGATTTTCAACTTTAAGGATAGCCTTATTTATAGTTCGGAAGGGTTGGATATTGAAATGCCAGCGAAGGATTTTCTGAATCAAGTGCGGCTGGATGGCAGCATTCAATTAAACAAGGACAAGCGCGAAACGGAAGCATTTCTTTTTACCGACAGATATGACCGCTTTGTGGTTATCGTTTCGGGCATTGACGTGTATGGACGAAGAAAAATCCAGAATCTTGGGCAGGTTTTGGCCATTGTACTTGGTTTAGGTATGATTGCTTTTTTCGTGGTTGGGAGAATTTATGCTGAGCGGGCTCTGAGCCCTATCAAGCAATTGGTGGCCGAAATTGCCGGCATTTCTATTAGCAACCTGAACAAGCGTGCCAACGAAGGAAATGGCTCGGACGAACTGGCTCAGCTCGCGATTTCGTTTAACGCCATGCTTGCCCGATTGGAAGATGCATTTGCAGCTCAGCGAAACTTTATTGCCAATGCGAGTCATGAAATGCGTACACCGTTAACGGCAGTTTCTGGTCAGTTGGAGGTTGTACTTTTAAAAGATCGAAGTGAGGAAGAATACAAAGTGGCTGTAGAATCTGTGTTGCAAGACATCCACAAACTGAATAAACTAGCCAACCGATTGCTGCTATTAGCACAAACGGGCACAAATGCTCCAGAGGCTAATTTTAAGGCTGTGAGGATTGATGATATTCTTTGGGAGGCGCGTACAGACCTTCTTAAAATGAAGCCCAGTTTCAGCATCGAAGTCGACTTGGATGACACTATTACTGACCTTGAAGAACTTCAAGTAACCGGAAGTGACATTCTGCTCAAAACGCTCGTTCTTAACCTAATGGAAAACGGCTGCAAGTATTCTGACGACCATGTAGTAAAAGTTTCTCTAGGGGTTAGATTGAAGACAATCAATCTCACTTTCACAGATAACGGAATCGGTATTTCTGAGGCTGATTTGAAACAGATCTTCGATCCATTCTTCCGATCCAATTCTATCCGCAACCGCGATGGCCATGGCATTGGCTTGTCTCTTGTAAAACGAATTACAAATCTTCACAAGGGTACTATTAAGGTTTCTAGCGAACTTGGTAAGGGCTCCATATTTACGGTAAGTCTTCCGCTTAAAAAGGTTTAATCGCTTTTTAACTCAGCTTTCATTCGCTTCTAATTCGGTTACGTCAGCTTTGCTTCAACAAACAAAGAGACATAAATCAAACCTCAAATAATTAGAACAAATGGAAACGACAATTCAAAAACCAAAAAGTAGAATGACTGCCCGTAAAGTGGCTGTAATGACAACAATCTTGTTTTTTGCTGCAGTGAGCGGATTGCTCGTTCTGCAAAACAAAAACTGGGACCTTGACCAAGTGCTTCAAGACACTCGCATTCAGCAAGAACGTTTGGTGAGCGAGAAATTGCAACTGGAAAAGTCAATTGCTCTGTACAAATCAGAGCTTACGAAAAAGGGAACTGAGAACAGTGGGCTTACCTTCCAAATTGCGGAGCAACTGGCTAAAATTGAAACCATTGAAAAGGAAAACAAACGTTTCCGCTCTACTGCATCGCAAGTGAATGCGCTGAAAAAGCAAAAAGGCGAATTGGAAGCGATGCTGAAAGAGCTTGAGAAGGACATGAAAAACATGAACGGTACCATCTCTGACTTAACCGCTGAGAATTCCAAAATCAGAATTGAGAATAGAGATTTGGCTGCCAATAATGCAAAACTGAACGAACAGGTGAATTCGCTTCAAGAAGTTGCTATAAATAATGCTTTGATTGAAGCTGTACAGGGCAAGAAAAAGCAAAAATTGACTGTAGTTGCTAAACGCACAAAAGAGTTGAAAATGGAAGTTGACCTTCCTGCAAGCATGACGCAGAACCTAAAGCTGAAAGTGATTGACCCACAAGGAAAAGAATTGACAGACAAAGACGGAACTGCAAGCATTACAGAAGTGCTGAACGAAAATACGCTAACAGCTTCGCTTACACTGGTTGAAGGTGAATTGGTGAGCGCAAAGAGAATGAAGTTGGAGTATGCTCCAAAATCAAAACTAAAAAGTGGGACTTACACGCTTGAGGTGAGCAATGGGGTTAAGAGCTTAGGCAAAGTTCAAATCAAGTTGAGGTAAGTTTTGTGGTTGGTGAGAGCGGAAAGCCGTGGCGAAAGCTGCGGCTTTTTGCTATAAAAAAAGTCACCTTTAGCTGGGGTA
>JAIOYO010000028.1 GCA_021741075.1 Flavobacteriales bacterium | reverse complement strand
GATGCAAATCTATCTTCATGGTATACCCCGTGCAATACCTAGTTCCAGGTATTAAAACAAAAAAAGCCCCGAACCTTGCGGAACGGGGCCTAAACTCAAACTAAGTGATTCTTAGTTGGTGTACATTTTATTTGTAAGCATTGTCTTACCATCAGAGATAGTGTAAACATAGATACCAGCAGCGTGCTGATTTCCGTTGAATTTCACAGAATTAACACCTCTTTCAACATCAAACTTCTCAGAATGAATCTTGCTTCCAAGGATGCTGTAAACGTTAAACTCAAGTCCTTCCATGTTGTAAGGAGCGTTGAATGAAATGTTAGTAACACCAGTTGCTTGATCAACATAGTTATTTACAAGCATGAATTTACTTTCATCAACTTCAACGATTCCTACACCACTAGCTTGAGCTACCAACCAATAGCTATCAACTGTAATAAGTCCGCCACCAAGTGAAGCAGGAACATCTGACATCCAAGAACCATTTTGAATGATTGTGCTCAAATCTGGATTAGTACCAGCGATACGAACATCAACATCGATTTCCAATTGGGCCATTCCTATGCTTCCGTTTGCCAATGTATTCCATTGATCTTCAGAACCATTGATGTAAACACATCCTTGTGTTGAAGTTTGGTTTGGTGCAGTTCCACCATTAAACCAAATACCAAAAGGCGCTGTGGTTGCATTAACTGAAGGATCGTTCTCAGGAATATCAGTTCCATAAGACATTCCTGTAGGAACGTTACGTACATCTACAATTTTAAATGCATCAATATAAATAGTGATGAAAGACCCTGGGCTGATAGGGTTTGCCAGCAGTGTATCGGTAAAGGTTACAAGGTCAACAACACGGTTTTGATCTCCGCAGCCAACACATGTGTAAACGGTTGCAAGACTATCTGGCCAAAGGCCGAAAGATTCTCCTGCCAAAGCTGGATCAGGAGTACATTGTGCGCTAGCAACACTAATAGAAAGTGCACCAGCAATAATAGAAAGTAGAGCTTTTTTCATGATTTTTATTTGTAATTGATTTGAGTTTACGTGTTTAAAAAAATTATTCGTCACCAAGGTCTTTTTCTATAGACTCCATGGCAAGTAAATCAGTTGCTTCTTGTAAAGTTGGCGTAATACTAAGTATTGTGTCTAACTGGGATATAGAAATCAATTTCGATACTGATCTCTGAAGTCCACAAAGGACGAATGAGCCGCCAGAATTCTTACACAGCCTATTCGCCACCAAAATAGCGCTTAAACCAGAGCTATCGCAGTAGCGAGTCTCTTCGAGGTCAATGATTATGTTTTTGAACTCATCAGCGTTGAGCACAACTAGTTCAGACTTTAGTGATGGAGATATTTGACTATCCAATTTCTCCACTTTCACCTTAACTACCGCGTAGTTATCCTTCTTGATTATTTCGAAATTCATGTATGGCTTTGTTGCAAAGTTACCAAAATTTTAAAGCCGAAAGGTAACATCAATTTCCTAATACAGATTATGCCTCCTGTTCAATTTTTCCAGCAAGCAAATAAATGACGGCCATTCTGATGGCTACACCGTTCTCGACCTGATCAAGAATTATAGATTGTTCGCTGTCGGCAACGTCTGATGTTACCTCCACTCCTCTATTAATTGGTCCAGGGTGCATCACTATTATCTTATTACTCAAATGATCAAGAATCTTCTTATTCAATCCATATTGCAGTGAATATTCACGCAGTGATGGAAAGTATTTAACGTCTTGTCGTTCCATTTGAATACGCAGCATATTTGCCACATCGCACCATTCTAGCGCTTTCATCAAGTTTGGCTCATACTTAACGCCAAGAGATTCAATGTGCTTAGGGATAAGCGTTGCCGGCCCACAAACTCTTACTTCAGCACCAAGCTTCTGTAGAGTAAAAATATTGGACAAAGCTACACGCGAATGCAAAATATCTCCCACTATTACCACTTTTTTGCCTGTCACTTCTCCGAACTTCTCTCTTATAGAATAAGCATCTAGTAGCCCTTGTGTAGGATGCTCATGTGTTCCATCTCCAGCATTTACAATTACGGCATCGATGTGCTTAGAAAGAAACTGTCCAGCTCCTGGCAATGGATGGCGCATCACAACCATATCCACTTTCATAGCTAGTATGTTATTTACTGTGTCTAGTAGCGTTTCGCCCTTTGTTACGGATGATGCGGAAGCAGAAAAATTGATAATATCTGCCGAAAGTCGTTTTTCAGCAAGTTCAAACGAAAGTTTAGTCCTAGTAGAATTCTCAAAAAAGAGATTGGCAATGGTAATATCGCGAAGAGAAGGAACTTTCTTAATGGGTCTATTAATGACCTGCTTGAAATTATCTGCTGTCTGAAAAATCAGCTCAATATCCTCTTTGGTGATGTATTTGATTCCGAGAAGATGTTTTACCGATAACCCGCTCATTCTTGCCCTGATGAAAAAAGTTTAACGGTGTCGTTACCTCCACTTTCCGTGAGTGCTACTTCAACCTTTTCTGAAACAATTGTATCTATTCTCACTCCAACATAATTAGGTTCAATCGGAAGTTGTCTACTGAATCTTCTATCAATTAGCACTACCAACTCAATAACTGATGGTCTCCCAAATGCCATTAGCGCATCCATTCCTGCACGGATTGTTCTACCTGTAAACAGCACATCGTCAATCATGATGACCTTTTTTCCTTCTACAAGAAAATCCATCTTGTTTTTAGATGGAATAAGCGGAATCTCGTGTCTGCGATGATCGTCCCTATTAAAAGTGATATCTAACCAGCCAAGTTGGATTTTCTTTTCAGTTAGTATCTGCAATCTCTCGTGAATACGCTGAGCTACAAACACGCCACGGGGCTGAAGCCCAACTATAACTGTTTTGGAAAAATCGTTGTGATTCTCAATGAGCTGGTAGCAGATTCTCTCAATAGAGAGATTGAGCTGCTTACTGTCTAAGATTATACGTGACCCAATGCTCATTGAATGGCGCAAATGTAATTCGATAATAGGTAAAAAAAAACCCCGCTTAAAGCGGGGTTTTTATTCTTATTTCTTAGGCTTCTTAGCGGCCTTTTCCATTTGAGATTTTAAATCCGCAAGAGCGTCAAGGTCGCCCAACGTTGTCTTTTCCTGACTTTGCTGTACTTTCTTAACTCCTCTACTTGCAGCACTTCCGCCAGACTTTTTCTTATCACCTTCCTCTTCTTTGGACGAAGAATAAGCTTCGTCAGAGTGAGTTTTGGCGTGAGAAACGTAAACTCTTTTGCTGTCTTTGTTGAATTCGATTACTTCAAACTCAATGGCTTCTTCTTGCTTAATTTCAGAACCGTCTTCTTTTACCATATGACGTTTAGGAACAAATCCTTCCACTCCATAAGGTAAAGCAACCGTTGCACCTTTATCATTCACGCCAGTAACAGTCCCTTGATGAACGCTTCCAAGTGTGAACACAGTTTCGAACACATCCCATGGATTTTCTTCCAATTGCTTATGTCCAAGGCTCAATCTGCGGTTTTCTGCATCTATTTCCAACACTTGAACTTCTATGTCTGCATCGATACTAGTGAATTCAGATGGATGCTTGATTTTCTTATTCCAAGAAAGGTCAGAAATATGAACCAAGCCGTCTACACCTTCTTCCAACTCTACAAAAATCCCGAAGTTCGTGAAGCTTCGAACCTTAGCAGTGTGCTGAGATCCAACTGGATATTTAGTCGTGATATCCGTCCAAGGATCTGGCATCAATTGCTTGACGCCCAAAGACATTTTTCTATCTTCCTTATCCAATGTAAGAACTACACACTCCACTTCGTCTCCAACATTCAAGAAATCTTGAGCGCTTCTCAAGTGCTGTGACCAGCTCATTTCAGAAACGTGAAGAAGTCCTTCTACTCCTGGTGCAACTTCAACAAACGCACCGTAATCAGCTACAACAACAACTTTTCCTTTCACTTTGTCTCCAATGTTCACTTCAGATTCAAGCGCATCCCATGGGTGAGCGCTAAGCTGCTTCAGACCAAGTGCAATTCGTTTCTTTTCATCATCGAAATCAAGTATAACCACATTGATTTTTTGATCCAATTCAACGATTTCTTCCGGGTGGTTGATACGTCCCCAAGAAAGGTCTGTGATATGGATAAGTCCGTCAACACCTCCAAGATCAATAAATACACCGTAAGTAGTGATATTTTTAACAGTTCCTTCAAGAATCTGTCCTTTCTCCAACTTACCGATAATCTCTTTCTTCTGTGATTCAAGTTCTGCTTGAATAAGAGCCTTGTGAGAAACAACAACGTTTTTGTATTCGTTATTGATTTTAACGACTTTGAACTCCATGGTCTTACCTACGTAAACATCGTAATCACGAATAGGCTTCACGTCAATTTGCGAACCTGGAAGGAATGCTTCAATTCCGAATACATCGGCAATAAGACCACCTTTCGTTCTACATTTAATTTGACCACGAATAATCTCATCATTTTCAAGCGCAAGGTTAACACGCTCCCAAGAACGAAGTGCTCTCGCTTTTCTGTGAGAAAGAACCAATTGTCCGCCTTTGTCCTCAACTTTCTCGATGTACACCTCAATAAGGTTTCCTACTTCGAATTCAGGATTATATCGTGTTTCGCTTAGAGGAACTATACCTTCAGATTTTCCACCGATAGTAACGATGAAATCCTTTTTCGTTTTCTCGATGATAGTACCGTCAAGCACATCATTTGAATTAAAAGATGTGATAGTAGCGTCATACATTGCTTCCAACGCAGCTCTTTCCTTCTCAGCGTAAACTTCTTGTTTTTTACCGATTGCGCTCCAATCAAAATCAACTGGTTGAACAGCTGGCTTGCGAGGCTCAGTACTCTTCACTTTTACTTCAGCAACAGCTTCGGCAGCTTCGGCAGCTTCGGCAGCTTCGGCAACTTCAGCTACCTCAACTTTCTCAGCCTTAGGAGCTGCTTTTTCTGCAACAGGTGTAGCTGCAACCTCTTCGATTACTTCTTCTGATGGAGTTGCTTTGATTCGTGGTTTTTTAGCCTTTGGCGCGTCACCCGCTGCCTGTGCAGTAGCCTTTTTGGCTGAATCTGCTTTTTTTTCTTCTGCCATGTGGTCAGATTTGTATCTCAGCGTCCCGTTACTGCTGAGAGATTGTTTAGTTTATAAAACTCTTGTTCGGGAAGAGCCTCCCAATTTTGGGCTCGCAAAAGTATAAAAAAGAAGAAAGAAAAACGATTTAGGATAAAACGTGAAACATTGACTATCAATTACCTTTGCGGCAGATGAAAAAGTTCGACATCCCAGCGTTTTACAGAAGTCCCATTATTGGACCTATTAAAGAAGCAAGAAAGAATAAGGATCCGCGTAAGCAGGATTTCACGCCTACTCTCCTCGATTTCGGGCCGGTTCAGTTTTACATCGCACGTCATTTCGGCTTCTGTTATGGAGTAGAAAACGCCATAGAAATCTCTTATCGTGCTTTGAGCGAAAACCCTGACAAACGAATTTTCCTCCTGAGTCAGATGATTCATAACCCAGCAGTGAATGATGATTTACAAGGGCACGGCATCCAGTTCATCATGGATACCAGTGGAAATCAATCCATTCCGTGGGATGAGATTTGTTCTGACGATATTGTGATTACGCCTGCCTTCGGAACAACTGTTGAGATTGAGAATCAATTGAAAGAAAAGGGAATACAGCCCGAACAGTATAATACCACTTGCCCGTTTGTGGAAAAGGTTTGGAAGCGATCTGCAAAGCTAGGCGAAGATGATTTCACGGTGATTATTCACGGGAAGCAGCAACATGAAGAAACACGGGCTACGTTTTCTCATAGCTATCAAAATGCTGCTTCGCTCGTTATTAAAGACCTGAAGGAAGCCCATATTTTAGGAGAAATCATCATGGGTAAACGCCCAATAGATGAATTCGAAACGCTTTTCCGTAACCGAGCTTCCGTTGGATTTGACCCTACTACTCATTTGGATAGAATTGGTGTGGTGAACCAAACTACCATGCTTGCGACAGAAACACAAGCTATTGCCGATCACCTCAAGAACGTAATGGCGAATAAATTTGGTGAATCCGAATCGAGGCAGCATTTTTCGGATACACGCGACACGCTTTGCTATGCTACCAACGAAAATCAATCTGCAACTTACGGATTGATGGATACCGATGCTGATTTGGCTATTGTGGTTGGCGGCTACAACAGCTCCAACACTTCTCATATTGTAGAGTTATTGGAAGAGAAATTCTCTACCTATTTCATCAGTTCTGAGAAAGAAATCAAGGATAACGGAAGCGTGGAACACTTTAACTACCACGAAAGCAAACTGGATTTAACAGAAGGTTTTCTCCCAAAATTGAATAGACCATTGAGAATTGCACTTACCAGCGGTGCTTCCTGTCCTGATGCGGTTGTGGACCGTGTTCTTCAGAAAGTATTGTCCTTCTATAAAGAACACCGAAGAATAGATACAGTATTGGATTCAATCCAGTTTTGACGAAACTATTTCTATCGCCTTTTAGATTTTCAAACACCACATCGTTACTGATTTGTTTTTTACGCCATTGAATTTTCAGATTCATAAAGTGGTGAATTGAACTTTCAACAACATTTTTTTTTAACCAGAAGTAACCTATTGTGACCACTTGCGGTATAATGCTGCAAATTGGCTCAAGGAAGTACTAGAAAAGAACTGGAATAGTCTATGACCCAAAAGGCAACTATTAAGAGCGTAATGACAGAAGAGAGAGATACGGCAATGAATATTTTCGACCTCTACCATAGAATGGAGTCAAATAAGGTCGTTCTGTCGTTCAAAGGAGACGTTACCTCAGAATTGATGTCGTCTATTCTTCAAATTATCGAGCAGAGAATGGATAGCATGAACGAGGCTCCAAGATTGCGTAAGAAGGTTTACAATGTACTAGTCGAGTGCTTGCAGAATCTATACCATCATATAGACGAAGTTCCCGTTGGAAGCGGAAAAAAAGGATATGACAGGTCTGCCATTTTCATGGTAAGCCTGAGCAACAATGGTTATTCCATCACAACTGGAAATTACATTCTAACTAGCCGTAAAGACTCTTTCAGAGAACGATTAGACCGAATTAATTCGTTGGAACCAAATGATTTAAAAGAGCTTTACAAAGAAGTTCTTAACAGTGACGGCCGTTCTGACAAAGGAGGTGGAGGACTTGGCATGATTGACATTGCCAGAAAAACAGGAAAGAAATTGAATTACGACTTTGCTCCATTAAACGAAGAATATTCGTTCTTTAGCTTAAACATTAACGTAGAAGACACTAATTAACCAGAAAACACCAGCAATATGGACTCGATTTTTATAGAAGGAACACCGAAAACCCCGAACATCAGCTTTGACAACGGCAAAGGTGCGTTGCTGCTGAAAGGACGCTCTATACCAGAAAACTCTATTGAGTTTTACAAACCATTGGTAGATTGGCTAGAAGCATACTCTAACGCTCCACAACCAAAGACGGTATGTGACATTCAGTTGGAATATTTCAATACGAGCTCATCAAAATGTTTGCTTGACCTCTTCAAGAAAATGGAGACCATGAGTAAAAACGGGAATGAAATTATCATCAATTGGTACTATGAAGAAGATGATGAGGATATGCTTGAGGCAGGCGAAGATTACCAAAGCATCATTAATGTTCCTTTTAAAATGATTGAAATGCAGGACTAAGCTTTTTTGAAGCTTCGCATATAAAGTAAAACCTCTTGTTGCACTTGGCAGCGAGAGGTTTTTTCTTTTCAGACCAGCGCGAACCAAAGCAATCGCACGCCAAAACCAATCATCACTACGCCAATGACCTGATAGGCTTTGCGAAGAAAGTTTGGTTGAATCAGTTTCTTGATTCTATCTGCAAATAAGACCTTGGCGCTATCCGTTAAGAAAATTCCCAGCAACGTTGCTCCAAGGAAAATCCACAATTCCTGGCCAGAACCGTGATTGGTTTGACCTAATCCGATAATGCTTATCCAAACAAGAAAGACGAACGGATTCACGAAATTGACCAGAAATCCTTTGGCGAAGAAAGCCGTGTAATGACCAGCTTTCAACTTCAAATCTGCATCAACATTCACATTCGGTTTTAGGATGTATTTGAGGCCGAGAAGAAATAAAATGAAACTTCCTCCAAGCGCCAACCAAAATTGATTTTCTGGATTTTTGAAGAAGGGAATGGCACCAAACGAGCAAAGCCCCACGCAAATCACATCGCTTATGAAGATGCCAAAAGCGACAATCATTCCTGCCCAAAAACCATAGCTGAGCGCACTTTTTAGAAGCGTGAAGAAGACTGGACCGATAAAAACCACCATTCCAAGTCCGACAAGAAAGCCCTCCGCAAATGCCATGCGGCTAATTTAATTGTTTGGGGCGTCCTTAAATGGTCGTCTCTGCGTCCATTCTTTAGGTCTGATGTTCTGAATGAAGCGCTTGACTATGGAATTGGTAATGCTATTGAGGTGCTTGACCATCAATTGATATTCTTGCGGTTCTGCACCCATCGTGCTTTTGATTTCCATCGCAGTTCGCGCAAGGTCAATGCTTTTAGCACCATCCTTAATGGAATCGTTCAGCAGGCAATAAAGAATGTTCTGGTAGAGGGCACAATCGCGATTGTATTCGTAATTCAGACCAACAAAACTGGCATAGTTGTGCTCCATTCCTTTGATGTAAGAATAGAAGCCAATCAATTCACCTCCATCAAAATAGCCTTTGATAATGAAGCGGTCTTCGAGCGCAGCCTTCAAATCAACGAAGTAACGCGGATGGATACTCACCATGTGAAAATCAGCACCAGCCTCTACATTCTTGAAGAGTTTCATGATAGCATCATTCCGTTCTTGAATATCGGTGACGTTCAACTCGCGAAGCTGAAGATGTTCTCCTTGCGTGCATGCTTTCTTAGCACGAACGCGATACTTTGAACTGTAATCATTCATCGCATCGTCAAAAGATTTCCATTCTGGACGAATGGCAGAAACCATATTGGGCTGCACGGTGAACGAAGCAAAATCGGAATCCAACACTTTGATTTGCTCATCAAGATCCTTCTTGATATCCTTAATGAGAACGCATCTGATTTTCTTTCCCGAGCGGTTAGAATTAACCACTTTTCTCCAAGCTGAATCAACGATTAAAGCCTGTTGTTCCAACGATAATGATGCGGTGAAGAACGCGCCATGCTCTCCCGATTGAAGTAAGTTTCCTTGAATAAGCAATCGGGCTTTCACGCTTTCTAAACTGGCGGCAATTACGCCTTTCGCTTTAGTGAAGAATGACTGCGTGTCGCCAACTTTTTCGGTGTCCACGTTCTTATCCAAGTTGGAAATATGAACGTCTGTCTCTTGATAATAGAGAATGGCCACTGGCTCCTCGTTACGATAGGCCATGACGTAATGGAAGCACATTCCCTTATACGGATGCTGTTCCAATGCTGCCAAATAAGGCGCAGAAAGTAGGTAATTACCACTTTCGTGCACAAGCTTGTTCCAATGTGCTGATGGCACATCAAAAGCGGAAATAAAATGTGCTAAGGAAATTCCACTATCGTTGTTTGAATCTTCGCATTGCTTTCGCAATCCGCCAATCTTGTCGCGTATGAAGTCAAGTGAAATAGCCATTCTAACGACTATTGATTAGCGACCAGCGACTAGTCAATGAAGATTTCAAATTCTCAGCACACCACATTTTCTCGCTTTTCCTTTTTCGTTCTACCCTAAAGCCTTTCACTATTCGCTTTTTGCTAATGGCTGTTCTCCTTTATCAAGCATCAACTCCCGAACGTATTTGACTGGAGCAGAGCCGAAAGAAAGGAATTCTTCATGAAATGCTTTGAGTTTAAAACCCTTGCCTTTCTTTGCCTTAAGCTCATCTCTAAGCTGCATGATTTCATAAAATCCGGTAAAATAGCTACACAACTGAACCTGCGTGAGCGTTGCTCTTCTCCACTTGCCTTTGGCCTCTGCTTCTTGCTGAAACGCCTGATTAACCATCAGGTCCAGCGCCTGCTGTTCGGTCATTCCGTTTACGTGAATCGAATAGTCCAATATGGTGTTACAGACTGTGCGTAGATTCCATTTGTAGTACATCAACCACATTTCTTTCGAATTGTTCCCATAGCCTTCTTCCAGCATCATTCGTTCGGTATACACCGCCCAACCTTCTATCATGGTGCCATTGCCAAAAATGCTTTTTACCAAACTTGGTGCTTGGTTGGCATACACCAATTGGGCATAATGCCCTGGAATGGCTTCGTGGATATTGAGTATCTGAAGAATGTACGTGTTGTATTCGCGCAGATAGCTTTCGGCCTCTGCGTCTGTGTAATTGGCCAAACTACCCACGTTGTAATAGGTATCGCCATACTTATCGTAAGGTCCAGGAGCTGATATAGAAGCGCCAGCAACACCTGCCATGTATGCGGGTTCTTTACGTACAACCAATGGTTTTTCGGGGTCGAGATAGAGCAAATCTTTGTTCTTAACAAAAGCTGTTAATTCAGGTATTTGTTCCGCAATTGTAGATTGAAAACTATCGCGGTGGCAATGCTGCAAAGACAACACGTCAATCATCTTTCTGATGGCTATTAAGGAATCGGCAGGCATTTTTTCTTTCGGGAAATAAGTAAGCCACAATTCTTGCGTAATTCCGAACATCTTGCCATGGAGTTCTGCCTTGGCCACAACAGCTTTTCCGTAAATCTCTTCCGCAGAATAACTAGAAACAATCTCGTGCTTAAACTTCTGATCAAAAAGCTCCTTCCCTATTCTGAAATCGCGGGCGTGCTTGTCATGCGTTGGCTTTATCTCTTTCTCCAAGAAATCGATGTAGTCCTGAATGGCCATTTTGGCAAACTCAATATTGGCAAAGAGGTTCTCCTTTTCTGCATCATTCAGACCTGAAGCATGTACACTATCGATAAGCGATGTTCCAAAAACCTCCAGTGCTCCTGCGTTCTGCATAATTGCCAAGTCGGTGTGCTGCACCGTAGGATTTTTGATGTTTGCCTTGGCAGCCGCGTAATAGGCATCTAACTTCTCCATTTTGGACGATATGGCGCGGAGTCTCGCATCCAGCGGAGCGTAATTTCCGTTGATAATAATGCCAAACGCTCCACCCACATTGTAGTTGGACGGGTTCCATTCATATTCTTTAAAAACCTCTGCATACCAAATGGTGGCTTGCAACTGGTCGCGAATCATCATCAAATCGGTGAGTTCAGTTTTCGACATTTTGCTCTCATCAAATATTTTGAGTGAATCGAGGTAAGCGTTGCAAAAAGCAACCTCCGCCAATCTGTTCTCTTCTGTTGGAGCAACAAGTAGTGAATCATAATCATGATAACCAACATACGATGCCCAGCCGGGATTATGTTTCCAGAATTCGTGGATGAATCGATCTTCGAAGGATTTAAAATCGAGTGGCTTTTCTTCTTTTTTATCTCCGCAGGAAATCAAAAGGACCGAGGCAATTAGAAAAACGAAATTTCTCATAGGTAAAATTTGGGTGAAGATAGGGTGATTGACGATTTTAGATTTTTGCAGAATACAGTTTTAGCAGCAACCTAACTGAAATGAACTCGTTTATTTGACGCGTCAGTTCGGCAACACATCTAAAATTCAGAACACATTCCAATCACTACCTTGCGCTCTTCAAAACCACCTAAAATGATTAAAACTTACCTCACGTTAATCGCTCTTTTCACGTTCGGAATTAACTCAGCATTTTCGCAATGCCCATCAGGAAACAACTTAGTGACCATTGAAATTCTGACTGATAATTATGGTTATGAGACCTCCTGGAATCTTCTAAACAGCAATGGCGACACTCTAGCGCTAGGTGGGCAAGGCGGAATCTACGCCAATTCCACACTTTACACAGAATCGGTGTGCGTACCGGAGAATACCTGTATGCGATTCGAAATTTCAGATCAGTTTGGAGATGGTATGTGTTGTGGATTTGGACAAGGATCGTACACGATTTTAGTTGATGGACTTGAAGTTGCAACAGGGGGCAATTTCACTTCGAATACATTCGACCTTTTCAACTGCCCACCGGGCTCTTCATGCAATGATGCGTTAGTTGTTGCAGAAGGTGTACATACTGCTTCTACAACAAATACTTGGTACAGTTTTACTCCAGCCCAAAACGGAACTTACGCCATTGAGGCTTGCAATAACGCTTGTAACACTAAGATTTGGGTTTACGAATACTGCAATGGACTTCTTTGGGCAGAAGACAATACAGGTTCTATCTACTACGATAACGACCAAGGTGGATGTGGCCCTCAAGCCATGATTGGAGGCGCTTTGCTTGAAGGTGGCGTTGAATATTGGATTCGCATTGGTAGCCATATGGGTAATTGCACCGGAAGCATTAATTGGTCTTTAGCCTACAACGGACCTATCGTTGGTTGTATGGATGTGACGGCATGTAATTACAATCCGTTGGCTTCTGTTTCGGATGGAAATTGTTTTTATCCTGGCAATCCGCTTTGCCCTGATGGGCCTGACCTGATTGTTGATTCTACCGCGTTAGCCACTTCATTATATATGAGCAGCATGAATGTCCCGGCTAACGATTGTCAAGTGGCTGAAGGTTGCATGAATGGGTACGGAATGCGCGACATTATCCGCTTCTCAACCCATATCAAAAATATTGGAAACTTGGATTATTACATTGGAAGTCCGAGTGCGAATCCAGATCAATTTGATTTCGTGAATTGCCACAATCACACCCACTATAAAGGCTATGCAGAATACAAACTGTATGATGTAAATGGAATTGAACTTCCTATTGGGTTTAAGAACGGATTTTGCGTAATGGATCTTGAATGTTCTGGTGGAGGAACGTTTCAATACGGTTGCAGTACTATGGGTATATCTGCCGGTTGTGGAGATATTTATTCATCCGGCCTTTCGTGTCAATGGATAGATGTTACCGATGTTGACACCGGACGATACACGTTCGTAAACACTTGCAACTGGGACAACGACCCTGATGCATTAGGTCGATTTGAACTCAATCATCTCAATAACTGGGCACAACTTTGTATTTATATTGGCAGAGATGCAAACGGAGCAATGTATGTGAATCAATTGCCAGATTGCAACCCGTATATAGATTGTCTTGGAGAACTTTATGGCGCAGCACAACCAGATTGTAATGGCGTTTGCGCAGGTACTTCGTTGCGTGGCGATATTAACACGGATTCAAATCAGGATATCATTGACGCGCACAACTACACCACTAGCATTTTAGCCAATGACATAAACCCAACCACCTGTAATGATTTAAATGAAGATGGTGAAATTGATGTCTATGATGTGGCCCTAATGGTAGATTGCTCATTAACCAATGATGGACACGTTACAGGGTCAGCTCACGACCATTGCAACTTCCCATATGGCGTTACCAATATTTATGATACTGTTCAGTTTAGCATCGGAAACGTAAATCACGTACAACAGTACATCGATATTTACATGAAGAATCCACACAACTATGTGGCGGCTTATCAGTTCGAAATTTCGGGTCTTACCATTCAAAGTGTAGAGAATTTGGTTGACCCTCTTGCCTATCCTATTACGCCAGAATGGTCATTAGGTCAGGGCGAAGTAATCGGAATTAGCTATCAGGATTCGTTGATTCCAAGGTTCCAAGTTCCTTCTCCGCTGTGCAGAATTTATTACTTCTCTCTTACAGACACGCTTATCTGCATTTCGGATATAAAGTCAGTAGTAAACCAAAACTATGAAGAAACGGTAACACAAGTTGATGCATTTAATGCTTGTATAGTAGCGTTCACTGGAATTGATGAATTAACAAATGGCGGTATTGAATTGAACCTTTACCCCAACCCTATGAATGACTTCTCAACAGTAAGAATAGAGAACAAGTTTAATGCACAGATTTCTATACAACTCATTGACCCGTCTGGTAAGATTGTACGCGATTTTGGTTCAGTAAGCTCTAGTTCACTGCGCATCACCAAAAACGATTTAAGTGCAGGTATTTACTTCGTGCAAGTGAGCGACAACGATCGCATTCTAACTAGAGAAAAACTAATCGTTCAATAAGGGCTTCGAGTAAACGTTTTACGCATGCACGAAAAAGACTGGAAAGAAAAATTAACACCCGAGCAATATCACGTGCTGCGCGAGAAAGGCACGGAGCGTCCTTTTTCTGGCGAATACGACCTCCATTTTGAAGATGGTTCGTACTACTGCGCTGGATGCCATTCCAAGCTTTTTGATTCGGGTTCTAAGTTCGATAGTGGCTGTGGTTGGCCTGCATTTTACCAAACTGCAAACAAAGGTGCGGTAGCGGAGAAAATAGACCGTACGCATGGTATGACTCGTACTGAAGTGCTTTGTGGCAACTGTGGTGGACATCTTGGTCATGTGTTTCCTGACGGTCCGCGCGATAAGACAGGTATGCGTTACTGTATTAATTCTATCTCCTTGGATTTTAAGAAGGGCTAGAAATTGGAATATATTGCAGATTCGCCCAAAAAACCAGCTCATGTGCTACATAGCAAAACTGGGAGAGAGAGAATCAAAACACGTTTGAGTCTTCTGAATTCGAAGAATTGTGATACAAAGTTCTACTTACCTAGCACTTTCCGTGCAATTAGCTCTTTCATAATTTCATTCGTTCCAGCATAGATGCGCTGTACACGGGCATCAGCCCAAGCGCGAGCTACATCATACTCCCAGATGTAACCGTATCCTCCATGCAACTGAAGACATTCATCTGCTACCTGACATTGAATTTCTGTTGTAGTAAGTTTAACCATACTAGCCATAGCAGCATCGAGTTTACCTTCGTTGTGAAGAACAACGCAAGCATCAAGAAATGCTCTAGCTTTTGTAATCTCGGTAGCCATTTCGGCCATTTTAAAGCGCGTATTCTGAAACCGAGAGATTGCTTGCCCAAAAGCATTACGATCGTTTACATACTGGGCAGTTTTCCAAAATATACCTTCAGCTGCTCCGATGGCTCCAATTCCAACCACCAATCGCTCCTGCGCTAATTCTTTCATCAAATATTTAAATCCTTCTCCTTCTTTGCCAATCAAGTTTTCTTTAGGAACTTTTACGTTATCGAAAAACAACTCACAAGTGTCTTGAGCATGAAGTCCAATTTTATGGAATGGTTCGCCTTTAGTGAACCCTTCCATACTCGCTTCCATTAATAGCATACTAATGCCTTTTGCTCCCATTGTTGGGTCTGTCTTCACGGCAGTAACAGCAACATCACACAAATATCCATTGGTTATGAACGTCTTTGAACCATTAACCAAATAATGGTCGCCCTTATCCTCGGCTGTGCATTTCATTCCTTGAAGGTCGCTTCCTGCCCCAGGCTCAGTCATAGCTATGGCTCCAATAGCTTCGCCACTAATCATTTTAGGGCACCATTTAGCTTTCATTTGTTCTGAGCCAAAATCTAAAATGTACGGAAGTACTATATCGCTATGTAAGGGATAACCCACTGCAGGACCAGCAACTCCTGCTCTGCTTAGTTCTTCAGAAAAAATCATGTTGTAGCGAAAATCATCCAATCCAAGTCCGCCATATTCTTCTGGTGCTTGCATGCACAGAAAACCGTTGGCGCCAATTTTCTCCCAGCTTTCACGACTAACCATGTGGTTCTTTTCCCACTCCGCATTGTATGGCACAATTTCTTGTGCAATAAAGTCTCGAACAGATTGACGGAACATGTTGTGCTCCTCATTAAACATTGGTCTTTCTATGAATTCAGTCATGACATAAATCTTGTAATTGGACTGCCAAATCTAGCAGAATGGGCGCAATATATAAGATGCATTCAGGATTCCTTAATTGCGTAATTTTCATTCTTGAAGAAAAACAGCAATCCTGATGCTAATGTTTTTCAAATCACATTTTGTTTTTGCTCCACACATTTGTTGAGAATGAGCATTCACTAAAAACCGAAGCAACGTCAATCTAAGCTAGCTTGATAACTTGATTCAAAAAACTCCAGCACAAATGGAAAATAATTATCCTCTATTTCTTGGATTCGAAACTAGGGTATTGGAGATTTGTGCCAACCTGACAAATGTTAGGTTACTTTTCCAATTTTCGGTTCATCTTTGAAGACATGAAAAACATCCTAGTTCCATTCGATTTTTCGCATCACTCCCGTAACGCCTTAGAGTATGCAGCACAACTAGCTACTAAGGCGAATGCTAGACTTTGTGTGTTTCATGCCTACGACAGAAGCGAAGTACTGGAAGGTGTGAAAGTGGCTACCACGGTTTCTGCAATGGAAGACACAAAAAAGAAATTAACCAAGCAATATGGTTTATCAGAAAAGCAGGTAACCGGAAAGGTTGTCCAAGGCGAATTCATCGAAGAAGTTCTTCAGTTTATTGAAGAAAACAAGTTCGATATGATTGCTTTGGGAACTCGCGGAGCCTCCGGACTTCAGGAACTTTTAGTTGGTAGTTACACCGTGAGTTTGATGCAGGAATTGAGACATATTCCAATGCTTGTTATTCCAGAAAAAGCGGATTTCATTCCGTTGAGAAATATTCTTCTTTGTTCGGATTTTCATGAAATTGCAGATGATGACGCCCTTGATCTAGTAAAGGAATTAGCAATGTTGTTTAATGCCGATGTTCGATTAGCACATGTTGAAAAAGGAAGTGGTAATCCGACCTACGATAAGGTACTAGAGAAAAGACGTGAAATGCACATTTTTGAACCTGAAGTTGATTGTACATACAAACGTATTGTTGCAAAAGACATTCTTTCGGGCATCAAGTTCTATATGGACAAGAAGAATGACAATGATATGGTGGCCATGGTTTATCGCGAGCATTCATTCATTGAAACCATCTTCGGAATGAACCACACGCACGAAATGGCTTATCACACCACGGTGCCTCTATTGGTGCTTCCTGAAGGAAGGAAATAAAGCTTACCTATTGTCGACAAATTGTGTGTGCGTGCTACTTCCCAATCACGTAGTTAATATTAAAGCTTTTGCTACGCTTTTCTAATTAAAAACGCTGGTTAACTACACCTCAATCCAACCTTGTAGCTGATTGATTTAACCGCCTGCACTTCTGACAGATTCGGTTCTATTACTATGGAATTCTGACGCCCATTACCACGATGTCGTCTACTTGTTCAAGGTTACCCTTCCAATTCATTAATTGTTTTTCTAGAAGAATGTGTTGCTCCTCAACCGTTTTGGTATGAATGCTTTGCAGGAATGTTCGTAACTGCTTTGCCATAAATTTCTTTCCGTTAGGACCGCCAAACTGGTCGGCATATCCATCAGAAAAAACGTAAAGCATATCGCCTTTTTTAACTGGAATTTCATGATTAGTAAACTTGCGAATCTCTTCTTCCAAAAAATTACCACACGAAAACTTGTCTCCTTTGGTTTCCAATAGTTCTCCGTCTCTGTAAATGAACAGTGGATTATAAGCTCCCGCATATTCGAGCATATTGTTTTTCCTATCCCAACAGCATAAAGCAATATCCACCCCGTCCTTCACAGACGATTCCTCATAGGTTTGATGGAGTGTATTCGTTACGCCTCTGCTTAGGTACTCCAAAATATCGGAAGGTTTTGTCAGCCCTTCTTGTCTCACAGCTTGTGTAAGCAGGTTATTGGCAACAATCGACATAAACGCTCCGGGAACCCCATGCCCAGTGCAATCAACGGCACAAAAAATGGTTTTATCTCCAATCTTATCCGCGAAGTAAAAGTCTCCACTTACCAAGTCTTTTGGCTTGAAGAAAACGAATGAGTTTGGTAAGACTTGGTTTGCATTTCCCCAGTCAGGGAAAATGGCATTTTGAATACGCTTCGCATATTGAATACTATCGGTAATGCCCTTGGCGTATCTCGCAACCTCATCCCTTGCTTTTCGCGTTTCTCGGTTTCTAGCAAACAAGACAATTACCACGAAGAGAAGAATCAACCCAACACCTAGGAAAAAAATTCCTGCTATTTCCCTTTCGTGAATCTCATCATCATGTTGAATCCTCACCCTTAATTTCTCTTCTTCCCGTACAAGGCTATCTGTAACCAGCTGAGACTGAAACTCCATTTGCCTCAGAATCTCAAAGGTTTGAACCGATTGAAGACTGTCATCCAGTCCTTGCATCTGAATATGATAGGCAAGCGCCTGACTCGAATTATTCAACGATTGATACGCCTCAAACAAACACTTACAAGCGTCCCTTCGTTCACGAAGTCCATCAAATTTACCGGCTAGTGTCAGACTTCGATTACACCAACTAATAGCTGCTGGATATTCTCCTTTGTCGTTATAAACATTGCCTATGTTATGAAAGATTTGGGCAAGGCCATGATTGTCTGATAGTGCCTCTCGAATGCTCAGACTCTGGTTGTAACAATCGAGCGCCTTATCATGGTCGTCTTGATCTTGATAGAGACTACCTAGGTTATTTAATGCCGCAGCCTCTCCCCAAGCATCGCCTAATTTTCGATAGATACTTAAGCTATTGTTGTAGTTCTCAAGCGCCTCTGGATACTTTTTCTGCTCATAATTTATGGTGCCAATGTTTTGCAAGGCATTTGCTATTCCGCGTTGATTATTTAACTCGGAGAACAAAACCAAACCTTTCTCAAAGTACTCAAGTGCCTTTGGATATTCTCCTTGTACCTTGTAAACGATACCAATGTTATTGTTGGCCGAAGCCATTCCGCTCTTATTTTTTAGCAGACCATAAATAAGCATGCTTTCTTGGTAACTACTCAGGGTTCTTGAATAATCACCGAGACCTTCATAAATGCTCCCAATATTTTGCCAAGCGGCCGCTATTCCACTACTGTCTTTTACATCTACGTACAGTTTTTTCGATTGATAAAAGAGTGTTAATGCACCCACATAATCGCCTTTCACCTCTTTGGCAAGACCTTGAATATTGAGGCCATCCGCCATGAAAACTTTTAAGTTCTCCTTCTTAGCAAAATCAATCAGTTGCTGCGCGAAATAATAAGCCGAATCTGGCTGACTGTATAAATAGCCATCCCAAGCATAATCTAACATGGCCGCTAAACGCTTTTCAGATGGCTTTGAAGCATCTTGCCAAACACCAAATAACGAGTCTAAATAGGCATCTGCACTTACTGGAAACGCAGCTATGAAAAGTAGAAAGATTAAGAAGCTTTTTTTCAACGTGCCGTTGGTCTATTCTAAATGATAACCTGCGGCTTATACCGAAGTTTCATTCAGATAGTTGCAACAGAATCTCTTGCGCAGCTTTAGCAATCACCGTTCCTGGGCCAAAGACAAACGACACGCCATTATCAAACAAGAAATCGTAGTCCTGCTGAGGGATTACACCGCCTGCTACGACCATGATATCTTCGCGACCGTAGTTTTTGAGTTCTAGAATTACCGCAGGAACAAGTGTTTTGTGTCCACCTGCTAATGAACTTATGCCAACGATATGAACGTCATTTTCTATGGCTTGCTTAGCCACTTCTTTTGGTGTTTGAAAGAGTGCCCCGAGGTCTACATCAAAACCAATATCTGCAAAGGATGTAGCAATAACTTTAGCTCCACGATCGTGGCCGTCTTGTCCCATCTTGGCTACAAGAATTCGAGGGCGTCTTCCCTCCTGATCTGCAAATGCATCGGCAGCTGCTTGCGCTGCTATAAAATCTTCGTTCTTTTTCACTACTCCTGAATATACTCCAGAAATGGAACGTACCACTGCTTTGTACCTTCCATATTCCGCTTCTAATGCATCGGATATTTCGCCCAACGTGGCACGTTTGCGAGCTGCGTCTACCGATAGATCAAGCAGGTTTCCTTTTCCTGATTTGGCACTTGCAGTTAGCGCAGCCAATGCCGCTTCTACTTCCTTCTGATTTCGCTTTGCTTTAACATCCGCCAAGCGCTTTAGTTGACCTTCGCGTACAGCATTATTATCTACCTCTCGGATATCCAATTGTGCTTGTTCATCCAATTGATAACGATTCACACCCACAATTACTTCTTCTCCACTATCAATTCGTGCTTGTTTTCGGGCAGCCACTTCTTCGATTCGCATTTTGGGCAAACCGGTGTCTATGGCCTTTGCCATTCCTCCCAAATCTTCCACCTCCTGAATCAACGCCCACGCTTTCTCGCAGAGTTCGTTGGTTAGTTTCTCCACATAATACGAACCACCCCAGGCATCAATGCTTTTGCAAATGTCTGTTTCATTCTGAATGAAGAGTTGGGTATTTCTGGCTATTCGAGCCGAGTAATCGGTTGGCAAGGCAATCGCCTCATCCAACGAATTGGTGTGTAAGGATTGTGTACCACCAAACACGGCAGCCATTGCTTCTATGTTTGTTCGGATTACGTTATTGTAGGGGTCTTGCTCTGTAAGGCTCCATCCAGAAGTTTGGCAATGCGTGCGTAGCGCCATGCTTTTCTCCAACTTTGGGTTGAACTGCTTCACAAGCTTTGCCCAAAGCAACCGACCAGCACGCAGTTTGGCAACTTCCATAAAGAAGTTCATGCCAATGCCCCAAAAGAAGCTAATTCGCGGAGCGAAATCATCAATCTCTAATCCTGCAGCAAGGCCTGTTCGAATGTATTCCAAGCCATCGGCAAGCGTGTACGCCAACTCAATATCGGCTGTAGCTCCGGCTTCGTGCATGTGGTAACCCGAAACGCTTATGCTGTTAAATTTTGGCATCTTCTCTGCCGAATACTTGAAGATATCTCCCACAATTCTCATGCTATGAGTTGGTGGATAGATATAGGTGTTACGCACCATAAACTCCTTGAGGATGTCATTTTGGATGGTGCCCTCCAAAAGCCCTGGTGCCACGCCCTGTTCTTCTGCCGCTACAATGTAAAACGCCATAATGGGCAGCACTGCCCCGTTCATGGTCATGGAAACGGACATTTTATCTAGTGGAATCTCATCGAAGAGGATTTTCATGTCCTCCACGGTATCAATGGCAACACCGGCTTTGCCTACATCGCCCACTACTTTCTCGTGGTCGGAGTCGTAGCCGCGGTGTGTAGCCAAATCAAAAGCCACGGAAAGTCCTTTCTGTCCTGCTTTGAGGTTGGCGCGATAGAAGGCATTGCTTTCTTCAGCGGTTGAGAACCCTGCATATTGGCGGATAGTCCACGGACGGCTGACGAACATAGAACCGTACGGACCGCGTAAGAAGGGTGCTAAACCAGACACAAAATCGAGCTGCTTTAGGTCTTCTATCTCCGAGGCATAGTTATCTGCGCTTACGCGAATGCCTTCTGGTGTATTGAAGAACTCGCCTGTTTCGGTCGAGTCTAAATCGGACGGTTTTAAATAGAACTCGGTGTTTTTAAAATCTGGTTTCATGTTGTACTGTTTTACCGCAATGAGTTTCTTTTTACCGCAGAGGCGCGGAGTTTTTTCGCAGAGAACGCAGAGAAATTGTTTTGCGAACTCAGCGTAACCTTTGCGTCTTTGCGGTTAACCTTCATCCTCCACTTTATCGTTCGATTCTTCAAATGGCGATGGGAATTTGTTTGTTCCCACTAGCACGCGTGCTAGGCTTTCTACTTCATCATAATACGCTTGGTCTGAACTGGCAAATGCTTCTTCTAAGAAACCATTGGATGCACATGCAGTATAGCCGCCCTTCTGTTCAATCTCAAGAAAGAAATCCCACGCCTTTTTACCTAGGATGTTGGTGAGGTGCTCTACATAATAGCTTCCTGCGGATGGGTCGATGACTTGATGGAGCCTTGCTTCCTCTTTCATTAGATGTTGCGTGTTAATGGCCATTCTATCTGCCAACTCTGGCTCGTCTTGTCTAAATGGATTGATGGTGAGGCTGTCAACTCCGCCCAATACGGCACTCATTGCCATGGCGTTTTCACGCAGTAGATTGACTGGCGTGTCTAAACTACTTAGATGGCGTTCGCCTGTTTGGCCATGCACCCACGTTGACCAACGTTTGGATGCTGCTCCGTGCTGCTGCATAACGCGCGCCCAGAGGAAACGCATTAATCGAAACTTAGCTACTTCTGGCAGGAATGAACTTCCTATTGCTAGACTAAATCCCACGTTTGCAGATACCTGCTCGAACGAGATTCCGTTCTTACGTAAACCATTTAGCAGTTCGTTTCCCCACGCGAGGCTGGTTCCTAATTGCTGCGTGATGGTGGCGCCTTTCATGTAAAATTGCGTGCAATTGAGCCCTACGCCACCAAAGCCGTTGCGGTCGTTATTGCTGATAATAGACGTGGCTAAATCGGCATTAATATGCTCGAACCAAAAGCCGCCACCGCCCCCTCCATACGAAGGAATACTTCCCTTCTTGACCAAGCTATTTAGTCTGAGCCAATTAAAGTAATCGGACTGAAAGCGAATGGTATTATAGGCGTTAGTGAAGCAAATAGAAATCGCGCTTGTTACAATGCCGTCAAACAATACCGCAAACTCGTCTCTGGCAATATCGTGGCCGTTGAGGTCGATGGTAACGGCATTGGCGCCCAACGACAGTTTGTGTAATAATTCGGTATTGGTGTCTTCTAGGTTCTCTAATCGGATGTCAGCACAGATTAACCAATCGTTGTTGTGCTGATTGAAGCGCAACGGACGAATGGTAGTACCAAACATGGGCAGTTTCTCGGTCTCAGCACGGAAGTAGGCGGGCTTGGCTTGAAAGCCATCGCTCGGCAACCATTGGTTGAGTTGGTCAATGTCTGCTCCTTTGAGCTCTTTCTCCGTAAGCTTTTTCCAATCGGAGAGCTTGGGCGCTTTGAATTCTTCGAATAGTTGTGACATGTTTCAAATGTAGAGAATTAGAGGACTGGGGGATTAGCTAATTAGGGGAATTAGCCAAATAGGAAATTAGCGAATGATACCTACTAGGTTTAAAAAAAAACTAGTAGGTCTTGGAAACGGAACACCCATGTAAGCAGGTCTTCTCAATTGAGCGGATGTTGTGAGAACCGGTCTATCTCGGCCAGATGCCTTTTACAATCGCTGAAACGTTGCTCGATGGTTTCCAGTAAGGGTTGTATCTTCCTGTGCTCCTCCTCCAATTGACCAAGAACCTGTTCAGATTCTTGTTTCATAGTGCTAAATATTTCCAATAAGCGCAGGTCTTTGGTCAAACGCTGCTCAAAATTGAAGATGGCATCCAACAGTGGTTTGCTTTCCACCAACGTGAGAAACTTAGGCTGATAAGACACGGTCAATTGTGCTATCTGGTCTGAGCGCTTGGCGTCATCCATAAAAATGTCTTCTGGAAGCTTGGACTTCTTGATGTTGGCAAGTAGCTGATCATTCTGATCAATAAGCCGTTTCAACAGGCCTTGCGAACGGCCGAAGAAAGCTACCACTTCCTTCTCCAGTAGCCTTGTTCGGTTTTGTTGCGCTTCGTAGGTTTTGCCTAGTTTTTGGATGCGCGCCTTGATGCTTGGATGAGCCATGACCTCAACTGTTTTCTTTTTTAATTTCTGACGGGGTTAAACAACTGGCAATTGTAAAAGTGCTATTCTTTGATGAAAAAGAGAAGGACCCCGTCTTAACCCTCTAAAAAGACGGGGCCTTCTCCTCGGCTAATTGGCTGTAATCTGTTGCTTGAACGATGGTTTCGGAGATTTAGTACGCGATGCTTCTAAAAAAGACTGGGAACTTTGAATCGGGGGTTTAATAAAGAAGATCCGTTACCATTTAGCGAAGCGAGCTCTTAGACTGAGCGGAAACTTAGCGCAGCGTTATCACCAGAGGTAAACTGGTCGTGCTTGGTACACCTATGTTTTCCTTTCTTCAAACTTAGAATGTAAACCTAAAGGCGCGCTGGTGGCTCTTTGCCTGAATAAAGAAGATCAGTCGGAGACTGATCGTGCTTAGTTCCACACAAGAGATCCTTTGGAACTCTTGCGCGAGCGGGGGGCTTTAACTCCTTCGTCCTTTCGCCCGAAACAGAGAACTGCAAACCGTGATGAACTTGCGGCAAACACTTCACGCCCTATTTTTATAGTTGATGTTGGGGTTAGTTTTTTTTTTAATTCTTTGAATTCAAGTAGTTGATAAAAGCTGAGCATGAGACCAGCATAAACTTCGCTTCTTCCATTGACACACTTATGTCGTCTTCTAATAACGAATGTCTTATACCTCCAGAGTCGCTTGTGTAGCCGTAGAGAGAAGAAAAAGCCTTCTTCAGAGCTCCATGAAGGTTGTGTGTTTTCTCAATCTGAGATAATGCTTCGCCCAAGGTAGCCTTGTCATTTCCTGTCATAATGCTACAGAACGATTCCACAGCAGAAATGGATTCTTTTATGGAGTTTCGATAATCAGGGGATTCACGATTAGATAGAAATTCCAACGCAGTTCGAAGATGTATTTCAACTGACTTCATTTTTGAAGAAGAGTATATTGCTTCTTCGATGGCAGAAATCTCCACCTCCGATGTGATTTGAACAATGCTGTGATCAATGATGCGATAACCAGCTGATTCATTTTTCAACGTCCGGTTACATTTCTCGGTAAATTCCGTTCTATAGACTTCTGATCCGAGCAGAGAAATAAATTCAATGAAATCATATTTCTCATACCATGCAGCTTCGAAGAACCAAGTTTTTACATGACGTATTACCCCATCCACATAGACATCTCCACTGCGTGAGGGAATTTCGTCCGCTCTCTCTTCGTAAAATTCTTCCCAAATAGTTTGACAAGCATTCTCCTGGTCAGACGCTCCCCCAGAATATGACCTATAACTGCTGAGTTGTTTCATGAAATCAATCAAGAAATTATTCCAGAGTCGATTTTCTAAAACTTGGTCAATGCTTTCAATTTGGATAGACTCTCGAACAGATTTCTTTCCGATTTTTTGTGAAAACCTCATGATTTCAAAATTGTATGAGCCGTCTTACGGCTACGATTGATAGTGCTTTAATTCTTCCAGCTATTTTCAATAGTATGATTTTAGAAACCACTTTGCTTTCAATTCAGAGCCAAGTTTTCAGACAGCTTAAAAATTAATCCCAACGGTTCTCAGCTATGAAAAATAGGGTTTTAGCTGCTTCGCCCTATCAACCCTACCAATCATCCACACCTTTTTTCACTGCGTCTTTTTGTGGTTCCGTGTACGAATGAATGAATTCGACCATGTTTTCTTTTAGTCTCTTGAATTCAATTTCTAAAGCTGCTATTCTGTCATCAGATGTATTCACTAATTCCTTCTTTTTGTGAAGCCAGTCTGACAAAAACGAATTCTCAGTAAAGATGTAATGGTCTGCTACCACCAATAAAACCTTGCCTTCCTTTATTCGGAGGTCTAGAGCATAAACACCATCAACCCTATCCTTTAGCTTTGCGTTTGGCCAAGCAAGCATACAGTTGTCGCACTTAATCGCTTTTGGAATTATCCAATCTGGTTCATTGACCAAGAAAGGTTTCTTTGTGTCGCTCTGCCACATAAAATCACCGCTTACACCATGAAAACGATAACTATAGCCGCGGCCTTTATCGAATATTTCTGAAAAGTACCATCTCTCCAGTAAATCGTGTAGTTCTGCAATAGACTTACCTTCAAATTCAAGTGCCTCTTTAATGTGCAGCTTCGTCTTTACCTCACCTTCATTACCCCAACGTACTTCGCTAAACGACAGGTTTTGACCGAGCAACAACTGCGGACAAATGATACAAGCCAATAAGAAGGTCTTCAACACTACTCTATTCATTCTTCTTACTTTAAGTCTTATTTGAATTTGGTTCTCTTTTGTTACCAATCTTCATTTTTAATATTCTGATTTACCAACCCTTCTTTTACGGTTGTAGCAAGTTTGGTAGATACTCGAATGAGCTCCAAGTACATTTTATCAAATTCATTGTGGCAACGATTGCACCTTAGTAAGTTTTCTAGATTTCCAGAAGAGGCGCAGTCCCCACCATCTTGCATTTCCATAAACGGTGCTTTTAAAAGGGTAGCAGCATTGTAATGACTATAAGAATAGTTTGACAGTTCGTATTTGTATCGTCCATCCTTGAATTGTAAAATCAAATCGAAATCGAACCAAACTAACCTCACACATCCAAATCCTCCCCCTTCGTATCTACCCACGACTCTGGTAATGATTTTCTTTGATTCTGAATCAGAATACTTTAACGGAGTCACGTTTTTGTATTGACTGTCAATATTGTGGCTTGCTTGTTTTTGGACACCCAAAAGCTGATAAGTTGTAGTAACGGTACTTTCTCCAATTTGAAGTTGAAACTCCCTAGCATTTGAGTTTATATACTCCAACGCTCCTTTATACAACTCATCCGCACTTCGACCTTCAATTTCTTCAATGCCTGATATCCCTGCTTTATTATTGGGAAGCACAGGGAATTTGGCAAGTACTCCATCTAGCATAGGAAAGTAGCAGCCCCATTTAAATAAACCAGAGATAGCTGAATTAGGAATTTTCTTTGATACCCCTTCATTAGTCATAAACTGAACATAATTCTTTGCCGTTTCTTCAACCCTACCCGTTAATGTATCGCCATTGATACCGAAGAGCAAGTGATTCTGTGCAACGCTTATTTGGACTACAAGAAGAAATAGAAGTGTAAAAGATATTTTCATCGTTAATTTATTTGAACCAAATCCTTTTTGATTCCATCTTGTCTTTCTGAAGGGCACTAAATTAACAACGTTTTTCCTTGCTTAGGTAAGCTGTTGAAAACTATGAATTACTTGTTTCTTTCAGAGAATAAATACCCCCAACATTTCCAACACCCTCACCCCTCCCCTAACAAACTTTTTTTTAGAACCGTGTGGGTTGAAATTAGGTACGGTACTAGGCTATGGGAGATTGCCACGAAATTCCCCGAAAGGAATTTCTCGCAATGACGTGCGTTGTGTTTCCTTCGGTCGGTTGACACGCTCGTTCCCCGAAAAAACGGGGCAGGCCCTCGCTCGCAATGACGTGCATTGTGGTTGCAATTAAGCACGGTACTAGCTTGAAACAGATTGCCACGAAATTCCTTTTCGGAATTTCTCGAAATGACGTGCATTGTGGAGAAATAATTACCTTAGTATTAATGTTCCACCCCCACCGTGCAAACCCCAAAGCTACCGGATGAGCAAGCCTTGCTTGTGCAGACTGCCAAGGGTGTGGTACGCATAGATATCAAGGTTCTTAAGAAGATTACGCCACGCATGGCACGGGTGATAGAAGCCCGCGCCATGGACATGAGCATGGAGCATATTGCCGAAGCTGAAGGGGTGAAGGTGTACGGCCTGAACAAGCGCATTAACCGTGTGCACAAGCTACTGAATGTACAAAGCACCACAGCCGCCTATCGGGTGCTGCTTCTCGCGGGAATTATAATACTGAAATAGGCTTTTGGCGCTGGGCAAGTAGTACCAATTTTGGTAGTTTTTTCTTCCATTTCTGCTCTTGACCTTTGGTTTAATCAATTGCCAAAGGCTATGAATCAATCGGTTTACAATTTTGCCAGTGCTGATGTAAATGACTTGCTGTCAGCACAAGTTGCATGTGAACCATTCTCTTTTTTTGGGCAAAAGGCACTTTTATGTCAGCAGAAGATATCTTTTCGTCTGTGGAAGATATCTTCCTGTCTTCGGAAGATATGTTTTCGACATTGGACGATATCTTTTCCTCTCGTCCCGATATCTTTTCGTCATCGAACGATATGTTTTTATCTCTGGAAGATATCTTTCTCTTTCTTCCCGATATCTTTTCGTCATCAGATGATATCGTTTCGTCTTTGGAAGATATCTTTTCGTGAAGAAAAGATATCTTCTGATCAATGGAAAAAACACCTTTTTGGCTTCGTCAAAACTATTTTGCTCACTGATCACCACTCGAAAATGATCTTTTACATAAGAACAGACACCGGACAGATTCCACCGGTTGGCAACAGGGGAGATAAGCAGCGAGGAATCGGCTGCCATTGTTTAACCAAATCCTAATCAAATGGCTAGAGTAAAATTGGGCTGGGCATTACTGTCCGTACCCCAAGCGATCATCAAAGCTATTGCCGTAAGGGTTACCATGGCCAAAAACGTGGACGTATATCCGGATCCAAATCCTTCGCTGGAGGAGGTTCAGGTGAGCACGGATCAACTTGCGCTGGCCGAGTCGTTGACGCTCAAAGGTGGAACAGACCGTACCGTAGCACGCAATGCGCGCTACAACGAGCTGACTGCACTGATGAACAAAATGGTAGACTACGTGCAACTGACGAGTGGAGGCGTTGCGGAGCTTGTGGATAAAGCAGGCATGGAGGTCCAAAAGGACCCCGAACCGTGGGAACTCCCGTTGGCAGTAGAGAATTTGAAGGCCGTGCCCGGAGGAAATCCGGGGACTATCGTGCTGACTTGGGATGCTGTAACGCACAGGAAATCGTACGTTCTGGAAATGTGGGTGGAGAATAGCCTAGAGCCTATTCACACTCCCGGTGATTCCTTCCCGATTCCTGTTGCAGGCGGCACCTGGGAGGTAGTTACCATTCAAGGAACTCGCAAGTATGTGGCCACCGGCCTCGTATCTGGAAGAAATTACCGCTTCCGCTGCGCAGCACAGAACAGTGCTGGCATGGGTTCTTATAGTGGCGAAGCGCAAAGCGTTGCACGCTAAGCGCGTATGGGAAACGCATAATGCCTCAGGCGTTTGCGCTGAGGGTCGGGGTCTTGACTTGTTGCGCCCCGGCCCTTTTTTAACTCTCCCCTGACCAAAAAAACAACTCACCCCTGACCAAAAAAACAACTCACCCCTGACCCCTCTCTTTGGAAGAGAGGGGAATTCGAGATACTTTTCTAGCCCACTTTATCCTGCTATGCGGGCGCTCCCCTCTCTGGTGAGAGAGGGGCTGGGGGTGAGTTGGTGTTTGAGGCCATTGGTGCCGGATGCTTCGGAAACTCACCCCTGACCCCTCTCTTAAAAAGAGAGGGGAATTCGAGATACTTTTCTAGCCCACTTTATCCTGCTATGCGGGCGCTCCCCTCTCTGGCGAGAGAGGGGCTGGGGGTGAGTTGGTGTTTGAGGCCATTGGTGCCGGATGCTTCGGAAACTCACCCCTGACCCCTCTCTTAAGAAGAGAGGGGAATTCGAGATACTTTTCTAGCCCACTTTATCCTGCTACGCGGGCGCTCCCCTCTCTGGTGAGAGAGGGGTTGGGGGTGAGTTGTTTTTTGGGCCCTTGGTGACAGGATGCTTCGAAAACTCACCCCTGACCCCTCTCTTAAGAAGAGAGGGGAATTCGAGATACTTTCTAGCCCACTTTATCCTGCTATGCGGGCGCTCCCCTCTCTGGTGAGAGAGGGGCTGGGGGTGAGTTGGTTTTTGAGGCCAGGGGCGAGTTCTTGAACGCGTAATATTCTGCAAACTTTTTGTTCCGATCTTTCAATCCGTTTAGTATTTTTAACATCAAATACTTGGAAATGAAACGATTTTACCTGCTCCTGACGGTTATTGCACTGCCGCTTTTCGGTTTTTCTCAGTGCTACGAGATTCAGCCACGGCCTTATTATCCCGACCCGTACAGTGGTGGATATGCGGTCGGGCCACTTTCCGATGATGTTCATTCGGACACGATTCCGATCGGATTCCCATTCTGCTTTTTCGGAGATACCGTTACAGAGTGTGTCATTTCCTCTAACGGGTACATCACCTTTGATCTAAGTTTCGCTGGCCAATGGTCACAGTGGTCAATCAGCGATTCCATGCCTAGTCCGAGCTTGTTGCCAAAATTCGCGATCATGGCCCCATGGCAGGATATCAATCCAGGCTTGAGTGGCACGATCCGATACAGCACATATGGTGTGCCTCCTTACCGGAGATTTGTGGTCAGTTACGATGCGGTGGCCATGTTCTCCTGTACTACTCTTGAATTTACCAATCAGATAGTGGTTTACGAATCATACAATGTGGTGGATGTGAATATTGCCGATAAACCACTCTGTGCCACTTGGAATGCAGGAGTGGCCATCGAAGGGGTTTTAAATCAGGATGGAACCGAGGCCTATGTTGTACCCGGCCGTAACTATCCCACTCAATGGGTCGCCCAGTATGATTCTCAAAGATTCGTGCCCTTGTGCAATTGCCCGAGCGACTCCCTTCCTGACCTAGGGTTGGTGCCGGGTAAAGTTTTCTGGGACGAGAATGGTAATTGCCAGCAAGACCCGAATGAAGTACTGATCCCCAATGTGAGATTTGACATCCAACCGGGAAATGGTATTGCTTGGACAAATCAAAATGGTGAGTTTGCCATCATGATGGAGCCAGGGAATTACACCTTTGAGCATAGTCCTATGAATCCTTGGTACATCAGCAATACCTGTCAGAACGGATCGCTTCCAGTTACGGTTGTTGCAGATTCAAATGCCTTGGATGTTTGTTTTGCCGACAACGTTATTCCGTTTATTGATCTGTCTGCAACCATAGCCAGTAATGCGATAAATGCCTGTTTTTTCAATTCTCAGCACGTTTCCATATGTAATCACGGAACGATACCTGCAACAGACGTGACCGTTACGGTGCAGATTCCGGGTTTCACCGGAACCTCCAATCCGAACTTTACGGAAAGCTCCGATTCTACTTGGACCCTATTCATTCCAAGCTTAGCAGCCGGTGTCTGCCAACAATACAATTTCTACGGAACCGCTGCCTGCGATACGAGCATGATAGGTACGGTGGCTTGTCTTTCGGTAGAAATTTCGAGCGCTGGGATCGATGCCGACCCTTCGAACAATCAGATGTCCTTCTGCGATTCGGTGGGAGTTTCCTATGACCCGAATGATATACGGGTGCTCTCGCAGACACAAGAAGAAGGTTGGAGAACTCAGGAATACATAAACGATGATGATGAAATGACCTACATGGTGCGTTTCCAAAACACAGGAACTGGACCTGCTTATAACGTGATTGTCAAAAATCCGCTTTCCTCTCATCTAGACCATCAATCTATTGAGCTTGTGGCAGCAAGCCACAACCAATACATGCAAATGATTGATGGAGAACTCAGCGTTCATTTCCTCGGAATTCAACTGCCTGATAGTGCCTCTGACCCAATTGGCAGCCAAGGTTATTTCATCTATAAAGTGCGTCAGCCCTATGGCAATCCCTTAGGAACATTGATTGAGAATCAGGCCAACATCTTCTTCGATTTCAATGCACCTGTTGCCACCAACACCACTGAGAATGAGATTCTTCTGATAACAGGTATTGATGATAATGTGATATCCCACGTTAACATCTTCCCTAACCCAACCACAGGAGAACTAATCCTTTCCAATGCTGATCCTCGGAATGCCGTGACATCGGTTGAGGTGATTGACACACAGGGCAGATTGCTTCTGAAACAAACAGGAGCAGGAATCTCTAAGGTCGATCTTGGTACGCTGAGTACAGGTATCTATCTCCTTCGAATAGAAACAGAGAAAGGTATGCAGGTAAGTCGTGTGATCAAGAATTGACCCAATTCTCAATGATTTTCAAACCTTCGGGAGTCAACAAACTTTCGGGGTGGAATTGCACACCGCAGACATCAAACTCAGTATGACGGATGGCCATTACATCATTATCATCATCAGTGGCAGTCACATTCAGTTCTAGCGGTATGGTTTCCTTATCAATCACCCACGAATGGTAACGGCCAGTTTCAATTCTACGCGGCAATCCTACAAACAGTGCTTCGTTTTGATGAATGATATTAACGGGAATAGCTACTCCGTGATGCACCTGATTCAGGTTTTTCAAACTGGCACCGAAAGCTTCGCCAATGGCTTGATGCCCTAAGCACACACCTAGTATCTTCTTGGTGGGTGCATAGTGCTTAATGAGTTGAGGCATGATGCCAGCATCCTTCGGTAGTCCAGGCCCAGGGGATAGAATAATGGCGTCAAACACTTCCACTTCATCCAACATAATCTCATTGTTTCGCTTCACGGTTATATCATCGCAAAACTGCTCCACGTAGTGAACCAAGTTAAACGTGAAGGAATCGTAATTGTCGAGAATGAGAATTCGCATCGGTGCGGGCAAAGATGAAAATTTAGTCCGTTCAAGCACCCCTTCCCTCCTAGCCGTTGCTGCATCACTAGATATAGTGAACACGCCCGTATTAAACCGAACTACAATTAGTTTTACTGCATGATACTTTGGATGAGGTATGTACTACTTATGCTGATGTCAACGCTGTTGATGGCAAATGCACATTCGCAAGAGTCGGATGCAGAGATGGTGCCTTTCGGCATTTCTGAAAGTTGCAACGCCACCATTAGCTCGGCCACCATTCTCATGAATGAGAGCAAATACGATAGTGCGCAGTACCTTATTTCGTACGAATTATCGCAGTCTGATAGGCCACTCAACAAGTACGACCTCTATTACTTGCATTGCTACGAAACAGAGATTTTGTACTACCATGCTTTATTTGACCAAGGCCTTTCTTCTGCTTTTAGAGGTTTGCAAATTGCCACAGAATTAAAAAACGACACGCTTATTGGCAGTGCCGAAAATCTAGTAGGACTCATTCTCATGAACTCCAAACGTTACACCGAAGCAATTAAACACTTTAGGAAGGCTGAAGCTATACTGCCGTTGCACAACAACGATTTCTTGTCTTACCGCTACCACGCGTTGGCAAATATGGGCGAGTGCTACTTAGCCATGGATAAGCCAGATAGCGCCATTATTTGTTCCAATGAATCGCTAAAGGAAGCTACCCACAAACACAAAGAACGCGGAATAGCAAGCGCCAATTGGAACCTTGCCCAAGCAGCGTTAATAAGAGGCGAACTACATAAGTCTATCGGCATTGCACACCGAACCCTGACTGAGCTATTGGCCCAATCGCCCCACATCGACCTCAAGCAAATGATGTGTAAAACGCTGATGGTTAGCTACGAAAGACTAGGCATGAAGGACAGCATGATGTATTTCATGAGAAGAGGCATCGACCTAGGCGCTAACGAATTGAATACAGAACTATCGCGTATCGAATTTTTAGATGCTGCCATTTCGCTGTGCATACGCAATAATGAAGTGGTGCTTGCAACCCAGCTATTTGAAGAATTGCGCAGTCGTTCTCAACAGGCAAACACCAAACAGCAACATCAACGGGTGCGTGTGCTCAAAGAATACTATGAGAAGAACCAACGACTTGTTTCCGCCAAACTCAAAAACGAACAACAGCAAGAAGAATTGAGTGTACGGTTTCGCACCAATATCATTCTTGTTTCCCTAATTGTTGCCCTCGTTCTTCTTATGATTGTTGTTTACCGCAGTCTTAAGCAGCACCAGCACATTCAGAAAATGAAGTTTGATCAAGCGCAACTTCAAACGCAAAAACGAATGGAGATGGAAGCTTTTAAGACCCGGCTCGAAGCAGTCACAACCGAAAGAAACCGCATTGCTTCTGATTTGCATGATGATGTGGGTGCTTCACTTTCAAGCATTCGCATTTATTGCGAAGCGGCAATTCAGCAGTTCCAAATTAAACCTGCTGAAAGCTTTCGACTTTTAGAACGCATGAATGAAAGTACCAAGGGCGTACTGGACCGCATGAGCGATATTGTTTGGAGTATCAATCCAAACAACGACAGCGGCAAAGACCTCATTTATCGCATGAAATCCTTCGCCTCTAACGTGCTTGGAAGCATGGACGTACTCATAGCGTATCAATTCGGTACCGAAGTATCAAATCTTAAACTCTCTGCACTGGCCCGAAAGAATATCTATCTCATTTTTAAGGAAAGTCTGAACAACGCTGCCAAGTACAGCCGTGCAAACAAGGTTGTACTAACGATGAAGGTCGATGGGAACTACCTACTCTTGATAGTTAGCGATAATGGCATTGGAATGGATGGTGAGAAGCTCACCAGCGGCAACGGGTTAAGAAATCTAAAAACCCGAAGTGAGGATTTGGGTGGCCAACTTGCCATCCATTCCACGGCAGCATCTGGCACCGAAATTAGCTTCAAAACCATGCTTAGCAACGTCATCGAAATAGACGTACACGAATCCATAGAATCCACTTAAATGTCTGCATCTAACCTTATAAGAGTCGCCATTTTTGACGATAGCACCGAAAGGCGAGAAAGCCTCAGCTACCTCATAGGCATGCAAGAAAATTTGCTTTGCGTGGGTGCATTTGTAGATGGTGTAGATGCAGTTGCAAATGTAAATTCCTGCAAACCAGACGTCATTCTCATGGACATAGACATGCCGCGCGTAAACGGAATTGAAGCAGTAAAGGCTTTAATTGCTAGCAATCCTTCGCTCACCATCATTATGCAAACCGTGTTTGAAGACGACCAAAATCTATTCGACAGCATTGCGGCCGGAGCCAGCGGTTATCTGCTAAAGAAAGATGATCCAAGCAAAATCATTGCAGCCATTCAAGATTCGGTTGTAGGTGGCGCTTCTATGAGCCCCGGCATGGCCATGAAGGTGATTCGCTATTTTAAAACTACTGCCGCTCCAGAAAACCACGACTACGCACTTACCGATAAGGAGAAAATCGTTCTCAACCATCTTGTAGACGGACTGAGCTACAAGATGATTGCTGGCAAAGAAAGCATCTCCTACCACACAGTTAACTCGCACGTGCGGAAAATTTACGAGAAACTGCACGTGCACTCGCTTGGCGAGGCAGTAAGCAAAGCGCTTAGAGAAAGATTGCTGTAAGCCAGTATAGCCGTTACTTTCGTCTCAAATTCAATTGTGATGAAAAAGCAGATAAACACATCCAAGGCCCCAGCGGCAATTGGCCCCTACAGTCAAGCCATTCTCGTAAACGGCTTTTTATACACTGCTGGTCAGGTGGCACTTATTCCCGAAACGGGCGAGTTAGACATGGCCGACTTGGATACAGAAACTACTCGGGTAATGAACAACCTTAAAGCCATTCTTACCGAGGCTGAAATGGACTTTACCCACGTAATCAAAACCAGCATCTTCCTTTCCAGCATGGACCTTTTTGCTTCGGTTAATGCCATCTACGGAAGCTATTTTCCTGCCGGAAGTATCCTTCCTGCTCGCGAAACGGTGGCCGTAGCTGGCTTGCCAAAAGGCGTGAATGTGGAAATAAGCGTGGTGGCGTTTAAATAGAAACGAGCGAATGAGAGTAATAGGGTAATTACTGGTTCAATGATTAATTTCCTACTTATCAAATTCGCATATCACGCTCATTCATTTAAAATGCTCTCCTCGTCCACGCAATAAAGTTTGCTTTCTGCATATCGGTAGC
>JAIOYO010000078.1 GCA_021741075.1 Flavobacteriales bacterium | reverse complement strand
TCGCAAATAGCAATTCAGCTACTTACGACCCAGGAATGCTTACCGAAACTACTTGCTTCATCAGATGTGCACGTAGAAGTGGATGTACAGTTTACGTTGGCGAAAGCAACGTAGTATGCATCACAATCAACGAAGTACCAGTTGCAACTTGTACTCCAGTTAACGGAAGTTGCAACAACGGAAACGTTGCTTCAGCATCAGTTTCTGTGTCAGGCGGAACAGCACCATTCTCTTACGTGTGGAGCAATGGAGAAACATCAGCCTTTATCGACAACCTTGCTGCAGGAACTTATTCAGTTTCTGTGACAGATGCCAATGGATGTGCTTCCGATTGTTCAGTGACTGTTTCTATAACGCCATGCTGTAACGTAACAGACGGTGGCGAAATCGCTGCAAACCAAACAAATTGTACCGCATTCGACCCAGCGCCATTCACAAGTATTGCACCTGCAATGGGCGGAATTGGACCAGTTGAATACGTGTGGATGAGCGGTGCTTGCGGAACGCCAGTTAGTACTTGGACTCAGATTCCAAATTCAAACAGCGCGACTTACGATGCTGGTATGATTACGGAGACAACTTGCTTCATTAGATGTGCACGCAACAGCGGTTGTGAGCCATGGATTGGAGAAAGCAACATCATCACTATCACAATCCAAAATGCATTGACTATTGAATGCGCAAGCATCAGTGGGGATTGCGGAAATGGAAACACTGCAAGTGCAAGTGTTGATGTGATTGACGGAACGGGTCCTTTCACTTACCAGTGGAGCAATGGAGCAACAACGGCTTCAATTGAAAATATTGAGGCTGGTTCTTACACCGTAACCGTAACCGATGCTAACGGATGTTCAGCTTCTTGTACGGAGGAAGTAATTGTTACACCATGCTGTAATGTTACTGACGCAGGTGAGATTGCCGCTATTCAAGAAAACTGTGGTCCATTTGACCCAGCACCATTTACAAGTGTTGCGCCAGCAACAGGCGGAATTGGACCAGTTGAATATGTGTGGATGAGCGGTGCTTGTGGAACGCCAGTTAGTACTTGGGCTCAGATTCCAAATTCAAACAGCGCGACTTACGATGCTGGTATGATTACGGAGACAACTTGCTTCATTAGATGTGCACGCAACAGCGGTTGTGAGCCATGGATTGGAGAAAGCAACATCATCACCATCACGGTTTACCCAGCGGTTGAGCTGACTTGTAATGGAGTAGATGGAGATTGCTCTAACGGAAATGTGGCAAGAGCAATTGCTCACATATCTGGTGGAGTTGAGCCTTACACCATCTTCTGGAGTAATGGCGAATCAACAGCAACTATCGACAGCCTTGAAGCTGGTTCGTACACGGTTACTGTGACAGACGCAAACGGATGCGAAGCAACTTGCACAACTTCAGTGTCTGTTACTCCATGTTGTAATGTGACTGATGGCGGTGAAATTGCTGGAGAGCAAGAAAACTGCGGTTCATTTGATCCAAACGAAATCGTGAGTTTGGTTCCTGCAACAGGTGGAATTGGCCCAGTTGAGTACGCTTGGTACAGCGGTGCTTGCGCTGAGCAAGGAGGTGAAACAATCGGACAACAGGCTATCCCAGCTGGATTCACACTGATTGCTGGTGCAACTGGCGAAAGCTATGATCCAGGAATGTTGAGTGAAACGACTTGCTTCATCCGTGTTGCAAGAAATCAAGGATGTGAAGAGTGGATTGGTGAGTCGAACATCGTTACAATCACGGTTAATCCGAATCCAGTACTTACATGTACGAGCGAAAACGGAGATTGTGAAAACGGAAACGTTGGTTCTGCCAGTGTCACCGTGGACGGTGCTCCATCTCCATTCACCTATGCTTGGTCTAATGGTGCAACAACAGCATCCATCCAAAACCTTGAGGCCGGTTCTTACAGTGTAGTTGTAACCGATGCAAACGGATGTGTCGATTCATGCAGCACTTCGGTTTCAGTTCTTCCATGCTGTAATGTCACAGCTGGTGGAGAGATTGCTGGTGAACAGGAAAACTGTGGTTCATTCGATCCAAACGAAATCGTGAACTTGGTTCCAGCAACCGGTGGAATTGGCCCAGTTGAATACGCTTGGTACAGCGGTCCATGTGAAGAGCAAGGAGGCGAAACAATTGTGGCACAAGCTATACCAGCAGGATTCACATTAATCACTGGTGCATCTGGCGAAAGCTATGATCCAGGAATGTTGAGTGAAACGACTTGCTTCATCCGTGTTGCGAAAAACGAAAACTGTACTGAGTGGCTGGGTGAAAGCAATATCGTGACCATCACGGTTTATCCAAACCCGGTTGTTGCGTGTTCATCTGAAAATGGCGATTGCCAAAACGGAAACCTTGGTTCAGCAAGTGTTATCGTTAGCGGTTCGCCATCTCCTTTCTCATATGAGTGGAGCAATGGAGGAACGGGCGCAAGCATTTCGCAACTTGAGCCAGGAATGTATTCTGTGACCGTTACTGACGGAAACGGATGTGTCGATTCTTGTAGCGTTAATGTTGAGAACGTACCATGCTGTAATGTGACAGATGGTGGTGAAATTTCTGGAGAGCAGGAAAACTGTGGACCATTTAATCCAAGCGAAATTGTGAGCGTTGTACCTGCAACAGGTGGCATCGGTGCTGTGGAGTATTCTTGGTACAGCGGTCCTTGTCCAGCTAGCAACCCAACCATTGGAGCGTCAACACAAGGAGCGCTTCCTGAAGGATTCGTCTTGATTGATGGTGCAACTGGCGAAAGCTACGATCCAGGATTGTTGAACGAAACGACTTGTTTCATTCGTTGCGCTAGAAATGCTGGGTGCACTGACTACATAGGCGAGAGCAACATCGTTACTATTACCATCTTCGGAGCACCAACAGTTGATGTGGTAGTGACAGGCGGACTTAGCCCAAGCTGTTATGGCGAACTGGTTGAATTGACTGCTGATGTTGCGACAACTGTATCTTATGACTGGTCGACTGGAGCAACAGGTTCTATTATTTCCGTAACGGAAAATGGAACCTATATGGTTGCAGTGACAGACGAAAACGGTTGTACTTCAATGGATAGTATCAGCATCGAATTCTTCCCAGTTCCAGAAGTCGAAATCACTGGTGGAAGCCCATTCTGCAACGGAGACAGCACGCAACTTACCGCTATTTGTCAAACCTCAGTTAGTTATTCATGGAGCACAAGTTCTACGGAATCAAGCATCTGGGTAACAGAAGCCGGCACTTACGAAGTGGAAGTGACTGACGCCAATGGCTGCACAGCTACAACCAGTTTTGAAGTGGAAGAGTACGAGTTGCCTGTGGTTGAAATCTCAATTGACGGAAACAATCCACTATGTGCAGGAGACAGCGCAATACTAACTGCGGTTTCGCAAGGAGCATTAACCTTCGAGTGGAGTAACGGTGCATCAACTCAATCAGTTTGGGTGTACGAAGCTGGAACTTACAGCGTGACAATCGTTGATGCCAATGGATGTGAGAACAACACTTCTTATGTAGTTGAAGGTGGACTTAGGCCATTGCTCGAAATCACTGGCGACTCGGTTGCTTGTGCTGGAGGAAGTATTGAGCTTACAGCTCAGTATGTTGGAGGCGAAGGAATTACTTGGTCAACAGGAGAGATTACGCAGTCAATTGAGGTAACTCAAGCTGGTGAATACTGTGTAACTACCGCTTCAATTGACGGCTGTTCAGTTACAGATTGCACTAACATTGAGTTCAACGCATTGCCAGAAGTTGAAGTTGAAGTTACTGCGGGTAGCAATCCACTTTGCCCAGGAAGTGAGGTTGAATTGACAGCAGTTTCTGCAACGGCAGTATCTTACGCTTGGAGTCCAAGTGGTAGCGGTGCAAGCATTGTAGTTGATGCAGTTGGTACCTATACGGTTGAAGTTACTGATGTTAACGGATGCTCGGCTATGGGTTCAATTGCAGTCGGTGAAGGACTTGTTCCAATTATCGAAATCACTGGCGTTACAGAGTTCTGCACGGGAGATAGCGTAATGCTAACGGCACAATATGCTGGAGGTGAAGGAGTAACTTGGTCAACAGGCGAAACAACTCAAGATATTTGGGTAAGCTCAGCTGGACAGTACTGTGTAAGCACCACTTCTATATTCGGTTGTGAGGCGAACGCTTGTTTTACAGTTATTGAAGCAGCAATTCCAGTTGTGAATGCAGGTGCAGACATCAACATCTGCGTTGGTCAAAGCACTACGCTTGCTGCTACTGGCGGAACAACTGGAACCACCTACACTTGGTACGTTGATGGTCAGGAAGTTGGCACAGGCGCAATGATCACTGTTAGTCCAGGAGTAGGAATCACCGAATACTCGGTGGTTGCTAGCAACGACAACTGTAGTGTTTCGGACGAAGATTTCGTGAAGGTTTATGTTTACGATTATCCAGTTGCAGGATTTGAGCGTGACCCTGCGGGAGATATTCCTTTAGGAAGCAGTGTACAGTTTACGGATACCACTATCGGTAGCGTAACTGACTGGAGTTGGGACTTTGGTGATGGCTTGACAAGCATGCTGCAAAATCCAAGTCACAACTATGCTGATCCAGGATCATACTGGGTAAGCTTGATTGCATCTAACCATGGTTGCGCGGATACGGCCGTTAGAGGATTGGAAGTGAAAATTATCATTGACATACCTAACGTGTTCACACCGAACAGCGATGGAACCAACGATGTAATTTGGTTGCAGGGAACTGATGTTGATGGTATTAGCATGACCATCTACAACCGATGGGGATACAGCGTTTACGCTAGCGAAGGCCGTACCTTTTCATGGACCGGTAAGACAAGCTCAGGTGTAGATTGCGAGCCAGGCACTTACTACTACGTTATCGAAATGGAGTACAAAGACGGTAACGTGAGCGAACAAACTGGTTTCTTCACGCTGATTCGGTAGTTCAATTACTTATAGGCAATAAATAAAAAGCGGGGTTTCTAACGGAGCCCTGCTTTTTTTATGAGCAATCTTTGTTGGAATTTTACATTATTGAGCTATCTTTATTCGCATGATTTGTCGTCATGCAATCCCATTTACTCTAATTCTGACGTTGGTATCAAGCAGCCTGAAAGCTCAAGTGTTGTTTGAAGAGATTTCTATTCAATCAGGAATAGAGCATTTACAGATGAATCCGATGCATTTTGGAGGAGGAGTAGCCATATTAGATTTCGATAATGACGGTTGGGAGGACGTGTACTTTACGGGTGGACAAGATTCAGACAAGCTATACCGAAATTTAGGAAATGGCCAGTTTTCCGATGTCTCTTCACAATCTGGCATTGCATCGTTACCGGTTGCAAATACGATGGGAGTTATTGCAGGAGATATTAATAATGATGGTTTTCAGGATTTGATTATCACTACTTTTTTTGGATCCGAAACTATGTTATTGGTCAATCAGGGAGACGGAACTTTTAACTATTTGCCAAACGCAATTAATGATGGAGTTGATTGGAAGGTGTCGGCTTCCTTCGGTGACGTCAATAAGGACGGGTATCTAGATGTTTACGTAACAGCATACGTTTTTAGTTCGAGTCAAATTCTTGGTCCAGACAATGAAGTGATTGGCTTCGACCATGATTGCAATCCAAATATTCTCCTCATCAATAATGGCGACCTGACTTTTACAGAACAAGGAGCTCAATACGGAGTAGACAACGAAGGTTGCACATTGGCTACTGCGTTCACTGATTTCGATAACGATTCAGATATAGACATTAACCTATCCAACGATTTTGGACAATGGGTAGAACCGAGCGCTCTCTACCAGAACCAATTTCCTACGCCTAGTTTTCTAGACGTAAGTGCTGTAACTAACATGGATATTGGGTTTTATGGAATGGGCATTGCCATTGGAGACTACGATCGAGATGCTGACCTAGACTACTATCAAACGAACCTTGGAAGGAATTTGCTTAGTAGAAACGACTTAACGGTTTTTGCGGATGTCACTACGGAAGCTGATGTTGAAAACGACAGTTTGAATGGGCTTAATGTCACTAGTTGGGGTTGTTTTTTCTTTGATGCTGATAACGATGGGTGGCCAGATTTATACGTGGCTAATGGTGATTTGCCAACGGTTTCGTTAATCGCAAATGTTTTAAACGACCCTAACAAGTTATTTCTCAATAATGGAGATGGTACGTTTACTGATATATCCGCAAGCGCCTTTGTTGACGACACTCTTCGTTCGCGTGGTGCCGTTTATGCCGATTTTGATAAGGATGGCCGAGTAGATATTATGGTTTCCAACGTGCACTCCAGCCTAGATTCATCTCATGTAACCTACTTTCACAACATTTCTCAGACTACGAATAATTGGATTCAATTTGAGCTTGAAGGGGTTCAAAGCAACAGAGACGCATACGGTTCGCATGTAACGATTTGGCTAGATGGACAAGCAACTTTAGCCGAAGTTGATGGAGGGTCATCTCACGCATCAAAAAACTCCTCCATTTTGCATTTTGGTATAGGAGGAAGTGTTAGTGTAGATTCTGTTGAAGTGGTTTTTCCAAGTGGAACAAGCACTACGTTGTTCGATGTATCGGTTAATCAGCGACATAATATTGTTGAAGGATTGACGGTTGATACGCAAAATGGATTCGCAATTGATGCCGGATTGTACTTCGAGTTGTCAGAATCAGGTCTTTCGTTGCATTCGACTCAAAACGAACCTGCTGTAATTGAGGTATTCGATTTTCTGGGTAAACAGGTTTTGAAGTATGATAAAAACCTTCATATTGGTAAAAATCAATTGCCGAATTTTAACTTAGGAAGTTCAGCCTATTTTGTCAGAGCGACAACCCGCTCCAATTCGACAGTTCGAAAATTTGTGAATTTGCCTTGATGGCAAAACGAAACGTGCAAAGGTATCTATTGTGTGCTTGGTGTAATGAAATAAGTTGGTCGTGGTGGAAATGCAGAGTCTCTGCGAAAATTGGTTTTATTTCTATCAGGCAATCAAATTCAACTAAATTTATTCAATGCTTGGGCGCTTCATTTTACTGGTTGTACTGTTTGCCTTCCAAATCTTTTCGTACGTGTGCGCTCAAGTTGGGTTTGAAGAGATAGCATTGCAATCTGGAATAAACCACATGCATCGCAATATATTTAGGTTGGGCGGGGGCATAGCGGTGTTGGATTATGACAATGATTGATGGGAAGATGTTTACTTTACTGGAGGAGAAGACTCCGATAAGTTGTATCGCAATGTTGGAAATGGACAGTTTGAAGATTTAAGCACTCAGACTGGAATTGCCAGCATCACAGCAGAACACGAATCATTTGGTGTTGTTACAGGCGACTTGGATAATGATGGCTATCGGGATTTGATAGTCACTGGAAATATCGGTAATCCAGTCCTTCTGTTACGAAATCAAGGTGATGGTACATTCAGTTTGATTCCTAATGCACTCCCTTCAGATAATATTTGGACCACGTCCGCCACTTTGGGAGACATTAACAAAGATGGGTATTTGGACATTTACATTTCAGCCTATGTATACACGTCAGAAATAATCAGAGATGAGTTTGACGAGATTGTAGGATTTGCACATGACTGTAGTGCTAATCTCCTCTTTGTCAATAATGGCGATTTTACATTTACCGAGTCTGGTGCCGTTTACGGCCTTTCAGATGAAGGTTGTGCCTTGGCAGTAACTTTTACCGATTTTGACAACGACCGGGATGTAGACTTGTTGCTTGCAAATGACTTTGGAGAATGGGTTGTTCCGAGTGCATTATACCAGAATCAAAGTCCGTCCAATTGGTTCAGTGATGTGGGTGCCGCATATCAGATGGATGTACAAATGTATGGTATGGGCATAGCTGTTGGCGACTACGATCACGACAATGATTTAGACTATTACCAAACCAACATAGGTAGGAACCTACTAAGTCGAAATGATGGTACTGTGTTCGAAGATGTTACCAGTATGGCAAATGTCGAAAACGATAGTTTGAATGGGCTTAACACAACTAGTTGGGGCTGCTTCTTTTTTGATTCAAACAATGACTCATGGTTGGATTTGTTCGTGGCAAACGGCCAATTACCAATGGCTCCGTTTCTTGCAAACGTTCCGAATGATCCCAATAAATTATTTCTGAATAATGGGGATGGCAGTTTTGACGATATCTCCGATGCGTCAGGCTTGAGCGTTACAGAACGTTCGCATGGAACCGTTTATGCAGATTTTGACAAGGACGGAAGATTGGATATAATGGTATCAAATAACGGTCATGAATCTGGAGTCACAAGGGTATATTATCACCGAAATATTTCTGAAAACTCCAACAACTGGGTATCTTTTTCTCTAGAAGGAACACAAAGCAATAGAGACGCAATAGGCACCCGGCTAACGGCATGGATAGACGGTTTGCCGTTGTTATCCGAAGTTGATGGTGGGTCGTCTCATGCATCTCATAGTTCAACTAAAATTCATTTAGGTCTTGGAAATGCCACATTGATTGATTCAGTTTCAGTTGATTTTCTAAGTGGAATTTCACAGAAATATTATAACCTTCCTGTAAATCAGAATCACAATATCGTAGAAGACGTTGCTACAGGCATGCCCGAATTGGGTAGTGACATTTTAGTATCGTATTCAGGACAAAGCATTTTGATTCAATCAAAAATGGAAGGTAAAGCCAAAATTGAATTGATTGATTTGTCAGGTAGATTGATTTGGACACTAGAAACGTTCCTGTCTTTAGGGGCCAATGCTTTTCCCGTTCCTAACCTTTTGGTGTCAATGTTTGTGCTTCGATTGCAAATGGCTGAATTTACTTTTACGAAGCAATTGGTGCTTTTTGAATAACCAGAAATTCTTCAGGTTAAAAAGACATTAAGTTTCGATAGGTAGGCCCCTTTATTCGATAAACAGCCAGTTTAGTACTTTATATGTACTAATTTTGCGTCCCAAAAAATTTTATTATGCAAGAACTTTCTTCAGGTTTCAAACGTCTGTCTAAACACTTTTTTGTATTCGGGTCGATATTTTTTCTGTCTTGCGCAAGTATTTATGCCCAAGATGATATTGAATCTGAAATTGAAGATAATACCAGTGTTCCAGCCGAACAATATCTTATCAAAGGGGAAAAGGTGACGTTTTCTACTAATCCTTCAGATTTCGAACTTGCAATGATTGGTTCGTGGGAGTCTAATAAGGGGAGTGTTAAAAGGATACAGTTTGCCGATTCAGAGACTGTGATAGTCACTTTTGCGGATAAGCAAATGAAGGGAAACTGGTTTTTGAATGATAAAATTGTAAGCATCCAACTTAAACAGAACGAATTGAATTCGTCAGATGACGAATTATCGGGTTTAATCGTAGAAAGTAATAAGGTCGTTACCTTAGAATTGAAGGGCCACGGTTCATTCGTAAAAAGCAACTAGTATGAAAAACTTATACCTATTAGTATTCGCGTTAATTATTGGTGCTCAGGCCCTAGTTGCACAGAACGTGAATGTATATATGGATGTTATTGAGCTAACTCATAACCGTGATTGTGGAAATGATGGTGTGCTTGGAGATAATCCTGAGCCAAGGTGGCGAGTATGGGGCGGTCATAGCGGAGCAATCTTTACTGCTAATCCAGTTTGTAGCAATAATAACTGTTGCGGAAATGGAACGATAAACGGAGGGACTAGGTCTTGTGGGACCTGGAATTTAACAGATTTCGACCTATTGAATGTTCTCAACCAGAATATCACCCAGATGAATGTTGACCTACAAAGCTGGGAAGAAGATGATTGTGGTGGGGATTGTGATCCAAATACTTGTACATTCAACGATGACGATTGTCGCGCAGGTAGAGCGCGGGTTATGGATATTAATTTCAGGAATGATCCTCCTTGTCAATTTAACCAATACGGTTTTGGTTTTCGAGATTGTGGCTTTGGAGTTAAGGTAGATATTTACTGGGAGTATTCGACCGTTTCTGGAGGTACTATTGGAAACGCTCAAACTATTTGTTACAACGATAATCCTAGTGCAATTTCAAATACGAATGGCGGGACTACTGCTTACACAAACTATACTTGGGAACAACAAGTCGGATGTACGGGTGCTTGGACCGTCATTTCTGGAGCAACTTCGGCAACGTACGATCCAGCCAACCTTGCCACAACAACTTGTTTTAGAAGAAGAGTGAATGCGCCTTGTGGTGGTGCTTTTGCCTATTCCAATACTATCACTATTACAGTTTTACCTTCTTTCAACGCTGGAAACCTAACTGGTGGTGGCGGTACGTTTTGTTCTCCCGCCAATCCTGGAACAATGACTGCAAACCCAACTGGAGCGGCAGGAACTTACACATATCAATGGTATTCAGTAAACGGAGCATCTTGTCCTAATGGAGGAGGGGCAACAATAATTTCTGGAGCTACTTCTGCTTCGTACGACCCACCAGCTGGTTTAAATACAACTACAAGTTACCAAGTTCAGGTTAATCCAACCGGAACACCAGATTGTGCTGGTGCAACATGGTCTAATAACTGTATTACGGTAATTGTAAACCCAACCCCTACAGCCACGGCCACCCCTTCGGCAAATACAATTTGCAGCGGTGAAGGTGCTGGCATTTCTCTTTCTTCAAATGTTTTGGGAACGACTTTCGCTTGGACTGCAAGCGTGTCTGGTTCAATTACTGGTGCTTCAAGCGGTTCTGGTTCAAGTATCAACCACACGCTTACAAATAACGGAACCACCAATGGTTCTGTTACCTATACTGTTACACCAACTGCCACTGGTTGCCCTGGCAGTTCTATTCAGGTAGTTGTTACGGTTAAACCAACTCCGGTTGTTACAATTACCAATTCGGCATCTGCAATTTGTAACAATGGCTCGACTAATATCACTTTATCCTCAAATGTTGGAGGAAGCACTTTCGCATATACTGCATCTGGTTCAAACCCTAACATTGGAGGCTTCTCCAATGGTTCCGGTGCTTCTATTGGGCAAGTTCTAACTAACTCTGGGTCTGTGGCTGGAACGGTGACTTACACCGTTACGCCAACTGCTAATGCATGTGCTGGGCCAGCTGTTCAAACAGTAGTAACGGTAAACCCAGTACCTAATGTTAGTGTAACACCAGGGATTTCTACTATTTGCTCAGGAAGTCAACCAAGCGTTTCATTAACTTCTTCGGTAATCGGCACAACCTTTAGCTGGACTGCTTCAAGCGCAAATCCACAGGTTAGCGGTTTTTCAGCGTCTTCGGGTTCTACAATCAATCAAACCCTAACGAACAATGGAACGGTTCAGGGTACGGTTACTTACACGATTTCGACTTCTGCCAATTCTTGTCCTGGCACAGGAGGAACGGCCACTGTGAATGTAAATCCTCTACCACAAGGTTCGATTTCAGGTACAACCACAATTTGTAATACAGGAAGTACCAACCTCACGTTTAACTTCTTGGCTGGAACACCACCTTACGATGTAATTTACACGGACGGTACGAACAACTTCAATTTGAATGATATTAATTCAGGCCATACCGTATCGGTAAGTCCCACAATAGCGACAACTTATACGCTTGTCAGTATTATTGATGCCGCAGGCAATGGATGCGTAAGAACATCTGGATTCTCAGGAGCTGCTACAATTTCGGTTAATCCTCTTCCTGTCGGAACTATTTCTGGAGCGACTACAACTTGCTCGGGAGATGCTACTAACCTCACTTTCAACTTCACTGTTGGAACTGGACCTTTTGATGTTTCCTATTCTGACGGTACTACTTCATACAATCTAGTTAACATCCCTAATGGACATACGATTTCTGTTTCTCCGTTGGTTACTACTGTCTATAGCATTGTTTCTATTACGGATGATTTTGGATGTATAAACCCATCGGTTTCAAGTTCGACTACAATTTCGGTGGATCCTCTTCCTAATGGAAGCATGGCTGTGTTTACACCAATTTGCTTTGGAGATCAGACTACAATCACATTCACGTTCACGAATGGAACAGGGCCTTTTGACATTGCATTTACCGATGGCATCACTAATTTCTCATTGACTGGCGTTAGCAGTGGCGATACCTATAATGTAACTCCACCAACCACCGTAACATACAATTATACCTCTATTACGGATGATAACGGTTGTATTCGTGTTAGTGGGTTTGCTGGAAACGCACAAGTAATTGTGAACCCATTGCCTATAGTAAGCTTTACAGGTTTGGCTACTGCATATTGCGAAACAGGAGCATCAGCAACTCTTACTGGAAACCAAGCGCCTGGAGGAGTTTTCACTGGTTTAGGAATTACTGATAATGGAAATGGTACTGCAACATTTAACCCTGCAGTTGCTGGAGTTGGAACTCACATTGTAACCTACACGTTTACCGATATCAACAGCTGTACGAACAACGTAACGCAATCGGTAACTGTTGATGCACAGCCAGTAGCCAACGCAGGTGCTGCAGTCAATCAATGTGATTTGGATTATACATTCTCTGCAGTTCCAACCGTTGGAGTAGGTATCTGGTCTATGTTTGGTGGCCCGGGATCTGCATTCTTCTCAAACGCTAATTCTGCAACATCCGGAGTTCAGGTTACGGCCTACGGAACTTATACTTTCCAATGGAGTGAGGTGAATGGCCAGTGTTCTGATAGCGAGCAGATTTCAGTTACATTCTATCAGCAACCAACAGTTTCGCTAGGTGCAGATCAAACGCAGTGTCAGCTCACTTATAGCCTTACACCGACCACAAATATTCCAGTAACTTCTTATTCGTGGACTCAGCTTTCTGGTCCAGCAGCCACCATCGTAGATAACACTGCAGCGGTTGCGACTATTGTTTCTTCAGGCACACTTGGAACTTACGTTTTTGAAGTGACTGTAACTGTTAATGGTTGTTCTTCCACAGATCAAATTTCGATTACACAAGTGGGGATACCAGTTTCAGATGCTGGAACAGGTGGTGATGAATGTGACTTGAACTTTAACCTAAGTGCAACGCCATCGGTAGGTACTGGAACTTGGACACAGACTGGAGGTCCAGGATTTGCAAATTTTGTTCCGAATGCAGCTGCAGCTAATGCAGTGGTTAGCGTGTCCCAATATGGAACGTATCAGTTTACATGGACAGAAACCAACTTGAATTGTACAAATGCTTCATCGGTTTCTGTTAACTTCTACCAGCAACCAGCAGCGAACGCAGGAACTAACGGAAACGAATGTAATCTGACCCATGTATTCGATGCGGTTCCAAGTGTAGGAAATGGAACTTGGACACAAATAAGCGGTCCAGGAACTACTTCTTTCGTGAATGCCGCTTCGGCCACCACCACGGCAACTGTTTCTCAAATTGGGCAATACGTGTATCAGTGGGAAGAGATGAATGGAACGTGTTCATCCGCTGCTACGGTTACCGTAAATTATTTTGATCAACCGGTGGCTAACCCAGGATTTGGAGGTTCCGAGTGTGATCTTGATTTCCAGCTTGGAGCTGTTCCAAGTGTAGGAAACGGAGTTTGGACCGCACAAGGACCGGGCACAATATCATTTAGCCCTACTGCTTCTGACCCGAATGCCTTGGCAACCGTTTCGGCTTACGGCATCTACATTTTTACTTGGAGTGAAGATAATTTTGGTTGTACTGATAGTGGTAACATCACGGTTAATTTTGATCAGCAGACTAACGCAAATGCTGGAAATGGTGGGGATGAGTGTGATTTGAACTTCACATTCAATGGCTCGCCAAGTATTGGCGCGGGCGTTTGGACTTTTGCAGGTCCAGGAAATGCCTTCTTCAGTAATCCAACCAGTCCAACTGCAACAGTTACCGTTGATACGTATGGCGCATATCTGTTCACTTGGACAGAAACAAATGGAAGTTGTACAGCTACTGATCAGGTAAGTGTCAACTTCTATCAGCAGCCAGTGGCTAATGCTGGGCCAGGAGGAGATGAATGCGACCTTAACTTTCAATTCGCGGCATTACCAAGCGTAGGTAACGGACTTTGGTTACAAACGAATGGACCTGGAACATCAACTTTTACATCAAATACTAGCGCTACCTCAACTGTAACTGTTAGTCAATACGGTACCTATACTTACACTTGGACGGAGACAAACGGAGTTTGCTCAAGCAGCGCCACTGTGGTTGTTAATTACTATGAGCAACCCGTTGCAAATGCTGGAATAGGAGGTGACGAGTGTGACCTTGACTTTAGCTTAAATGGAGCTGCCTCGGTAGGTGTTGGTCTTTGGACATCATCAGGACCTGGTTCAGCAACATTCGCTAATGACCTATCTGCTAGCACCACAGTTACAGTTTCCACATATGGAACATACACATTCACTTGGACGGAAATTAATGGAACTTGCACGAGTGCGGCTTCTGTCATCGTTAATTTCTACTTGCAACCAGTTGCTGTAGCCGGACAGGGAGGAGACGAATGTGACCTTAACTTCTTGACTAGTGCCGTTCCAAGTGTTGGAACAGGTCTCTGGTCTCAGACCTCTGGTCCTGGAACATCAACTTTTAGCAACGCATCTTCTGCTATTAACACAATTACTGCTAGTGTGTACGGAACCTACGAGTACGCATGGACCGAAACCAACGGAACTTGCGTTGATTTTAGAACCATTACGGTCAATTACTACCAACAGCCAGTGGCTGATGCAGGTTTGGGTGGAGATGAGTGTGATTTTGATTTCACATTGGCAGCAAATGCGAGTGTTGGCAACGGAACTTGGACTTACGCAGGACCAGGAACTGCCACTTTCGGGTCGGCTTCTTCAGCCAGTACGGTTGTTACAGTTTCGCAATCGGGTGTTTATACATTTACTTGGACTGAGACAAACGGAATATGCTCCAATGCGGATAACGTAGTTGTTACTTTCTACGATCAGCCGGTGGCAAATGCTGGGACTGGCGGTAACGAATGCGATTTGAACTTCGTGTTCAGTGCCGTGCCAAGCTTCGGAATAGGAACTTGGACAGCAGTTGGTCCTGGCAGCGCATCATTCACCAATGCAAATTCTTCTACATCAACGGTGTCCGTTTCGAGTTACGGAACATACCAATTCACTTGGACAGAGGTGAACGGCATTTGCTCTGATAATGCAACGATTACGGTTAATTTCTATCAACAACCAGTTGCAAATGCAGGTACAGCAACGAATCAGTGCGACCTAGACTTTACGTTTAATGGAACAGCTTCAGTAGGAGTTGGAACATGGACTTACACGGGACCTGGAACAGCCACATTCAGTCCGAATGCAAACGCGGTTAATGCAACGGTTACAGTTAGTGCTACAGGCTCTTACACGTTTACATGGACAGAAGACAATAACGGATGCACGGCTTCGGCAAATGTTACCATAGCTTTCAATGCACTTCCGGTTGTATCGTTTACAGGATTGGTCGCAAGCTATTGCGTTGATCGAACTACACCCGTTCCATTAACCGGAACACCGGCAGGTGGGACTTTTAGTGGACTTGGTATCAGCGGTAACGCGTTCGTACCGAGTGTGGCTGGTGTAGGAACAATTATCTTGACCTACACTTACACCGATATTAACGGATGTACAGATAGCGAAACACAATCTGTCGATGTAAATGGACTTCCGAATGTTTCATTCTCTGGTCTATCGTCACCGTATTGTGTTGATGATGCCGTACCTCATACGTTGCTTGGACTGCCGGCTGGAGGAACATTCACTGGTTCAGGAATTTCCGTAAATCAGTTTACAGCTTCTGTGGCGAACATTGGAAATCATCCGATTACTTATTCGTACACTGATCCGTTCGGATGCTCTAGCTCTCAACAACAAGTAGTTGCCGTGAATGCGCTGCCAGTTGTCACGTTTACAGGCCTGTCTGCTGCTTATTGTGCTGATGCTTCGAATGCTCAATTGGTGGGAACTCCTTCAGGAGGAACGTTCTCAGGAACAGGTATTGTTGGAAACGCGTTCAGTCCAGTCGCTGCTGGGGTTGGTCAGCATACGATAGTTTATACCTACACCGATGGTAATGGCTGTACGAATACGCATACACAACAGGTAACTGTTAATGCTGTGCCAGTTCCAGTTATTACTCCTTCGGGATCTTCGGCCATTTGCGCTGGAACAAACATCACGCTTGATGCCGGTTCGGGGTATGCGGGATACACATGGAGCACTAACGCAAACGGACAATCCATCTCTGTCGGAACAGCTGGAACTTATAATGTAACAGTAACAACTACTGCTGGATGTGTTGGTACTTCTGGTGATGTGAATATTTCTGTGAATCCACTTCCAATTGTAAACCTAGGTTCGGATACTATTGTTTGTACAGGTTCTTCGTTTACAATAGATGCCGGAAATCCAGGAATGACCTATTCTTGGTCAACTCAGGAGATTTCGCAATCAATAACTGTTATTACTACAGGTAATTATTCGGTGAATGTTACAGATCAGAATGGTTGTGTTGGTACCGATCAGGTGCTCGTTTCGGTTAGTAGTTTGCTCGATCCGGTAATTGTTGCTGGTGGTCCGGTTACTTTCTGTGCTGGTGGTTCTGTAACACTTGATGGAGGTGCTGGATACACTAACTATCAATGGAGTACAGGTGCAACGTCTCAAACAATTACAGTTTCAACCGCTGGTCTTATTGAATTAACCGTGGTAGATCAGTTTGGTTGTACCGGAACTGATGACGAGGTTGTTTCTCTTCTTCAGCTACCAAATGCTGTAATTCAGCCAACCGGTCCGATAGAGATTTGCAGTTCAGACACCATTACCCTCTCAGCAAGCAACACTTTTGTGTCCTATCAATGGAATTTGGGCGGACAAACAACTTCTTCAATTGAAGTGTGGCAATCTGGAGATTACACCGTAACGGTTGTTGATCCTAACAACGGTTGTGTTGCAACATCTGCCCCAGTTAGCGTTACGGTAAACAACGCAGTGTCTCCTACAATTGTACCAAGCGGTGCTACTGAATTCTGCAATGGAGGAAGTGTAAGTTTGACGGTAGTACCTGGGCCCTACAGTGAGTATTTGTGGAGTAGCGGTTCAACTACACCTTCAATTGTGGTTACGCAATCTGGAGATTACGGGGTAACTGTACTTGATGGTAATGGTTGTATTGACAGCACGTTGCTTGGCAATCCTATTCATATCGAAGTTTGGAATCCTGAGCCAATAATAGAGCAGCAAGGGGCGAATTTGGTGGTTGTCAACGGACCGTTCCAACAATACCAGTGGTATTTCAATGGCGCGCCAGTTCCGGGCGCAACTAGTGTTCAGCACACACCAGCTTCTAGTGGTAATTATTCTGTGGAGGCTTGGGATTCCAATGGTTGTTCAGGAAACTCCTTCAATATCGAGTATACATTCACAGGTATTACAGATTTGTCTGACAAGTATGATATCAGAATTTATCCTAATCCGACAAGCGGTTTCTTTACTTTGGAAGCAGACTTTGGCTCTAGAATTACGGGCACAATATATCTAGTGGATATTACCGGTCGTGGTATTATGGCTCCGGAAAAACTGGAGGAAGTGTCAAGCATCAGACGTCAGTTCGACATAGAAAATTTGAGTCTTGGAGTTTATTATCTCAGATTAGTGACTGAAGAAGGTGTTGCCGTGAAGAGTATAATCAGAAACTGATGAAGTACTAGGGAATTCCTTGTTGCGTGCTCAATTTGGCAATTGGTCGTGGAATTGACTTCAATTGTAGAAAATAGGTATTTTCGTAACCCTAGTTTATGTCCAAAGTGGACATAAACTAGGGTTACTCTTTTTTACTCGAAGACCATCCCCATGAACAGACTTTACTCCGGCTCATTAACAATCATTTTTTCACTTATTACTTTGGGCGCTTGGGCTCAGTGCGGTACTAATACACAATCAGGAGCTTTCTGTGGTCGAGCACCGTCCGGTAATTCGCCTGGTGGCATTCCATATCTCTATGGTACCATTTTGCCGAATGCTGGCTGCGGGACGTTTAATTCCGTTTCTGGCTATGGCCCAGGTCAGTATTTTCAAATGCCAGTACTTGCAGGCGGTTGTTATTCCATTAGCACGTGCGGCAATAGCATAGACACCCAGATTGGATGCTTTCAAGGCAACGCTACAACCAATCCCTTTGCATACAATGATGACAACGGACCTATATGCACAGGTGCGCAAGCGTCCGTAAACATAACCCCAAGTTTTACAGATTATACTAGAGTTCAGGTCAGCCAATACAATTGCCTTCAAGGCGGATCAACTTCCATTTCTGTTAGTGTTAGACAGAATAATAACTTGAGTATAACATCAGCCGCTACGGCTATGTGCGAAGGACAGACAAGGACTCTTACTGCCACTCCAGCGCCAATTTCTGGTTCGCTTATCGTAGGTAGTGGAAATGGTGGTTCCTTTACTGGAGCTGGTGTTTCAGGAACGACTTTTACCGCGCCAACGCCTAGTGGTGCCTCTCAGACCTATACGATTACATACACGTTTGGGTATTGTACTACTACCCAAGACATTTTGGTTTATCGTGCTCCTACTACAGCTGCTGCTGGCTCGGATCAAAATATATGTGGCAATTCCGCAACTTTAGCTGGAAATGCAGCCACGGTTGGAACAGGCGTTTGGACGGTGGTTTCTGGTTCGGCAATATTTAATAATCCGAACAGCCCAACTAGTACCGTTACTATAACGGGTGTTTCAGCCACATTCAGATGGACAATATCAAACGGTAGTTGCACTTCCTCTACAGATGATGTGGTCATAAATAGAGATGTAACTAGTCCAGTTATCAACTGCCCAGCAGACATTAACACCAACACGGCTGTAGGCCAATGCGGTACGGTCGTTAATTATAATGTTACCGCTACAGATGCGTGTGGAGCCACTCCAGTGGCTGTTTCGGCAATTGGTTCAGGCGGTTTTTTTCCAGTCGGCACAACGGTAGAGTCCTATCAAGCAACAGACCCTTCGGGTAATGTGGCAAATTGCTCTTTCAACGTAAATGTTTCCGATTTTCAGTTGCCAGCAATTACATGCCCTGCCGATATTAGCGTTACGTCAACAACCGCCAACTGCGGTGCAACTATCGCATATACACCTCCTGTAGGAACAGATAATTGTGCCGTAAACACAGCTCTTAGTGCAGGATTGCCTCCGGGAATATTTCCCGTGGGTACGACTTCTGTCACGTACACAGCAACAGATGCGTCTTTAAATCAATCGTCTTGTTCGTTTGACGTAACGGTCGATCCAATTGCTAATGGCGCAATTTCTTTATCACCCTCGCCTATTTGTCTTGGAGACCAAACCACGCTAACCTTCACGTTCACATCTGGTCAGGCTCCGTTTAATGTGGTAGTTACAGATGGCGTAAACACATATAATGTAAACGGAATTAGCAGTGGCGCTACCTTCAATGTCACTCCTCCAACAACAGTTACTTACAGCTATGTTTCTATTCAAGATGCCAGTGGATGTAGCAGAACTTCAGGCTTCCTCGGCACTGCTCAGGTAATCGTCACACCACTTCCTACAGTAAGTTTCACTGGTTTGAACCCCATCTATTGTGAGACGAATACGGTGGTAACGTTAACGGGAAATCAAAATGGTGGAACATTCTCCGGAACGGGAGTGACCAGTTTAGGCGGAGGTTTAGGACAATTTGACCCGGCTTTAGCTGGACCAACTGGCCCATACAGTGTCACATACACATTCACAGATTTGAATAACTGTACAGATGCTGATGTGCAGCAGGTTTCTGTTGATGAGCAGCCGCTGGCGAATGCGGGCTCTGGAGGAGATGAATGTGATTTGAACTTTACATTTTCTGCAGTTCCAACTGTTGGAATTGGTACGTGGACAATGATTTCTGGGACTGGAACTCCGTTCTTCTCAAACATTAATTCTGCAAGTTCGGTAGTTCAAGTTTCATCCGTTGGAACCTATGTTTTTAGATGGACTGAAGTAAACGGACAGTGCTCTGATTTTGATGAAATAACAGTTAATTTTTATCAGGTACCATCACCAAATCCTGGTTTTGGTGGAGGTGAGTGCGACCTTGATTTTCAGTTAGGGGCGTCTCCAAGTGTCGGTACAGGAACGTGGAGTGCTTCAGGACCTGGAAACGCTACCTATACGCCTAATGCCAACGACCCCAATGCGGTTGTAACAGTAGATACGTATGGCACTTATGTTCTAACTTGGACTGAGAATAATGGAGGCTGTTCGAACGCTGCATCCATCAACGTTACATTTGATCAACAAGCAGTGTCAGATGCTGGCTCTGGGGGCGATGAATGTGACCTCGACTTTACTTTCTCGGCAGTTCCTACTATTGGAAGCGGATTGTGGACATCTGCTGGACCAGGTTTAGCAACATTTGCCAACGCTAGCAATCCAAACACATCTGTTACCGTTAGCAACTACGGGTCTTACACCTTTACATGGACAGAAACGAATGGAAATTGCATTACTTCTGATCAAGTATCAGTTAACTTTTATCAGCAACCAGTGGCTAATGCTGGCCAAGGTGGAAACGAGTGCGATTTTGACTTTACTTTTAATGCGGTTGCGAGTGTTGGCTCAGGTATTTGGACCTATGCAGGGCCCGGAGTCGCAACATTTACTAATGCGACCAGCCCAACATCAACAGTTACCGTTGATGCATATGGGGCATACAACTTTACATGGACAGAGACCAACGGTTCTTGCTCATCTAACGCATCGGTCCTTGTTAATTTCTACGAACAGCCTGCTTCAGATGCTGGTACTGGTGGAGACGAATGCGACCTAGATTTCACATTCAATGGGACAGCATCAGTTGGTGTTGGTCTATGGACTGCTACTGGTCCAGGCACGGCAACCTTTGCCAATGATTTAGATGTGAACACTGATGTTACCGTTTCGGCTTACGGAACGTACAATTTCACCTGGACAGAGATTGTCGGAACATGTACGAGTGCAAGTTCGGTAACGGTCAATTTCTACCAACAGCCAGTTGCAAATGCTGGCACTGGCGGAGACGAATGCGACCTCAATTTTCTAGTTTCAGCCACACAAAGTGTTGGTACTGGAGTTTGGTCGCAAGTATCTGGACCAGGTACGGCAACATTCAATAATCCAAACTCTCCAACGTCTTTAGTAACAGTTGACCTTTATGGTACCTACGACTTTGCTTGGACAGAAACGAATGGTTCGTGTTCAGATGCTGCAACTATAACGGTCAATTTTTATCAGCAACCAGTAGCAAACGCAGGTACAGGTGGCAACGAATGCGATTTTGATTTCATGCTGTCGGCAGTTCCAAGTAGCGGTGAAGGGCAGTGGACAGCAGTTGGTCCCAGTTCAGTCTCTTTTGTTGATGATTTCGACCCAGCAACTACAGTTACAGTGTCTCAACCTGGAGCTTACACGTTTACATGGACAGAAACGAATGGCGTTTGTTCAGATGCTGACGATGTGATTGTAAACTTTTACGATCAGCCAGTAGCTGATGCTGGTGTTGGAGGAGACGAATGTGATTTGAATTTTGCATTTACAGGAGTTCCTAGTTTTGGAATTGGAACTTGGACATACAATGGTCCAGGAAATGCTTTTTTCAGCAACGTCAATAGCGCATCAGCAACAGTCGTTGTAGATACGTACGGTACTTATAACTTCACGTGGACGGAAGTAAATGGCATCTGTTCAGATAATGCAACAATCAGCGTGAACTTTTATGAGCAGCCAGTTGCCGATGCTGGAAATGGAGGCTCAGAATGCGATTTGGACTTTGATTTAAATGCGGTCCCTAGTATCGGTATTGGTTTATGGACGTATTCTAGCCCTGGAAATGCCACCTTCTCACCAGACGACACGAACCCAAATGCTACCGTTACGGTTGATGCCGATGGGGCATACATATTTACTTGGACTGAAGACAACAACGGTTGTGCCGATTCTGACAACATTAGTGTCGTATTCAATTCGCTTCCAGCAGTTAGTTTTTCTGGATTGGCAGCTCAATACTGCATTGACCAAACCACCCCAGTTGCGATGACTGGAGTTCCAGCAGGCGGAACTTTCAGCGGATTGGGAATTAGCGGTAACTCTTTTGTACCGTCAATTGCAGGCGTTGGGACAATTTTGATAACCTATACTTATACTGATGGTAACGGATGCACAAACAATGAAACCCAGTCAGTCGATGTAAATGGTCTTCCAAACGTATCTTTTTCAGGATTGGGTCAAGAATACTGTTCTGATGATATGAGCGCATATACGCTACTGGGCTCGCCCACGGGAGGAACATTTGTTGGCTCGGGTATTTCTGGAAGTAATTTCATTCCTGATAATGCCTTAATCGGAGTAAATACCATAACATATACTTACACTGACCCGTTTGGATGTACCAGTTTAGATGAGCAACAAGTTACAATCAATGCTTTGCCGACTGTGTTGTTTACAGGATTAGCATCAGCTTACTGTGCTGATGCGTCAAACGTTGCATTAACTGGAAGTCCAGTTGGCGGAACTTTTAGTGGGACAGGAATCATTGGCGCATCCTTTAGTCCAGTTGCTGCTGGCACTGGCACACACAGCATCACATACACTTATACAGATGGCAACGGATGTACAAACAGTGCAAGTCAGCAGGTAACAATCAACGCAATTCCAGTTCCAGCAATCACCCCAAGCGGAACTTCGGCTATTTGTGAAGGAAGTAATCTCGTTCTTAATGCTGGATCTGGATATTCAGTTTACAGTTGGAGCAACAGTACCAATGGGCAGACTACCACCGTCACTCAGGCAGGTACATATAACGTAACTGTTACAACCGCAGAAGGCTGTTCGGGTACAGCACCATCGATTCAAGTAATTGTTAATCAGCCACCAGTTGTCGATTTAGGAAACGACACCATCATTTGTACAGCATCATCTGTTACGCTCAATGCCGGCAATCAGGGGTCTACGTATGTCTGGTCAACACAAGAGATATCACAATCAATTACTGTTAATTCAACTGGAGCCTACACGGTTTCAGTCACGGATCAAAATGGATGCGTTGGTACTGATAATATAGTGGTAACAGTTAGCAATCTTCTTGATCCAGTAATTGTAGCCGATGGCCCGCTGCAATTCTGTGCTGGAGGTTCCGTTGGGTTGAATGGGGGCTCGGGATATGATTCTTACCAGTGGAGCACCAGCGAAGCAACACAAAGTATTTCTGTCAATACCCCAGGAGTTATTACGCTACAGGTTTGGGATGAGTTTGGCTGCATGGGTACAGACGAAGTAATTGTTTCCACGTTGCAATTACCGAATGCCATCATTTCGCCAAGTGGCACAATTGCTTTGTGTGCGGGAGATACTGCTACGCTTTCGGCAAATGGTGGTTTGGCATCGTACGTATGGAATCCGAATGGTGAGACCGACCCTGTAATTGAAGTCTGGGAGGCTGGCATCTACGCAGTGACTGTAGAAGACCCGATTAATGGATGTCTCAACACATCAGCGAGTGTTGAAGTTGTAGTCAATACTACCGTTCCTCCAATAATCGTAGCTAGTGGTGCAACGGAGTTTTGTGCTGGTGGTAGCGTGACCTTGTCGGTGGAACCGGGACCTTACAATTCCTATTTGTGGTGCAGCGGTTCTACCACGCCTTCCATTACAGTTACCCAAACAGGCGATTACTGCGTAACGGTGCTTGATGCAAACAACTGTTTGGATAGCACTTTGGTTGGAACACCTCTTCATGTGGAGGTTTGGAATCCACAACCAATAATTGAACAACAAGCCAACCTTATTACTGTGGTAAATGGACCGTTTGCTCAATTCCAATGGTATTTCAATGGACTACCATTACCAGGGCAAACTGCATCCACAATTACTCCTGAAATTAGTGGTAATTACAGTGTAATTGGATGGGATGAAAACGGATGCTTTGGAACTTCGGGCAACATAGAATTTACGTTCACTGGAGTTATGGATTCCAATTTGGGCTACAACATTGATATCTACCCAAATCCAACGCGCAATCGATTTACTTTGGAAATTGATTTTGGCAAGCAGGTTGCTGGAACAATATTATTGTCTGACTTGACAGGTCGTAATATTCTGAATCCCGAAGAAATCACGGGTGTTTCGAATGTTAAACGCAATTTTAATCTTGAAAACCTCGGTGCAGGAATATATTATCTAAGATTAGTGACTAACGAAGGTGTTGTGGTTCGTTCTATTGTGAAAGAGTAGTGACTCTTAGAATTAAGACACTTTTATTCAAGTGAAAGTTGATTTGGATTAACATTTTTTATGCCTATCGTTCTAGTCTGAAAAAGAATTAATTTAGACGGTTCATTTCGAAGTTTTAAAAGATTTTCTATAACCCCTATAGCAAGTGAAAATGAAGTTTTTTTTACGATTGTCCATTCCTGTTTTGTTTCTAATGTCGCACGTATTTACATACGGACAAACCGTTACAAAAGCCTACGTTGCTCCATCGTCAACGTCTGTTGATGGGGTTGGATCATATGGAAGCCCAATGCCTAGCGTCACATTTAATCCGTCAGACTTTACACAAGGCTGCCAAGTAACAGATGTTGACGTGGTTATTGCTTGGGCTAAAACAGCAGGAACCTGCACCAGTCCAACAGGCGGTAACTCACAACATCAGGAAACAAGTTTCAGAATACAACATCCAACGGCCGGTCCGCAAATTCTTGCGTTACCAGGTACTTGGACCGGGCAAACTTCTACGTCTTCGGTTATTACACGATTTAGTACTGGAAATCCGATTCCAACAGGGATTCCAGTATCAGGAACTTTTGGACCTAATAATGGAAACTTAGCAGCTTATAATGGACAATCGCCATACGGAGCGTGGAATTTGGATATTGGAGATCAAACTACTGGTGCACCTGTATGTTTGGTTTGGTATCAAGTCGAAGTTACCACTACCCCAGATGTTACACCTCCTACGATTTCCGTTCCTGCAAACATTACAGTTAATGCTGCTGCTGGGCAGTGCGGTGCTACTGTAACTTTTGTTGCTCCGACTGCGACTGATAATTGCAGTGCAACCATTAGCCAAACGGCAGGATTAGCGAGTGGTGCGTTTTTCCCTGTTGGAGTAACAAACCAAACATACACGGCTAGTGATGCCTCTGGTAACTCCGTTTCTGGGAGCTTCACAGTTACCGTAGTTGACAATCAGAATCCTACTGTGATTTGTCCACCTACCATTTTTGCGGGTTGTAATCCAGTAGTCAACTATCCGGATCCGACCGTTTCAGATAATTGCGGAGTTGTAGGTGGTTCGATTCTCAGTGGATTTGCGTCTGGAAGCACCTTTCCACTTGGCACGACCCCAGTAACTATTGAAGTAGTGGATGCAGCAGGGCTCACAGCGACCTGCTCTTTCAATGTTATTGTTGACACTGAGTCAACTGATCCAACTTCAATAACTGCAAGCGGAACAACTGTCTGTTCAGGAGCGCCAGTTACTTTGACCGTTAATGGAGGTTCTTTAGGAACTAACGCACAATGGTTTTGGTATATCGGTGGGTGTGGAGGTCAACTCGTGGGAAGTGGAGCATCCATTGTGGTAAATCCTTTGTCTACAACTAATTACTTTGTAAGAGCTCAAGGCCCTTGTAATAACTCAGCTTGTGTCGAGGTACTTATTAATGTAACCCCAGCCCCTTCGGTCGGCTTTAGCGGAATTACTAGTCCATCTGCGTGTGGTGCTGCCGATGGAATTATTACAGCAATTGCAGGTGGAGGAACAGCTCCCTATGTGTTTACTTGGAGCAATGGAAGCGTTGGGGCCACAATTAATGGATTAGCGGCTGGACCTTATGAAGTTACAGTAACTGATGCTACTGGATGCACTGATTTTTCTTCTGTTTCGTTGAACGACCCAGGTGCATCGCCCGTTACGTTGGTGAGCAGCGATGGTGATAATACAATTTGTGCAGGGGAATCTGTGACCTTCACTGCTTCTGGAGCATTTCAGTATCAATACTACATCAACGGAGTTCCAGTAAGCACACAAAACCCGTTTACAACAACTGCACTTCTTGATGGGCAAAACGTTTATGTGACTGGAACTGATTTCAATTTTTGCACCTACACTTCAGCAGGAATAAACTTCATCGTCAGAGACAATCCAGTCATTGATGAGACAGTTTCAGATCCTTCCGGGTGCGCATTGTCTGATGGTTTAATTCAAACATTAGTGTCTGGTGGATTGCCTCCGTACTCTTATTTGTGGAGTAATGGACAAGTGACATCAAACATTTCAGGGCTACCTGCTGCGCCATATTTTCTGACTGTTACTGATGACAATGGTTGTTTCTCAAGCGAAACTTATGCACTTAGTGATCCGGGTGCTCAACCTGTTACAATGGCTAGTAGTGAGGATCCAAACAATGAAATTTGTGCTGGTGAAAGTATCACCTTTACGGCATCTGGTTCAAATACCTACCAGTTTTATGTTGATGGTCAGCCAACATCAACCACAAATCCGTTCGTTACTGCTGCTTTAACAGACGGACAATCTGTTGCTGCTACTGGAACAGACGGTAATAACTGTACAGCCACCAGCAACATTATCTATCCTATTGTGAATCCGGGCCCAACGGTGTTGTTGGTTTCCAATGATGCAGACACAACAATTTGCGTTGGTCAAAGCATTTCGTTCTTCGCTTCAGGCGGTTTAACTTATGAATTTCTAGTTGATGGAGTGTCTCAAGGACCCGCTAGTTCTACTAGCGTATTTGTTACTTCTACCTTAACAAATGGTCAGGTTGTTTCGGTTATAGCTACAGATGGTAACCTTTGCGATGTTGAAAGCGATGGAATGCCGGTAACAGTCAACCCAAGTCCTACTGTAGCTATCACTAGTTTTTCAGACCCGACTTCTTGTGGAGCATCTGATGGAGTTATAACTGCAGATGCAACAGGTGGAACCCCAGGTTACACATATGGATGGAGTCATGGGCCTCAAGGACCGACCGTAGCAAATTTGAACGCGGGCTCTTACTTTGTGACTGCTACAGACGATGCTGGATGTACTGCCGTGATTAGTCAATCTCTCAGTGATGTCGGCTCGAGTCCTGTTACGCTTACGTCAGACGCTACCAATAGCACCATCTGCGGTGGAGAAACCGTTACATTTACTGGTTCTGGAGCAACAACATATGTGTTCTATGTCAATGGATTCCAAGTAAGTACTCAAAATCCTTACATCACCGACACACTGGTTGATGGTGATATCATTGCCGTCATGGGACTAGACACTCAACTATGCGCTGCTACAAGTGCCCCTTCCACATTTGTTGTACATCCTGAAATTCAGGTAGGCGTTACATCCTTCGTTAACCCTTCATCGTGTGGCGCCTCTGATGGATTCGCTAATGCACTGACTATTGGAGGTGTACCTGCTTACGATTACTTATGGACGCCAAGTGGCCAAATAACTCCTGTTGCGGTAGGACTAAGTGCGGGACAATATGCAGTAACTGTTACAGATGTAAATGGTTGTCAATCGACTGATGCTGTTTCACTTAGTGATCCAGGAACGTTAGTCGTTTCGCTCGTAGCCAGTCCGTCTGGTCTTACAATTTGTGAAGGAACGCCAGTTGAATTCACGGCTTCTGGAGCAGGTACTTATCAGTTTTTTGTTGATGGGGTAGCTGTCGGAAGCACGAATCCATATACAAACGCAGCTATATTGAATGGTCAAACGGTAGCTGTAGTTGGTACAGATGCCAACAACTGTTCGGTTACAAGTCCTGGACTTCACTATAATGTCTTGCCTACGCCTGTTGTTACACTTACGTTGCCATCACACGCTTGTTCTAACGAAGATTTCGTTGAGTTTGTGGGAGGTAGCCCAGTGGGAGGGGATTACACAGTTGCGTATGGTAACTTCTCCATTATCGGAGATCTTTTCTTTCCAGACCTAGCAGGACCGGGTGCTACAAACGTTGATTACACCTACGAAGCTCCTAATGGTTGTGATGCCACTGCTTCTGCTGTGTATAACGTTCTTCAGGCCCCTCAAGTTGATTTAGGAAACGACACCACAGTTTGTTTAATCACGTTAGATGCTGGATCTGGATATGCTTCGTATGCTTGGACACCGACTGGAGACATTACACAAACTACTTCTGCGAGCCAAAGCGGAGGATATGAAGTTACAGTGGTGGATGCCAATGGTTGTATTGGAACTGATGTCATTGTGGTAACTGTGAATCCTATCCCTTCACCAATTATTACGCCATCGGGAGTTGTAGAATTTTGTATCGGAAATACTGTAATCCTTTCTGCTGAACCAGGATACGATGGATATTCTTGGACCACTGGTGATAATACTCAGACGACTGAATGGGGTCAATCTGACACCATCGTTCTTACAGTAACTAACCAATATGGTTGCCAAGGAACTAGTGAGGTTGTTCTAGTGATGAACGAACCGATGACTGCCTCACCAATCACTGCTGATGGACCACTGGAGTTCTGTGTTGGAGGTTCAGTTAACTTGAGTGTAGCCCCAGGATATGCTTCTTATTTGTGGAACAGCGGTTCTACCACCCAAAGCGTGACAGTCATTGAGTCTGGAGATTATTGGCCAATACTTATGGACGGTAATGGTTGTATCGACAGCATGCTACAAGTAGCTCCTGTTACTGTGACGGTTTGGGATCCAGAACCAATTGTTAGCGAAGATGCTGGTTTATTGACGGTTACCAACTCCGGAGACTTTACTGGATTCCAATGGTTCCACAACGGAAATCCAATTCCAGGAGCTACTAGTGCAGCTTATACTATCAATCCGACCGGAAGTGGAAACTACTATGTGTGTGTTACCGATGCGAATGGATGTTCAGGTTGCTCTCCAAACTTCGAGTTGACTTGTTGTGTAGGAATCGAAGAAGCCAATTTTGATGGCAACGTAAGTGTTTACCCTAATCCGAATAGCGGTCAGTTTACTCTTGAGGTTGAGTTGGCTCGTCAAATGGATGTCACCGTTGGTCTTTACGACATGATTGGAAAGCAAGTTTGGTTGGATAGCCGTGTGGGTAATACCGATAGCTTGCGCAAGCAGTACGATATCACTGAAATTCCTAACGGAGTTTACTTCCTTCGTATCTATGCAGACAACCAAATGACGGTTCAGAAGATTATCAAGCAGTAAATACTGCCTAGTTTACAAAACAAAAAAGGCCCGAAATTTCGGGCCTTTTTTGTTTTGTAAATTAAACGAGCTTTATTTTCTCAAGTGATAACTCTTTGGTTGAACGAATGCCCGAATTCCTGCATGAGATAAGGTTGAGCCTAAACCAGAAGCACCTCGACCACTCCAAGGAATATTTGGGCTAACTCGATCACAACAATTCCAATAAACCGTTCCAGAGTTTAACTGTTGCATCAATTCTATAGCACGCGTCTCGTCCTGAGTATAGACAGCTGATGTAAGGCCATATGGCGTGTCAAGCATCAATTTGACAGCTTCCTCATCACTTTTTACTTTTTGAATCCCAATTATTGGACCGAAACTTTCATCCATCATCACTTTCATCGAATGGTTAACATTGGTCAAAACTGTCGGTTCAAAGAAGAAACCATTTCTCTCTGCACGTTTTCCACCAAATAGAACCAAAGCACCTTTACCCACTGCGTCTTTCACTTGATCGTCCAAAACTGATATCTGTTGAGGTCGTGTTAATGAACCTAGAAAAACACCGTCTCCAGTCGGGTCTCCTAATTTCATTTGTTTCGTCTCTTCCATAAAGGCGGAAACGTAAGCATTGTAAATGTTTTCATGAACATAGATACGCTCTACGGCACAACAGCTTTGTCCATTGTTGTAGAATGCACCTTCAACTCCAGCAGCAGCTGCAGACTTTACCTCAACATCCTCACAAACGTACATTGGGTCTTTGCCTCCTAATTCCAGTCCGACAGGAACTAGTTTTCCAGCAACGCGCTCTGCAATGTATTTTCCTGTGGCATAAGAGCCAGTGAAGAAATAACCATCCAATGGCAGGTTTAGCAAAGCCTCTCCAGCTTCCTTAGCTCCTATAACCACTTGAAAAACATCTTTAGGGATTCCAGCTTTCCAAAGCATTGCAGCCATGTTCAAGCCAGTAAGTGTGCTGAATTCTGATGGTTTGTAAAGCACGGCATTTCCACCAATCAAGGCAGGAATGAATACGTTAAAACCGACCAGAATCGGATAGTTCCAAGCTGAGATATTGGCGATTACACCAAGCGGCTCGTATGTGATTTTCTCGCGAGTCGCTCCTTCCGAAACCATCCATTCTTCGGCAAGATATTTCTCGCTGTTTTCCACAAAGAACTTGCTTCGACCAAGTCCGCCATTGATTTCTCCCTTGGCTTGTCCCAATGGTTTGCCAACTTCAGATGTGAGGTCAGCCGCAATCTTATCTGAATTGGCTAACATCAATTCATTGAATTTGGCAATGCAAGAAATTCTCTCCTTTAAGGGAACTTTCGCCCAAGCTTTCTGAGCAGCTTTTGCGGTTTCGAATTTGGTTTGAATGGAAGTTGCATTGTCTTCAGCCACTTCTTTGATAACCGCCTCTGTGGCGGGATTGATGATTTTCATTTATCTGTATTAACGAATGTTAGAAATGTGTCGATTATTTTAAATGGGTCAATGAGTTTGTCGCCTATTGTATGGAAGAATTCGGGATGCCATTGCACTCCCATGATTTTTCCTGGCTCAGCACTCTCATGAATGAAAGCCTCCAGTATTCCGTCTTCAGCGCAGTATGCCTGCGGAATCAGCCCTTTGCCAAGATCTTTTGCGGCTTGGTGATGTACTGAATTTACCATTGGGTTTTTCTCGTTGCCATAAACTGATTCGAAAAATGAACCTTTCTCAAAACGAACACCATGATGTACGTGGTCGTATTCCATCGCATCGCGGTGTTTGATGCTTTCTGGCCGTTGTGTTTCGATGTCTTGGAAAAGCGTTCCTCCGTAATATGCGTTCATTACCTGAAATCCACGACAAATACCTAGAACGGGCTTTCCAGCATCTAGGAAAATCTTCATCAATTCAAGTTCGTATTCATCGCGAATAGCATCTCCAAGCCATCTTCCAATGGGTTGTTCACCATAGGTTTCAGGAGCTAAATCAACTCCGCCTTGCAAAACCAATCCGTCCATTTCTTTTATCATCGCCAGCTTTTCGGCCTTAGGCAATTCTGGAATAAGAACAGGCATCACGTTTGCTCGTGCAACGTAAACAGCCATGTCGTTTTCGAGGTAAGAAAGCGTTTTCGGCCCGAAGGTTGCCCTATTCAGGTCAGGATGAAAAAAGCACGCAGAAACTCCGATTTTTATCATGTCGCAAAGATACATTCGCAATACATCCACCCGAGTCACGTTGGTTAACTTTATCCCCTTATGAGACTGCGTTTAGTCATACTGGTTTTGGTCCTATTGCCATTGATGCCTTTAGCTCAAAGCCTCAAGTGGGCAACAGCCACGGTAAATTTCGGAACTGTGAATGACTGGAACAGTCCTCCAGCAACTTTCAAGTTTACGAACACTGGGACTGAGAGGTTGATGTTTTTGCCTCAACGCCACGATCGCGAAGTATTGGTGCGCTATCCAAATCGCGCCATTCAACCGGGGGAAACAGGAGAGATTGAAATTCTTTATTACACGAGTCAAACAGGTTCGTTTTCTAGAACGGTTGAGGTTTACTCAAACGCTTCTAACAAGGCTGAAAAGTTGACGGTGAAGGGGAACATTAAGAGCATCTATGCAAATGCGTTGACTGCTTGTCCTTCATTTCATGAAACGTCACCAGCACGGTCTTCAGAACCGAATGTGGTTCAAGTTGTGGATGCCGCCACTAATAGACCGATTCCGAATGCAAGTGTTGAGATTTACGATCGTGGAATCAGGAAAGCCATCAACGGAACAAATTTGGATGGTGTGGCTGTTAACTGGATTGAACCCGACAAATACATGGCTGTGGCTTCAAAAGAAGGTTATGAAAAGGCAGAGCAAGAGATTGTATTCAATAAGCGAGATAGAATACAGGTCATTTATTTGAATCGAAAAAGTTCTGAATCCGACCTAATTGAAGAAGAAGTTATTGCTTCTGTCGATAATCGTTGGGAAGAACATAAACAGACTTCAGAAGAGAGATTTCAAAAGTCAGCTCCCGAGCCCGAGCATTTGGGAGTTACGACCAATGTTCTTTTGAAGGAAGAAAATACTCTACCATCGGAAGAAATTGATTTTGGCATCACCACAAATGAAGTTTTAGCGGAAGGAGAGTTTGAGATTGCAGATGACGGATTTCAGGTCTCAAAAGAGTCTACTGAAGAATCGTTCGATCTTGGAATAACCACAAATGAGCAGTTGGATGAAGAAAATCGGCAAGCGATATTAGATAATCTTTTATTGCCAATGGAGGAAACGGTTGAAACTGCTTTGGCTAAGGCTGAAACAGTTGAAATTGAAGAAGTTGTCCTTGAGCCACAACCCGAATTCTCAAACGAGAAATATCGTCCGAATAATGTGTTGTTGTTGCTAGATGTTTCTGGTTCGATGAATGATGATGGAAAGATGGATAAGCTGAAATCATCCATTCGTAGGTTAGTAATGATGCTGCGAGGAGTGGATGTGCTTACAATGATTGCTTATAATTCAGATTCATGGGTTTTGCTGCCACCAACTCCTGTTACAGATAATAAGCCTATTCTCCAACTAGTAGATAGCCTTCGGCCTTATGGATATACGAATGGGGTGAAAGGAATGGAAACAGCATATGAGAGTTTGGAGAAACAGCTTATCGAAGGAGGAAATAATCAACTTATCATTGCCACTGATGGCAAATTCAATTCTTCTAAGTTTTCGGAAAACGAAGCTGTTCAGTTGGTCAAGGATAATTCGGATAAAGGAATTGTACTGTCTATTATCGGCTTTGGAGAAGACAAGGAAGCTGGCCGCTTAATGAAAAAGCTGGCTGATCTTGGAGAAGGTAGTTTTCTTCAGGTTAGAGATAATGAAGACCCAACAGAGTTGTTGGCAGAAGAGATAAAACTTAGGTCGCTGAAGTAACTATTTTGCCATTGCAGACCAATCTCTTTCTAGTTGTTCCCTGTGTTTAGGATGCGCTATTTTGATGAGAAGTTTAGCCCGCTCTTCTAATGTTTTTCCATAAAGATTTACAGCCCCGAATTCCGTGACCACGTAGTGAACATGCGCTCTAGTGGTAACCACGCCTGCTCCAGGTTTCAGCGTCAGCACAATTTTAGACTCACCTTTTTTGGTGGTTGATGGTAGCGCAATAATTGGTTTTCCACCTTCGGACAGAGAAGCTCCGCGAATAAAATCCATTTGTCCGCCTACGCCCGAATAGATTCTATGTCCAATGCTGTCGGCACATATTTGTCCCGTAAGGTCAACTTCAATGGCACTGTTGATTGCCGTGACTTTCGGATTCTGACTGATGATTCGTGTATTGTTTACGTATTCAGAAGAAAGCATATTCACTAATGGATTGTCGTCAATGAAATCGTAAATGGCTCTAGTTCCCATTACGAACGATGAAACGATTTTTCCTTGGTGTTTTTTCTTGAATTTACCAGTAATCACCCCTTTCTCCACCAATGGAAGAATGCCGTCTGAGAACATTTCTGTGTGAATACCGAGATCTTTATGATTATTGAGAGAAGCTAAAACAGCATTAGGAATGTTGCCAATTCCCATTTGTAGCGTAGCGCCATCTTCAACCAATTCTGAAATATGCCTGCCTATTGCTACATCAGAAGCTGATAGTTCCTCTGTCTTGACTTCAGCAATTGGTTCGTTGTGTTTTACCAGATGATTGATGTTGCTTATGTGAATCAATCCATCGCCATGCGTGCGAGGAACGTATTTATTTACCTGAGCAATGACTGTTTTGGCTGCTAATACAGCCGCTAACGAAACATCTACCGATGGTCCTAATGAACAAAAACCATGGTCGTCAGGCGGTGAAACCGAAATCAGCGCAACATCTATCGGCAATATTCGGTCTCTAAATAACCTCGGTATTTCGCTCAGAAAAACGGGAATATAACTCCCGTGGCCGCGCTGAATAGACTTTCTGATGTTTGGTCCAACAAACAGGCACTTAACAGTGAAAGCCTCAACAGCTTCTTCTGCATAAGGCGCAATTCCTTCTGTGTGAATCTGATAAATAGTTACGCCCCTAAGCTCATCTTTTCGCTGAAACAGCTTTCGAATGAGCTCCTGGGGCGCAGCAGCAGCCGAGTGAATGAAAATGCAATCGCCCGACTTAATATTTTTCACAGCATTTTCTGCTGAGACACTCATTTAGTGACCGTGTCCAGAATGATCGGTTCCGTCATTTGGGTCATGCGCAGGCTCATTTACTACACCTTTAATACGTATAACCTTTGAAGACTCAACTGCATTCGACTCAAGTGTTACAGTCTTTTCAAAAGCGCCAGTTCTTTTCGTGTCGTAATGAACTTTGATACTAGCAGACGCACCTGGTGCAATCGGCTCTTTTGGCCACTCTGGTGTAGTACATCCACAAGACCCTTTCGCATTTGTGATGACTAGAGGTTCGTTTCCTACATTCTTGAATTTGAACTCACGGTTTCCGTCTGCCCCGTTCTCAATCGTTCCATAATCCAAAGTTTCTGTTTCGAATTTGAAAGCTGCACCACCTGCTGCTTTATCTTGTGCAAATGTGTAAGTAGTAGTTGCAAAAAGCGCAACCAAAGCGATAATTGTGTTTTTCATAATGATAGTTTTAAAGTTTGCGAAATCTGTTATCAATTAAAGTGCCGAACGGTAAAGTTCGTAGAAATTATTTCTTGAGACGGGTTTTGGGTTATTTGGATGGCAGAAATCTGCAAACGCAAGGTCGGCTAGCGTGTCAAGATGTTCGTTTTTCACATCAACTGCTGACAATTTGGTAGGTAACCCTAACCGCTCATTTAGCTTAAAAAGCTCGTCAATCAATTGAATGCCGTTTCCGTTTTTCATCCCGAACGCATGAGCCATAGCCTCAAATCGGTCTTCAAATCCTCCCAGATTGAACTTCATTCCGTAAGGAAGATTGACCGCATTTGCCAATCCGTGATGCGTGTCCAACAATTGCGACATCGGATGTGCCAACGAATGCACTACACCCAGACCTTTTTGAAATGCTACCGCACCCATCAAACTCGCAAGCATCATATCTGCACGCGCTTGCTCGTTCTGCCCTTCGTGGGTTGCTTTTTCAATTGATTTCCCAATCAATTTGATGCCTTCCAGTGCAATTCCATCACACATTGGGTGATAATTTTTAGCCAAATAGGCTTCCATGTTGTGCGTCAATGCATCCATTCCAGTTGCAGCAGTCACAAATGAGGGTAAACCATAGGTCAATGTTGGGTCGGCAAAAACTCTACTTGCCAGCAATTTTGGCGAGAAAAGAATTTTCTTTTGGTGTGTCTTATCATCCGCAATAATGGCGCTTCTGCCAACCTCGCTTCCAGTTCCACTTGTGGTGGGAACGGTAACGAAATAAGGAACTGCTTCGGTCACATATTGATCACCACCAATCAGATCGTCATAATCAAACAAGTCGCGGTGATGGTTGATGGCCAAAGCAATGGCACGCGCAACGTCCAATCCTACTCCGCCACCAACACCAACAATGCTATCGCAAGCACCAGCTTGAAATGCGGTCTTGCCGTTCAACACATCAGATTTCACTGGGTTTTTGTGCATTTCGGCATAAACGGTTGGGGAAAGACCGGCTTTCTTCAGGTCATCGATAAGTTCCAGAAAGAAGGGCAGTGTGGCAACTATTGGGTCGGTTACAACCAATGGGCGCAGTTTTCCTTGCTCCTTTAAATGGCTTGAAAGTTCTCTTACCGCACCTGATCCGAAGCGGATTACTGTTGGAAAATTGAATTGAACGACTTTACTCATGAGATTTAGTGAGTTAAATTATTTGTGACTGCAAAACTAATCCGTGATTGGTTCTTTATATTCGTCTCATCAAATCTAATCGCATGAAGTTTTTAACGACCCTTTC
>JAIOYO010000027.1 GCA_021741075.1 Flavobacteriales bacterium | reverse complement strand
ATCTTAATTGGCTTCAATATTTCCTGATTATTTGAATGCATAAACCTTTACTGGCAAAAGGTGTTTAGAGTTTCGATTGGTGGATTCATTCCTCTAATTTTAACCACAACTTTTTAAACCATTAACTCATGAAATCAATTGCACTCATTCTTTTCGTTTTTTTAAGCACAAATTTTACTACCAACGATCAGCTAAACCTAGGCGATAAGGCGCCAAAAACGGAACTCAAAATGGAATCTGTTGATGGAAAAAAAACCTCGCTGGCCGATTTGGCAAAGGAGAACGGTCTTTGTGTCATCTTTTCGTGCAACACTTGTCCCTACGTTATCGGTTGGGAAGACCGTTACAATGAACTTGAAGCTGCGTGTGCCAAGAACAAGGTGGGTTTTGTGCTGGTTAATTCAAACGAAGCAAAGCGTGATGGCGATGATAGCCTGAGCGAAATGAAAGCACATGCCAAAGAAAAAGGCTACGGAAAATACGCCTATGTGGTGGATGAAAATCACGTGGTGGCCGATGCTTTTGGAGCAACAAAAACACCTGACGTTTTTCTGTTCAATGGTAAAATGGAGTTGGCTTACAAAGGAGCTATTGACGACAACATGAAACAGAAAGACAGCGTGACAGAGCCTTATTTGAAGAATGCTGTTGAAGCAATGGTTGCAGGGAAACCCATCAATCCGGGAGAAACAAAAGCGATTGGTTGCTCTATTAAAAGAAACTCTTAGAGGCCTAATTCTTGGAGTTTGGATTCAAGCTCACCTTCTTTAAAAGACCCCTCATGAAAATGGCGGGTCTTTTTTTGTGTATTCACGAAAATGGTTGCAGGAATGGCGCCACTCCACTTTTCACTTACACGCGGTATCCATTCGTTTGGATTGCCTTCGTCCAATAGCAAAACCTCGCTTTTTATCCCTTTGGTCGAAATGAAAGGAATCACTTTGGGCTCAAGATTTTCGACAAAATCGAGCGTTACTAGCAACACTTTGAATTTTTCTCCTGAACTGTTTATGCCAAGCGCTTCAAAGTAGGGAAGTTCCTTCACACACGGGCCACACCATGTTGCCCAGAAATTCACAACAAACGTTGTGTCGGCACCATTTTCCAAACGTAAATCAAGCTGATTAACGTTGATAATGGGAACTGTTTGAGCGTAAGCAAAGGCAGGGAACAAACCCGTTAGCAAAACAAACCTCAGCAATCTAATTTTATACACGTGCAGCGCGATAGTTTTCGTAAAGCAGTCTCGTAATTCCATCCGCTAGCCCAAATTCTGGAACAATAATCTCCTTGATTTTTGCGCGTTTCATAACGGCACGAAAAATCTCGCAAGCTGGTACAATTACGTCAGCTCGATCTGGGTTTAAACCAAGTTTTGCAATACGATCTTCATAAGTCATCTCCCGAAGCATGATGTGGAGGTTTTTTAATTGTCCACGTGTCATGGGCAGCCTACCAGGAATTTCCACCATTTTGTACAGCTTATTGATGTTACCACCAGAGCCAATGGCATCCAGATTTTCCAATCCTTCTGTATGTTTTCCTACCCAGTTCAAGAGTTTCTGCCAGTATTCTTCTTCCACTTTATTATTCAACAAACGAAGGGTTCCAATCCTGAACGAACGGCTAGCCACAGGTTTATTGTTGCTGAATACAGTTAGCTCGGTACTACCACCACCCACATCAATGTAGAGATAGCTTCTATCCTTCAGCAATTTCTCTTCAAAATGATTGGAGAAGATGATGTCGGCTTCCTTTTTTCCTTGAATAATTTCAATATCGAGGCCGGCTTCTTCCGAAATTCGTTCAACCAGTTCTTCGCCATTCGTTGCATTTCGCATGGCAGATGTGGCGCAGGCGCGGAACGAAACCACATCATGAACTCCTAAAAGCAATCGGAAAGCACGCATGGTATCAACCAATTTGTCTCCTTTTATTTTTCCTATTGCACCATCGGTGAACACGTCTTCACCCAAACGAATTGGTACACGAACAAGCGATGATTTCTTGAAAATGGGCCCAGTTTCACTTTCAAAAACATTGGTAATCAATAATCTCACGGCATTTGAACCGATGTCAACAGCTCCGAATTTTAGCACGTAACTTTCATTAAATTGAACATCTGGTTTGGGTTTCCGAAAGTACTCAATCTCTGAAGGGTGTAGTTCATTAATCGAGTTCTTTTGGTGTGAACGAAAAGCGTTTTTGTCCTTTCGCTCGGGCTATTTCCGACCAATCGTCAATCGGAAGTTCGATGGCAAAGGCTCCGCAAGTTGGGAGGTTGAATAGCGTTTCGGATTGTAGCCGATTAATCAGGTTTGTAAAACCAGGATTGTGACCGAAAAACAGAACAATTTCATGCTCATTTTCAATCTCAGAGATTACCTCAAGAAGTTCGCTCACCGAAGCTTCGTAGATATTCGCATCCGTTGCAATTTTATCCAGCGGATAGTCCATTTTGGTAGCCAAAATGATGGCGGTGTCGAGTGCCCGCACGGCAGGACTAGTGAGAAAAAGACTTGGTTTGATGTTCAAACGAATAAGCTCATCCGCAACACTGAATGCATTGTTTACTCCTCGTTGATTGAGCGGGCGCAAGTGGTCTTTTAGTTCGGGATGATCCCAACTTGACTTTCCGTGCCGAATGATGACGAGTGTTTTCATTTGGTTGAGAAATCGAGGACGGCTTTGCTTTCGTTCAAATATGTTTGAAGAGAAGCCTTAGAGTCGGCCTCGCTTAACGTAAGAAGATTGGTAAGTTCTTGATTTAAAGCCAGAGCATATTTGTCTGCAAGTGGTTTCTCAAAATACAGCCTTCCTGTTCTGCGAATGAGAAAATCAGAAAGCTCATAAATCATTTCGTTGTCTACGCAATAGCGAAGTTCGGACAGCAGGATTGCAAGTGTTCTGTCTTCCAGTTTAAGGTCGATTTTGGCAATGATTCCTTGCGCATTGCTTCCGTATTTGTGGAATAATCCGTTGAGTTGCGCTTCGGTCAATTGCGTTTCGCCCAGCTCAGCCACAAATGCTTTAAAACTGTGAAACAACCCACCAGAGAGCTTCCTGTTTGACGACCTAGAAAGAGCAAATGACCTTTTTTCCTCGACTTCAAGTTGTCTGAAAGCAAGGTCAACCGTGCGCTCGGCCATCTTACGATAACCTGTTAGTTTTCCGCCCGCAATACTTATCAATCCGTGTTCAGAAAGGAAGATTTCGTCTTTGCGTGAAAGTTCGGATGGTGATTTTCCGTCTTCGTGAATGAGTGGTCGCAAACCAGCCCATGTGGACTGAATATCGGCTTGTGTCAACGGCTCTATATCAAAGGCATTGTTTGTTGCTTGTAGCACATAATCCACGTCTTCTTGAAATACCTGTGGTCGCTCAATTTTATCTGTGTAGTTCGTATCCGTGGTGCCCACATAGGTGGCGCCATCACGCGGAATGGCGAAAATCATTCTGCCATCCGGCACATCAAAATAAACCGCCTGGCGAAGTGGGAAACGCGCATGGTCAAAAACGAGGTGAATTCCCTTAGTCAAGTGCAATCGCTTGCCTTTAACTGCCTCATCTTTCGAACGAACAGCATCAACCCAAGGCCCGGCTGCATTGATGGTACGTTTTGCTTTAATCTCGTAAGTGTTTCCGCTTCGAAGGTCTTTGACTTTGGCACCCGAAATGTGCTTTTGGCTGTAGCTAAATGCTTCAAATTCGCAGTAACTCAGCAGTACAGCTCCATCTTCTGTAGCTGTTTTTGCAACTTCAATTACCAATCGGGCATCATCGCTGCGGTATTCCCAATAGACAACACCAGCCTCTAGACCGCTCTTTTTAAGAAGAGGTTCTCGTTTGATTGTTTCTTTGCGGTCAAGCACTGTTCTACGCTCACTGCGCTTTACTCCTGCCAACCAATCGTAGGTGTAAATACCTACAGATGCCGAAGCTTTTCCGAAAGAGCCGCCATCTGTAATTGGTAGCAACATTTTTTCAGGAATGACCAAATGAGGCGCGTTATGGTAAACGGTTTTGCGCTCGTGACCAACCTCGCGTACAAGACCGAATTCCAACTGCTTTAAATAGCGCAACCCACCATGAATGAGTTTGGTGCTTCGGCTGCTTGTTCCTGCCGCAAAATCTTGCTTCTCTACTAGCGCCACTTTCAATCCGCGACCTGCAGCATCCAACGCAATTCCCACGCCCGTAATTCCACCTCCAATAACGAGAATGTCAAACGTCTCCTTTTGGAGTTTAGTGATGATTTCAGAACGATTTTTGGAAGAGAACATGTGGCTATTTGAAGCCGCGAAGGTACAGGTTCGTTTGCTTCATTTTGAAGCTAAAAACAGGAAAGAGTCGTTATTGTTTGAATAAACGTACATCGGGTTCCAAACTCACATTCTCATCTCCCTTCTGGTATGGCAACCAAGTAATGATAAACTGAAACATTTCGTCTGTGGTTTTCATATCACGGCTTAACGGCTCGACTACAGTTATTGGTGGGTCGTAAGGGTTGTTCGGGTTATTGAGCGTATTGTCGTAAATCCCTTCGGCATGAATGATGGAGCCTTTCGGAATCTTCAGCATTTGATGGAAGGTGTAGAAATACTGCCATCTAAAATCCCATTTCGGAATAGAAATAAGCGGAATTTCCTCACCATTTGGAGTAGTTGCCCATGCTTTAAAGCTGCGTCCGATTAGGTGCATGTGTGGGTTGATGGTAAGAAGCGACACATCCTGCGGAACGGTGAAATTGGTTTCAACTGTCATCACTTTCTCGGGCGGAACCACCAATGGCGGTACAATAGCCGAAACACCAAACGTGCCCAGAATCCACTCTTTTACGGGGCGTTTGGGCGGTCCATCGGCATAAAAAACGTTGAAATATGATTTGTCGTAGGCATCAACGGGCGAAGGTCCGTAGTGCATGTTCATGACTAGAAATGCGGCTTTGCGCGAAACGGCATAACTGCCAATTCCTTCGGGATAAATTGCGGGAAGTACGCCCGGTAGGTAGTTGCTGATAGACGGAGTGAGCGTTGGAAACGTGCCATCATCGTTGGCAAGGGCAAGGGTTTTGTAGGTTTCGTTGATGGCTGCATTTACATCAGTTACCACGTGTTTTCCTTCAAAAACGTCTTTCTTTTTGTCGAACTCGTAGGTGAGCAAATGACCATTCATATGATGGACCAATTGGCGGTTACCGGGCACAAATTCTATCAAACGGACGAAGGTGTCGCGTGGAATTTCAAACGGAACTTTCATCACCATAAACTTATCGAGGTTGTTTCCTTCGAGCAAGATTGAATCGCGGAATGGCACAATCAAATCAGGTTTGCCAAACATGGAACCATCCGCAAAATGGGGGGGGTCTGGTGCTGGGCCTTCACCTTCTAACTTGCCATCATCTACCCATTTTGCAAGCATGGCAATTTGCTTTTCTGTTAGAAATCGCTCACCAACGAACGAACGATAATGCGGATCTGCAGGCCAAGGCGGCATGTAGCGGTCGGTGGTTACATCGCGAATCATCTTAGCGCGTTTGGCCACATCGCGGTAGGCAATCATCTGAAAAGGTGCGCCACCATTGGGTCGATGGCAAGGAGAACAATTCTGGTGGATAATTGGGGCCACGTGCTGGTTGAACGTGACCTTTTTAGGGAGGTCGAAGTCTTGTTTTTGGCTACAAGACATTAGCCCAAGCATCATTACTAGCAGAATTCCACCATTATAGAAAGATTGCTTCGGTCGTTCCTCCCTGGCAATGACGTGATACGGATGGCTTTTCATTCAATCAAACAGCCAATAGGTTGTGTGTGCATGGGATGGATGGGTTTGCCATTGCGCCAAGCAAGCAGCGCATTTCTTAAATAGTGATCGGTAACTTCCAACTTCTTCTTTCCAAGCTCATTAACCCAATTGTCAATCTTGCCTGAGTAAAGGACTTCTGATGCAGAGTTCAGCACAAAAACCTCTGGTGTTACGGTGGCCGAAAGAGCTTGCGCTAGCCTGTTTTCGGTGTCAAACAGCATGTCGAACCCAAGATTGTACTTGAGTTGAAACATGCGAACTTCTTCTGGAGAATACCATTCATTGGAAAACACTCCGTAAAATTTCAAACTATCGCTTGCAAAATGCTCATTCAACTCCCCCATTACCAGAGTATAGTTGATACACAGCGGGCATTCTGGCGAAAGGAAATAGATTACCGTCAGCGCGTTTTGGCTCGGCTTGATGGAGGTCTGCTCTTGAGAGAGGCTCGTTAATACCACTTCCTGAACCTTTGGCTTGCTCGCACAGGCAACTAGAAACACAAGGGAAATGAAAAAGAGCACGCGCATTGGAATCAAAGGTCAAAAGATTGACGCAAATAACGAAATGGAGAAAGGGTTTGCCGCGGCAAGCCTCTACAGATTATTCAGACTCCAATCATATTCATAGAACGAATATTTAGGATTGAGTTTGACCTTTTTAATTAGGTATTTCTGGATGAATGGGACGACTTGCTCTTTACCGCCAAAATCGGCTGTATACCAATCAAAAATCTGAGAAACCTTGGCATTTGGCCCTTCTAGTCGAATAAACGTAGGGTCGTTGATGGTTTTGCGAGTTTGGCTTTCCAACTGCGATTCTAGTTCCTTGCCAGTGTAAGCAAACGAAGCCAATTTCGGACAACCCACTGCGGCACAAACAAGCACAAAATGCAAGCGCACATCGGGGAATTGCTTCGCTAATTTTACTTTCTCCAACTCATTCAAAGTCGTTTTTGAACCACGAAGATTGAAGGTCTGTTTATCAAAGAAACCATCAATTTTCAGTGGTCCCTCTACCGGATAATTCTCTACAATTCCCTGAATCACGAACACGTTATAGGCATTGATGAGGAAGGCTTTTTCCTCTTCGGCCTTATAGTTTGGGGCTGTAGCAATCTGCTTTATCAGGGCGTTCAGCGCAGCAGGATTCTTCTTGATGGCCGCATAATTGACCAATCCGTCCTTCACGTGTTTTGAGAAAAGCGCATCTGCTTCGTCAAAGAAATTCTGTGCGTTGAGGGAAAAGGAAAATAGAAAAAGGAAAAAAGTTGCGAGCGTTTTCATGGGATGAAGATTGCCAATTATCGCGCCACGTTTACCACGGATTTTCTAAATCCTTGGCAGAATAACGATGCTGTTTGATTATGAAATTGCTCTTTTCGGGAGCATGGAGTTGAAGCGGGTCTTTCTTTCCTATCCGAGATAGAAAGGCAATGGGTGTAAGAATGATGTAGTAAATCAAGAACAAAAGGATGGCGGCATTCACCTTTCCAGCCTTCTCTCCAAACCACAACCACCACTTATCGATGAATACGGCTGCATTTTCGCTGAGGGCAGAAAGCAGGAGAACCGTGAGGGCGATGGTTATAAAAACCTTTCCGTGAAACAGCAATTGCAGCACGCAAAATCCTGCAACCAGGACAAGAATATTGCGGTAAACCTTCTGCATTAGAAAAGGGTGTAAACGAAGGGTGCTACGGCCGTTCCGCCTCCCATCACAATCAGAATTCCGAGCAAAAGCAATACAAGCACAATGGGAGTGAGCCACCATTTTTTGCGTTCCATCAGGAATTTGAAAAGGTCAGTAAATGCTTCCATGAGTTTATTAAATACAGTACAACTAGCGAACGAAAGTAATGCTTTCTGAACCTAAATGGTTTCATCTCACCCCTGGTTTCGCCACACTCAACCACCCACTTTCTTTTTTAACAGAGTGGGAAAGCCACGATTTTGCGTGGCTGGGGGCGAGTTCCTTCAACCCCGCTTTACAAACCATCAAACCAGACAATAACCTTCGTACTCTTGCAGGCCATTTTCTATCATTCACAGATGCGATACTTCATACACCTCGGCTTTGATGGAACCAACTACAGTGGTTGGCAGCGGCAGAAGGACACGCGCAACACTATTCAAGAAGTGGTGGAACGGACGCTCTCCCAACTTTTCAAAAAGGAGGTGAGTGCGTACGGCTGTGGACGTACCGATATGGGTGTCCATGCCAGTCAGTACGTCATTCAGATTAATCTGGATGAAGCACCCACATTTGACCTGCTATTCCGACTGAACAAGAACCTGCCAGACGACATGGCCGTTTTTGAGGTGATTGAAGTGAGCCAAGACCAACATTGCCGTTACGATGCCATGGCCCGCACTTACGACTATTTCATCCATTGGCGCAAAGACCCGGTGCTCATGCGGCATAGCGCGTTCTACGATGGTGTGACCTTGGATTTCGGTCATATGAGGCAGGCGGTGGCACTTATCCGCGAAACCAAGGACTTTAGAGCGCTGTGTAAGCAACCAGAATCGTACACCAATACGCTGTGCCGCATCGGCAAGTGCGAATTGTTTGTCAATGAGCAGCAGGGCCGAATGCGCTTCACCATCACCAGCGACCGCTTTCTGCGCGGCATGGTCCGGATTTGCATTTACTTCCTACTGGAAGTAGGAAGCGGCAGAATCAGTTTGGATGAGTTTGCGGAGATATTAAACCAAAGTAAGGAGTGGAAAGAGAAGTTTCCCTCGCACCCCAACGGTCTTTTTCTCAGTAGGGTTGAGTATCCCTATCTGGAGTTGAAGGAATCACATCAATTGATTAAGATGCTGCGGGTGGGACTGGAATAGCTCCAACCCAAGGTTCTCCGTTTTCCGATTCCAACACCACAGCTGGCCTCAACAATTGTTCAATTTCAACGGCAGATCTCTTATACCAAAACATGTGTTAATACATAGAACACTTGTGTTAAAAACAATAGAACAAGTGTTGAAAAAAAGCAAAACACGTGTTAATATACTAGACACGTGGGTCAAAATAATTCACACATGTGTTCATGTATCGAGTCGAATATTGCTGATATTTGATAAAGACATCAAAGGTTAGGACATGATTTCAAAAACACCTCGTTCCCAACTCGGAAGCCACGAACGAGAAACAATCTCAGCAACCCCGACCACAGCGGGCCGTGGGGTACGGCTATTCAGAGTGTGGTACTTTAGGTGGGTGGTTGTTTCCTGAATGCCAAAAAGGACCGAAAACCTGCTGATTTTATCTGGCCACCACAAGTATCAACATCACAATGATTTCAGGGTTACTAAGTTTTGGGTCTTTCTTTTGCGGATAAGCTAACTTGTTGATCAAGTAAATTCCATTAGTTTTTTCATGCGTCCTGGTTGAGCCCAATTACAGGTTCCCTGCATTCTCAACGAACTCAGGTATTCCTGAATGATAGGGTCCGTCAATTTCTTCAAGACCCTATCTGCCTCGTTTAAACTCGTAACCCCCATATAAGCATTGAGCGATTGGTTGCCTTGCCATGAACCGAAATAATTGTTTGGTTCCAAAATTTTAGGAGAGAATGTACTGTCGCCAAAAGCCTTCCACATTACTTTATGGGAAGCAAAACTGTATGGGCCAACCCCCATCAAGGCCCACCAAAAACCTTTGTTCAGCCAAACATTAATGAGAACGCCTTTCCTGTTTTTGAGAACGGACTCATACTTGGACAGATAGTTGAAGAGGTCTTTGTCTTGCTGTAAAGTGGCGAGGTCAATGGGTTTCCCAGTATCAAAGTGCGGAACAAGAACAAGTTTTTCGGGCTTGGGATTATCTTTCTTCAGGGTAGAAGAAATAGTCAATGGGAAAACATATTTCTTGCTCACAAAGATGGTGTCACCGAGTTTGTTTTTCAATTTCACTTTTTCTTCGTCAATGATTTCGTATGACGTGAAAAAGAAGATGTCATTTGCCCCACAAGTATTTAGCCCTTGTCGTGGCTGGCAGTATTTTGGAAACTCAATCTTCTGAAAGTTGTCCAATCGACTTTCTGTTTCTGAATTTTCAAAGACCGTGAGCGGATCAGTGAGATTGAACAGAGGCTTGGCATGGTGCGTTACCCATTTCTGATTTTTTAAAACATGATATTTAATTGGGAACGATTGTTTTTTGTCGCGTTGAAAATGAGCAACTCCATATCTTCCCAGAATATCTTCGAATATTTTTTCTCCGTTAAAATCCAAAATGTCTTCAACGGCAAAGTCAACGCCACGAATGTTATAGTTTCTAAACTCGGCATTTGCCCCATCATTTTGGAAAATGGATAAGGGAATGAAAAAAATGGCTTTTCCATTTTCACCTAAGTTGGAATGAAGGACTTTGGCAAGTACCAATGTTGCGATGTCGGTCCTTGCATTCCCAAGCAATAGGTCCTTTTGACTCTTCACCAATCCGAAATGAGAAAACAAGTGCTTGGTTTTCTCTTTGTATGTTTCGTCCAGATCAGAGAAGTTAACCCAGGGCGGATTACCGATTAGAATGTCGGCTTTAAGCTCCTTTTCAAGGAAAAAGATGTCGCCTTGGATGAAATTATCCCTTGGCCATTCTATTGAATACTCTTTGGAAATGGATTTGTAAAAATTACCGACAAAGTCAGGATTTAGCTCTACACCGTAAAGGCGACCTATTCTTTCTTCGGTCAATTCTATACCATGTTTGATTGCCGTATTCAGGAATGCCTTTAGAAAGACACCTTCGCCAGCAGTAGGATCCAAAACGGTTGCACCATTCAGCCAGTCTTGATAAAAATGCTTTTCAACAAGTTTATTTGCCCATTTGATAGGGGTAAAAACAGCACCGAATTTCCGTTTGTAATCAGGTATTTGATGCGAAGGAACTTCTAATTCAGTTTTCATTGACAGATTCGTTAGGGTAAACAACAGTTGCTTGTCTTGATGCCACCAGATTTTCAATTCTTCGATAGCCGAAACTCTTATGTCCCTTGGTTGAGCCATCAATTCCTGCCTTCGCAATTATTTCAGGCATTAGAATTGCAGACTCAACGCGAATAATTTTTTCAACTACAAACCCAACTCTCCAAGCAAAATAGAAATGGGTGCATTGCTGATATTTTACAACTTTCTCAGCCGACAACCAATGAAATTGAAACGAAAGACCCGTGTACACTTCGTTTCGTCTTGAAATAAACTTGTACTCGACAGGATTGTCATTTTCATCCAAAGCATCGCTTCCTTGGGGAGTTATACTACACTTATGACCTAATATTGAGGCTATTATTAGGCCAACATAACTTTCGTTGTAAAGCAAATTTGGAATTTGAAGCTCCTTTGAAGCTGCTTCAACTCCTTCCTGCAGTTTAGAAATAATTTCTGAAACAACTTTTTTCGTTTCTTCTCTTGAGCAATCTAAATACGGCATTTCTACTTTTCTATCTACCAAACTTAAAATGCTGGTAGTTGTTTTGCTTAAATTCAACAATGGATTGAATTCTTTTGTCAGCGTCCGACTTGACCCTTTTATAGTGCGTCACTGCTAATTCGCAGAAAATGTCAAAGAATTCGGGGTAGGAGCGTTCCCATTCTATTTCGTCCCAAACCTGATTGAGCGTGTAATTCAGTCTTACTTGTCCTGTTCCTAGATTTTCAATTCTGTAAGTATTGCTTGGTAAAGTATGGAACGGAGCAATACGAATGTATTCAATATCCCTGCTCTCGTTTTTCGTTCCTGATTTGTTGTGACCGAATTCTACGATAACAAAAATCCCCTTGTCGTTGGCCATGTACTTCAATAGGTTTCCTACTGCACAAACACCACCATCAGAATACGAGGTTGTATCGAGGTCTTTCGTCTTTACATCAAAACCAAAAAGAACCCCATCAACTTTGCATGCAAAGTCAAAGATTGTTCGTCTCCCAGGAATTTCCAATGGTTCATAACCGAGTTCTGCACAAATTTTTGGCCAGTTCTGTGTTATTCACCTTTCAATCATAGCTCCAAAAGCTCTTGAATCTTCACGCTCTGAAATCCCAGAGCGAAGTTCTTCAAAGAGGTCAGAAACTTTACCTTCTATAGCCTTTGATATTTCCTCATAGTTCATGGTCGAAATGTAGGTTGGAAACTGGTTTGAATCGTTAAATTCCTGCGAATATTCCGTGCTAAACTAATGAAATGACCGTCATTCCATAGCTTCCTGATTTCAATAAGTGATGTACCTCCTTACCCCAACGCCACATCCAGCACCATCATCACAATAAAACCGCCTATGAAACCGAGGGTGGAGGTGTCGGCATATTTGTCCAACTGCGTTTCGGGAATAACCTCTTCAATGACCACATAGATCATGGCGCCAGCCGCAAAGGCCAAGGCGTAGGGCAAAATAGGGAAGGCGTAAATGACCGCAGCCGCACCGATTACGCCAGCAACAGGCTCCACAATTGCAGATAGTTGCCCATACCAAAAGCTTTTAAAACGACTTACGCCCTGTCTCCTCAATGGCATAGAAACCGCCAATCCTTCCGGAAAATTCTGAATGCCGATGCCAATGGCTAAGGCAATGGCCGCTCCAATTGATGCGCCTTCAATGCCGTGCGCAACTGCCCCAAAAGCAACACCTACGGCCAAACCTTCAGGAATATTATGCAGCGTAATGGCCAATACAAGAAGTAATGTGCGGTCTAATTTGGTTTCAACTCCCTCTTTTTTGGCAACAGGGAAATTGATATGCAAATGAGGCATCACCTTATCCAACGCAAAGAGGAAAAGGGCGCCAGCAAGAAACCCAACTGCAGCCGGAAACCAGATTGGTACTCCGGGATTGCTTTCTGGGGTTATTTCAATGGCGGGTGCCAGCAGCGACCAGTAACTGGCCGCAATCATCACCCCACCCGTAAAGCCAAGCATGCCATCGAACAATTGGCGGTTCATGTTTTTGAAGAAGAAAACCAGCGATGCCCCTGCGGCCGTGAGGAACCAAGTGAAGCAAGTGGCTATGAAGGCCTGCAGCATCGGGTTTTGTTCTAAGAACCAGAATTTAGCGGTTTCGAATAGTTCCATCTTTTGGAATTAGAATTTCTTAATTCATAACTATGAATTGTGCGAGACGAATATGTTCTTGGCTACATCGTAGCTCAGTTGTACGGTTTTACCGTTCAGTTCGATTTCCACTGAGCGGTCAAAGTCAAAGCGCTCTTTCAAGTGGAAGTTGGTTCCTAATTCCAGTCCAAGTTTTTTAAGGTGCGATAGGAACGCATCGGAGTGTTCGGTAATTCCCATCACTTTGGTTTTCCGGCCAACTTCCAATTCGTCCAGTTTTACGCGCTTCGGTTCAGGGAAAACCCCTTTGCTATCTGGAATCGGACCACCATGCGGATCATATTTCGGGTAGCCAAGGAATTTATCTAACCGATCAATGAGCGTTTCGGAATTGATGTGCTCCAATTCTTCGGCAACTTGGTGAACTTCCTCCCCACTAAATCCCAAGTGTTCCAATAGAAAAACCTCCCAAAGACGGTGTTTTCGGATAATATCAACAGCAATCTGCTGGCCTTTTTTACTCAGGGTCACACCCTGATATTTCTCGTAGTTGACCAACTTTTTGGCGGCCAATTTCTTGAGCATATCTGTAACGGACGAAGCTTTGGTTTCCATCCGTTCAGCAAGCGCATTGGTACTCACACCCTTATCGGATCTGCGCGAAAGCTTGTAAATGGCCTTGAGGTAATTCTCCTCTGTAAACGACTGAGACATAATGCTTCAAAAGTATTGAAATTATATTTATCGAAACTAATATTTAGATAAGTCTAAAAATAGATTTAGTTTTGACGAATGTTTTGCGGAAATCCATCCTTTTCGTCTTCGTTTTGATATGTCAGTTTGCCTTTGGGCAGACCGGAAGCATACGCGGAAGCGTGTCTGATGGAACTTCGTTCATTCCGTTCGCGAATGTGGTTTTACGCGGAACCGACTTCGGAACCTCAGCCAACGAAAACGGTGATTTCGAACTCAATAACGTTCCATTAGGGAATTATCAGCTGCAGATATCTTCTGTTGGTTTTGTGGCTTTCTCGCAGAAAATAAATCTCAATTCTGAAGAGCTTGACCTTGGAAAATTGGAAATAGTTCATTCAGTTCTTGGGTTAGATGAAGTGGTGGTTACGGGCACTATGAAAGAGACCTTTGTATCGGCATCGCCTATCAAGATAGATGTGGTGACCAACAAATTCCTCGAACAGACAACCACTCCGACCAATTTGGTAGAGGCAATACGATTGGTGAATGGCGTGGAGGAAGTGGTTGGTTGTGGCGTGTGTTTCACCAATAGCATCAGCATCAACGGACTGCCCGGGCCTTACACGGCCATTTTGGTAGATGGCACTCCAATGTATGGAAACCTCGCTTCGGTTTATGGTTTAAATAGCATTCCATCTTCCATGATCGATAGGATGGAAGTGATCAAGGGGCCGAATTCCACCTTGTATGGTTCAGAAGCGGTGGCGGGTGTCATCAACATCATCACCAAACATCCGAAGGACCAACCTTTGGTGGCCGCCAATGTGATGGGAACCACGCATGGTGAGGTCTTCGGAGATCTGGCCATCAGCAACCGCATTGGCAAGAATTTGTTTGTTTCCAATGGCGTCAACGTGGCCTACATCAACATTTTTGATGATGAGAACAACGACCTGTTCGGAGATTTTGTCTCGCTTGATCGTGTTTCTGTTTTCAGTAAATGGCAGTTGGAGCGAAAAGAGCGTAAACGTGCTTCGTTGATGCTGAAATATTACTACGAAGACCGAAGAAATGGCGTGCGCGATTACATGGAAGACCGCGCCTATCGCAGCATCCGTGGCAACGACAGCATTTATGGCGAGAGCATTTACACGCATCGGGCTGAACTTTTCGGGACCTACGATTTGCCGACTTCGGAGAAGTTTTGGTTCGATTATTCCTTCAGTTATCACGATCAGAATTCAGTCTATGGCAGCAATTTCTACCTCGCCAAGCAGTACATCGGTTTTGCCAATTTCATTTGGAACCGCAAAGTGCAGCGCCACGACCTTTTGGCCGGACTGACGGGCCGTTATCAGTGGTATGACGACAATACGGTTGCCACGGCCGACAGCTTGGATGGATTTCTTAAAGGTCAGGTCACGCCCGGGCTTTTTTTGCAGGATGATTGGGAGATTGTAAAAGAGAAATTGACCATTCTGGGAGGTGTTCGCCTAGATTATTACCAAGCTCATGGTCCCATCGTTTCACCTCGCTTAAGTTGGAAATACAAACCCGCCAAATGGACCACCATCCGAGGGAATTTCGGTACCGGGTTTAAAGTGGTGAACCTATTTAAAGAAGATCATGCCTTTGTGTCTGGGCAGCGCGAAGTGGTGATAGCCGATGAACTACGGCCCGAGCGCTCCTTCAATGGTTCGCTCAATATCAACCATATTTTCACCCTCGGAAATTCGCAGGGCTCCATCGATGTGGATGGATTTTATACGCATTTCACCAACAAGATCATTCCAGATTATGCGCAGGAAGGTCAGATCATATATGAGAATTCTAGTGGATTTGCCAGCACCTGGGGTGTGAGTGCCAGTGTCAATCATGAGTTCAAATTCCCACTGAGGACCAAGTTGGGTTTTACCTATCAGCATGCCACGCAAACGGAACCGAACGATTTCGGAAAAAAGGTGAGCACACCCATTCTCTTTGCTTCCGATTGGACAGGAACTTTCTCGTTCGTGTACACGCTTCGAAAATGGAAACTCGACTTTGCCTATTCGGCAAACATCACGGGTCCGATGCAATTGCCCGAGATCTATGATCTGGACGAGAACGGAGATAGGCTTCCAACGCCCCGTCCCACTCGTTCTAAGCCCTTCTATTTGGACAATCTTCAGATTACCAAAAACATTCCGAAGCTGAACTTGAAAATCTATATCGGATTGGAGAACATCATGGGTTATCGCCAGCCCATTTCGCCACTCAGCGGCACCAACGACCCGAATCATGCCGTTGGTTTCAGTCCTAATTTCGACACAAGCTATGCCTATGCACCGCTGCACGGCCGCGAGATTTATGCAGGGGTAAGATGGTTTGTTGGAAGGTGATCTTCAAGACGATCTAGCCATAACATTTGGTTAACTTGCGCGCCCTAATCAAAACGAGCTGATGAGCACGAATACTCCAATTAAACTCACAAAGGTCCAAGCAAGCGGATCAGTAAACATTCATTTAATCACTTCAAAAAAAGACCTTGACGCTATTTCGGAAGCGAAGGATTTGAAGAAAAAAATTGCTGAACGTGTTGGTGATGATGAATTGGTGTTCTCCATTCCTTCAAATGACGGACTCATCATCATTGCAAAGGCGAAAACTGAAAAAGAGATGAGCTATCGCTTTCAATCAGCTCGTGCTTTAGGTGCAAAACTCAAGAAGATTTTGAATGCTGAGAAAGCAAAGGAGGCTACCCTAATTTCTACTTCGGAAAAGCCAGAAGATACGCTGGCCGTAGTAGAAGGCATCGTGCTTGCCAATTATCAGTTTCTCAACTACAAAACCGGTGATCGTAATAAGCCACATTCGTTGAGTCAGTTGAACGTGTTCGCTAAATCGGTTTCCGAAAAAGACCTCAATGAGGTTTATGCCGTATCAAGAGGAACCTTCGCAGCTCGCGATTTCGTAAACGAACCGCCAGTTACCTTGAATGCTACTTCGTGGAGTAAACTAATCACAGAACTTGGGAAAGAGACCGGTTTTAAAGTGACCGTTCTCGATAAAAAGAAGATTGAAGCCCTCAGAATGGGCGGGCTCCTTGGCGTGAACAAAGGCAGCGTAGAGCCACCTACCTTCAACATTCTCGAATATAAACCGAAGAATGCCAAGAATAAAAAGCCAATTGTTTTGGTCGGAAAAGGCGTGACCTATGATACAGGCGGGTACAACGTCAAAACCGTGCAAATGGCACAAATGAAGTCCGACATGGGCGGGGGCGCGGCTGTTTGTGGCGCATTTGCTGCCATTGCGGCTAGCAAGTTACCTGTTTATGTGGTCGGATTGATTCCAGCTACTGACAACAGAATTGACGGAAAAGCAATTGTTGCGGATGACGTGCTTACTATGATGAGCGGAACCAAAGTGGAGGTGTTGAACACCGATGCAGAAGGACGATTGATTTTGGCCGATGCGCTTCATTACGCTAAACAGTACGACCCTGAGTTGGTGATTGATTTGGCAACCCTTACTGGTGCAGCGGCCCGTGTCACCGATTATCATGGAATTGCCATGTGTTCAGACAAGACCGACACCAGCAAGTTGAAGGAAAGCGGAGAGAAAGTCTACGAACGTTTGATGGAGTTCCCGATGTGGCGTGAGTTTCACACAGCTATCAAATCGGATGTGGCCGATATCAAAAACATTGGTGGAGCTGCTGGCGGAAACATTACCGCTGCTACCTTCTTGCATCATTTCACCCATTATCCTTGGATTCACTTAGACATTGCAGGTCCTTCTTTTATGACCAGCGATGTAGATTACCGTGTAAAGGGCGGAACAGGTGTTGGCGTTCGCTTGTTGTACGATTTTATAAAAAATTCTTTGGCTTGATACAGGCGTTCGGAAACAACATATTTAAGACCGAAGCGCAGCCAGTTGGAGCAGGGACTTCAACCAAAGAATTGATTGCGAAACTTATAGAAGTACAAAAAGCCGCGAAGCATCCATTTGTGTCTGGAAAGCATCTTGGACTCAATCTGCAAGCTTTCTCCGTAAACTTGAATTACTCAAAATTTGAAGCAACAGATTTCAAACAGGTGTTCATCAACCCGAAGTTGATTGCTACTAAGGCACCTTTGGTTTCTGGTTTGGAAGACGACCTAAGTCTTCCGCGCCTCACGGTTTCCATCGAACGACCAAAAGAGATTGAAGTCAGTTTTCTTGATGAGGAACTAAGGGAGCAAACCGCAGCGTTTTCAGAACTTGCGGCCCGTTGGATTTTGCACGGAACGGATCAGCTGAATGGAATTTCCATCATCGATAAATTGAACAAGCACAGGCAACGGTCGCTGAAGGAACATCTGAAGCGGCTTTCGGAACAAAAGATTGAAACGAATTACAAACTCGAATACGATAGTTAAATGTCAGAAGTACACGCAAAATTGGTCATCGTCCGTCACGGACAATCTGTTTGGAATGCCGAAAACCGTTTTACGGGTTGGGTAAATGTGGATCTTGCTCCAAAAGGCATAGCAGAAGCAAAGGAAGCAGGAGAGAAGTTGAAGGGATACAAGTTCGATAAGGGTTTTACTTCAGCGTTATTGCGTGCTCAACGAACACTCAAACTGGCTCTTGAAGTTACTGGTCAAACCGACCTCGACATCACTGAAAATCAAGTGTTGAACGAGCGCATGTATGGCGACCTGCAAGGCATGAACAAAGATGAAGGCCGAGAGAAATTTGGAGAAGAACAAATTCATATTTGGAGAAGGAGTTATGATATTCCGCCTCCAGGGGGTGAGAGTTTGAAAGGAACGGCCGACCGGGTTCTTCCTTATTACAAAGAGGTGATTGAGCCTGAATTGAAAGCAGGAAAAAACATCATCATTGCCGCACACGGAAACAGTCTTCGTGCCCTCATCATGTACTTGGAAAAACTATCTCCAGAGGAAATCCTCAAAACGGAAGTCCCAACAGGCAAGCCAAAGTTGTACGAGTTTGATGCTGACCTGAACGTGCTTCATTCTGAGTATGTTTAGAGATAAGAGACAAGAGACAAGGGTTTCACCGCCCAACCTTATCTCTTGTTATCTATATCTCTTTCATCTTCTTCTCGTCTCAAACTGTAATTTCGCGGCATGGATATGATGATGGGAAAATCGCTTGTAATAGCGGTTGATTTTGATGGAACGGTGGTTGAACACAAATACCCTGCAATTGGCAAGGAAATGCCATTCGCATTTGCAACACTTAAAGAATTGCAAAAGCGCGGTCATCGTCTCATTATGTGGACATACCGCCATGGTAAAACGCTTGATGAAGCAGTAGAATATTGCCGCAAAAACGGGATTGAGTTTTATGCCATCAATAGCAGTTTTCCAGAGGAAAAATTCGACCCTAACGAGGCAAGTCGTAAGTTGGATTGCGACATGTTCATTGACGATAGGAATGTGGGAGGATTTCTTGGCTGGGGCGAAATATTCAGAATCATCCATCCGGAAGCAGTTGGAGGAGAGGTGCAGCGACCTCAACAGAAAAAGGGGCTTCTAGGTAAATTATTTGGAGGATAAATGGCGATTTTAAAGACAAGAGAGCAGATTGAACTGATGCGCGAAAGTGCGTTGGTTGTATCTAGAACATTGGGCGAGGTCGCTAAACTCATCCGACCGGGAGTAACTCCGTTGGAGTTGGATAAGGTGGCAGAGGAATATATCCGTAGTCAAGGAGCGATTCCAGGTTTCTTAGGTTATGGCGGATTTCCAAATTCGCTTTGCATTTCAGTTAATGAGCAGGTAGTTCATGGTATTCCAACTAATAAACCACTGAAGGAAGGCGACATCATTTCTGTGGATTGCGGAGCGATTTTGAACGGATATTATGGCGACCACGCCTTCACTTTTGCCATTGGAGAGGTGTCGGATGAAGTGAAGCAATTACTGAAAGTGACGGAGGAAAGCCTCTACCTCGGAATAGAGCAAATCCGTTCTGGGAATAGAATTGGCGATGTAGGTTTTGCAGTTCAGAATCATGCAGAGAAACACGGCTATGGCGTGGTGCGCGAACTGGTCGGTCACGGACTGGGTAAAAACATGCACGAAGACCCCGAACTTCCTAATTATGGAAAAAGAGGCAGCGGCAAGAAGTTGAAGGAAGGCTTGGTTCTAGCCATTGAACCTATGATCAATATGGGAACCGAAAAAGTGGCACAATTGGATGACGGTTGGACCATCGTAACGCAAGATGGAAAGCCATCAGCACACTTTGAGCACGATGTGGCCATTGTTGGAGGAAAACCAGAAATTCTTTCCACATTCAAGTACGTTTACGATGCATTGGGAAAAGAAGACCCTTTTGCAGAACGCCAATCGTTTTATACAACCGTCAATTCTTAATTCATAATTATTCATTTTTAATTGGATTAGGTGTTCCACTTTCTGCTCAGAACCATACCCCGTCCCATTCTCATTCGTCTGAGTTACATTTTCAGTTTCTTTTCTCCCGTATTTTACGGTGGAAACAAGTACGAATGTCCTGTTTGCGAAGGGAAATTCAGGAAGATGCTTCCTTATGGATACGATGGCTCTGCCAAGCGCGAAAACGTACTCTGTCCTAAGTGTTTAACGTTGGAAAGACATCGGGTTCTTTGGCTCTATTTGAAAGAGCAAACAGACTTCTTTACCAAGCCACGAAAGATGCTTCATATCGCTCCAGAACAACCGTTTTTAGGGCGTTTCCGAAAGCTAAAGCATCTCGATTTAACCACGGCCGATTTGTTTTCTCCTTTGGCCGATGTGAAGTGCGATATTCAGGACATGCCTTTTAAGGACAATACCTTTGATGTCATCTTCTGCAATCATGTGTTGGAGCACGTTGATGATGATAAGAAGGCGATGTCTGAGCTCTACCGCGTGATGAAACCAGGCGGCTTCGGCATTTTTCAGGTTCCTGTCGATTACAAACGGGAAACCACCTTCGAAGACCCGAACATCACATCAGAGGAAGACCGCGTAAAGCATTACTGGCAAAAAGACCACGTGCGGCTTTTTGGCCTCGATTACCTTTCAAAACTACAAGCGGTCGGTTTTAAAGCCGAAAGGATTGATGTAGCCATGGAAGTAGGCGAGGAGCTGAAGGACTTCTACCGATTGGGTGCGGGAGATAAGGTCTATCGGGTAGATAAATAATTCACAATCAATGCATTCAGGTAATTCCACCTACCTTTAACCCACCAAAGCCGCCCGAATAATCTATGGCGGCAGATTACGATTACAATTCAATTATGACAAAAGACACAAAACTGGCCGTCCTTATCGATGGCGATAACATACCTAGTAAATACATCAAGGAAATGATGGAGGAAATTGCCAAATACGGCACGCCCACCATCAAACGCATCTATGGCGATTGGACCAATCCGCGCTTGGGCAGATGGAAAGACATCTTGCTCGAAAACGCCATCACGCCTATTCAGCAGTACGGCTACACCACGGGCAAAAATGCCACCGACAGCGCCATGATCATTGATGCCATGGATATTCTCTATTCAGATAAGGTGGATGGTTTCTGCCTCGTTTCGTCCGACAGTGATTTTACCAAGCTCGCCACTCGCTTGCGCGAAGCGGGTATGCAGGTGTACGGAATAGGCGAGAAGAAGACCCCAAACCCATTCATTGTGGCCTGCGATAAGTTCATTTATCTTGAAATTCTGCATGAAGAAGAAGAGGTAGAGGAAAAAGGAAAGAGAAGAAAACAAAAACGCCAAGTAGATAAGATTACGCCTCAAGTCATCAAATTGCTAAAAACTTCTGTGACAGACGCGGCAGATGAAGAAGGCTGGGCATTTATGGGCGATGTAGGTAAACTGATTCTTAAGAAACAGCCCAACTTCGATTCGCGGAACTTCGGTTTCGATAAACTGACGCCACTTTTCAATTCCCTCAAGCAGTTTGAGGTGGATGCAAGAACGCAGCCTGGTGCTAAGTTCAAGGTGATACATGTGAAGAATAAGTGAGCCGTTAGCCCTTAGGGATTAGCTTTTCTGGATATTCCAAGCAATGCAGTTCAGAATGCCGCCTTTTCGGGCCAATTCGCTGCATTCAAGCGCCACTACCTTCCTGTCGTGAAAGACCTCCATTAGAATTTCCATTGCTTTTTTGTCGGTAGGAAGATTGAATACAGGAACGATAACCACTTGCTCCATTTCCAAATAGTTGAGGTAAAGCCCAACTGCACTTACCAAGTTGGGGTCGTCTTCTGGTTCGTATGGAAGAATGATGATGTCTAAACCTGTTGCTTCTATAGCAGCTTGAAATTGTTCTTGAAACTCCTCCGATTCCTGCCAATAGTCGTTAATAAGAAGCGTTTTTTCGTCCACAAAACGAACCATTCCATCGGCATGGCCCGTGAAATCGTTTTCATCCCAAGGAATAAAGAACAGCTTCTCTTCCCTCACATTGAAATGCTCTAAAAGCTCTTCAATCAGGTCGTCCTCTTCCAACTCTTCGTTCTCGAAAAACACCTTTTCGCACAGTATCACGCTATCATCCCACTTAATTACATTGCCGCCATCCAGATTCACATCCGATTTTATCGGTTTTATTTTGATGGCCTTGCAAATGGCATCCACATTGGAAATGGTGGCCTTGTTCTCTGCCGAATCCATCAGGTAATCGGGCTCGTAGCGGAACTGAATGAACTCGTCTTCGCGCGTTTGGACAGGCATGAAATCCTTGGCCCAAATATCCTTGGTGCCAGGCAAGAACGCGAAAGGGATGCCGCATTCCTTCAGCACACGTTCAAAGCGTTTGAAGAATTCGGGATGCTCCGTTGGCAGGATATCTGAGAGGTAGAGGAAGTTGGTTTGGCTATCTGAAATCATAACGTGGATTGAGCCAGTAAAGGTACGCGTAGCGAAGCCTTGAATTCGAGGCGCAGACCCTTTAGCTCAAACAGAACCAAGGAATCCCAGTTGTGAAAAAGAAAAAGTAATTCCGCTCGTCCAGGGAACTCAAAAGGTCCTGACCGCGCGAACACCAATGGCGGGAGATTTACCAGCACCTGAAATACCGGTGCTTGCACCGTTGAAAGACATTACATATGCAGAAGAAATATTCTCTTCAGTTGAGGTCCAGTAGAAAGTAGAAACGTTTTGAAGCCCTAAAGCCACCCGGTTTTGGTTGAGTACGATTGCTTCGTCAAGCGAAGGTAGATACCAGTCAGAATAACCGTTAAGCGTCAGCGTATCACAGATCCATGCAGCATAATAGCCAGCACCATGAGCCGCAACAATGAGATTGGTATTTGCACTTCCAGCCCCATAGCTCGCATCCGTTGCTCCTGTCACCAGATTAGTCGTGCTCCAAGGAATATCTGATCCTTGATTCACAGCCGACACGATAAGACCGTGCGGCACTTCATTGTCGTAGCCTTGTTCCCAAGGTTGCAAGACCTTAGCAACCCTTCCTCCTTGATATAAATCCCCAACTGCCATACAATCGCCCCAAGTTGGTTTGCCATAGCAGTAGGTAAGTTGAGATCCAGTTGCACCAGTGGGAATTTGAACCCAATTATTGCCATCCCAATAAAGCATTTCTCCACGCATGGTACCATCTGGCATATTTCCCGCCTTTTCGGCATAAAAAGCGTACGGCACACTGACCAATTCTGAAGTGCCCATCGCCACGTAGTTGGTTCCGCCAGTTGCGTCCATTTCTACCTTTAAATAATGGGAAGCGCTTCCCCAACCGATTTCTCCAGTTGATGAAACCACGGTCCCAGCACCGATCTGGATATTGAAAAGCCCAAAATCGTTGGTGGTAGTAGATTGCGTTTCTGAAAATTCAACCGTTCCAGAAACAGAACCGCTGAGGATACTTAGCCTCAGTCCGATGTTTTGATTAGCAAGTACGTTACCTGCATTATCGCGAGCCACGCCTTGGTAGTTCATTTTCTGTGGCGCTTGGGCGAACACGCCAGTCGCAATTACGCTAAGGAGAAGCAGTTGAAGAAATGTTTTCATTGAGTAGGCTTAGGTTGCGCTAAATATAGTCACAAGCTAATCTTCAAACACTCAATTAAGTACAGCTACGAAGTGTACTTCCTGCGCATTCGTCATATTCGTATGCAAATTCGTAATTCGTATCAGCATTCAATAACTTCACCCCCAAATCAAACAACCATGAGCTACAAAATCGGAGTATTGCTATCAGGAAACGGAGTGTATGATGGGTCGGAGATACACGAAAGTGTGTTCACGCTTTTGGCAATTGATGAGAACAAGGGAGAGGCGGTTTGCATGGCTCCGAATATCGAACAGCATCATGTTGTCAATCATCTTTCTGGGGATGAAATGCCAGAGAAGAGAAATGTCCTTGTAGAGGCGGCTCGTATTGCGCGCGGTGCTATTTCTGACCTTGCTGATATGAAAGCGGGTAAGTTGGATGCATTGGTAATTCCCGGTGGTTTTGGCGCGGCTAAGAACTTGACTAAGTGGGCGTTCAGTGGACCAGATGGCGAGATAAATGTGGAGGTGAAACGCATCATCAAAGAGTTTGTCCAAGCCAATAAACCAATTGTGGGATTGTGTATGGGGCCAACCGTCATTGCTAAAGCTTTGGAAGGCGCTGGATTGGAAGAACACCTCACTGTAGGGACAACGAAAGAGAAGTCACCTTACGAAATTGATGCGATAAGTGCAGGCATGGAGAAGACCGGTGCTGTAGCCGAAATGAAGACCATCCACGAGATTGCTATCGACAAAAAGAACCGCATCATCACCGCGCCCTGCTATATGATGGAAGGGTCAATCACCGATGTGCGCGACAACATCAAACAGGCAATTGACGAGCTTTTTGAAATGTTGGAGGAGGGATAAATCTGAACGCGATCAGTTCGCGCAATCCTCCATGATGTACTTGGCGGCAGAGAACATCTCCGCTTCCTCAAACTGATTGGCCATCACCTGCATCCCGAAAGGAAGGCCATTTTTCTGTCCCACAGGAACTGAAATGGCCGGAATGCCAACCAAGTTGGCCATCACCGTGAAAATATCTTCCAAGTACATTTTAACCGGATCATCCGAATTCTCCCCGAATTTGAAGGCCACGTCTGGTGTGGTCGGAGAGAGCAGAAAATCGTAATCCGCAAAAAGGGCATCTGTTCTGTCTTTCAACAGTCGTCTTACGCGCTGTGCTTTGGCGTAGTATGCATCGTAATATCCTGCCGAAAGAACGAATGTGCCGAGCATGATTCTGCGCTTCACTTCTGTTCCAAAACCTTCCGAACGGGATAGTTTGTACGTGCTTTCTAGGTCAGTGGCCTTCTCACTACGGTAACCGTATCGCATGCCATCATATCTCGATAGGTTGGAGGACGCCTCTGCCGTTGTGAGTATGTAATACGTTGGAATAAGATGATCTAGCAACGGAAAATCAACCGCATCAACCGTGTGTCCGCCTGCCCTCAGCTTTTCCACCACTTCCATGAAACGCGCCTTGATGGTAGCATCCAATGCCTCGCTCTCCACACAATCTTTTAGGTAGGCGAACTTCTTCTTTCCAATTGGTTTTGGAGCATAACTCGGAACTTCGCGGCTAGATGCAGTACTGTCGAATTCATCGTTACCAGACATTACTTCTGTGAGAAGAGCGGCATCTTCTACGTTCTTCGCAAACGGACTTATTTGATCAAAGCTGGAAGCAAATGCCAACAATCCATGGCGCGAAATACGCCCGTAAGTCGGTTTGATGCCTACCAATCCACAAAACGAAGCTGGTTGACGCACGGATCCGCCCGTTTCTGAACCTAAAGACACATGGCACAAATCGGCAGCCACAGCCACAGCAGAACCACCAGAAGAACCTCCCGGAACTCTTGTTTTATCAAGTGGGTTCAACACATTTCCGAAGGCCGAGTTCTCGTTGGAACTGCCCATCGCAAATTCATCACAGTTCAATCGACCAATGATGATGGCGTCTTCAGCAAGCAGTTTTTCAACTGCGGTTGCGCTGTAAAGCGATTCAAATCCATCCAGAATCTTGCTAGCGCCTTGAACTCCGTGACCTTCGTAGCAGATGTTATCCTTGATGCCCACCACAACTCCCGCCAATCTTCCAGCATTGCCAGAAGCAAGTTTTTTGTCAATGGCATCAGATCGTTCCAATGCTTCATCAGCATAAACGGCCAAGAAGGCATTGAGGTCTTTAGTTTCGGAAATACGTGCGAGAAATCCCTCAACGGTCTTGCGAACCGTGGTGCGTCCTTCCTTTAATTTAAGATGATACGAAGTAATGTTGCCCATTTGAACTAAATGGTCAGGGCTTAATCCTTCTTTTCAGAAATCTTATCAGTCTCTTCGCCTTTTGAGGCGTCTTTGAATTCCTTGATGCCTTTTCCAAGACCTTTCATCAATTCAGGAATTTTTCTTCCTCCAAAGAATAGAAGAAGGACAACTGCAATAATCATGACCTCCTGTGGGCCAAAAACACCGAGTAAAACTGAGCCTAAAAGCATAGGGCAAATGTATTTATTTTTTGCTCACAATCCATTTGGTAGGATTGAGTTTCGTAGCGCCTTTCCATATTTCGAAATGAAGCACGGTACGGTCATCTTCGCGGCTCGTAACCACCAAGCCTATCTCTTGTTTTACGGTAAGTTTATCGCCCATCTTCACGGTTACTTCCTCTAGATTGGCATACACACTTAGGAATTCTCCATGACGAACGATAACTGCTTTGTGCGCTCCAGGAATGGAAACAACTGCAGAAACCGTTCCTTCATAAACAGCGCGCGCTTTGGTGCCTTTATCCGTTGTGATGTCAATTCCGTTGTTCTCAATTTTGATTGATGGCATTGTGGGATGTGCGTGTTCGCCAAAGTAAGCCGTGATAACACCTCGCTCTGATGGCCACGGCAATTTCCCTTCGTTGTCTGCAAATTGGCCAGAGAGCTCCATCTCTTTTGGCGTAAGAGCAAAACCAGATTTCGTGGTCGTGGTGGTATTGTCTTTTGCTGCTTTCTCCTTGGCTTTTCTAATTTCTTCTTCGATGATACGGGCAATGGCCTTCTCTAATTTCTTGGCATCGCGCTTCTTTTGATCAAGGTCTTTTTTGAGTTGACTTTCCTTCTTCTTCAGAGTAGTAACCATCTTACCTTGTTCCTCTTTCTCTGTAGAAAGCTGAATCTTTTCCTTTTCCTTGTCTTCAACCAAATAAGCCATTTTGGTTTTCTTTTGCGCCAATTCGTCTGTGCGCGATTCCAACGCCAATTTCACTTCTTCAATGGCTTTGGCTTGTTGCTGTCGGTGTTTTGAATATTGCTGAAAGTACTTGATACGCTTGTATGCTTGATTGAAATCTTCCGAAGAAAGAATGAACATCAAACGGTCGTATTTGCTCTGATTCTTGTAGGCGTAATACAGCATTTTGGCATACTCATCCTTTAGGCGCTTGAGGTCGTCTTCTAACGCCTTTACTACACCACGGGTCTCATCAATCTGACGTTGAACCAAATCCACTTCTCGGAGAATGGTGTTGATGAGTTGCTGCCGTTTGTTGATTTTAGAACTGAGGAGGTTAAGTTCGCTCAAAGAGGCTTTCTTGGTGGCAGCCGTTTCGTTGAGGAGCTTATTCGTGAATTCAATATCCTTCTGCAGTTGTTTTTTCTGATTCTCAAGTTCTGTTTTGTCCTGACCGAAGCCCACAACGGAACTGAAAACCAGTACGATTAGAAGTATGTTGTGTTTAGACCTCCCCCAACCCCTCCGAAGGAGGGGAGCAAGAACATTCTCGGGACACATGTTGTCCCTTACATTCTCAATCGTTAAGAAGCCGTTATTGATACGGAACATATTTGCTCGGAATATTGAAAGGAAACCGCAAGGTACTTTTCTCATCGATTTTAGACCAATTAAGCTCAACGGCAATATTCTCTTTTCCTTGGGTTCGGAAACGCATGGAAGTTGGGAAAATCATTGTTTCCAATTGTTGGAAATCGCGGTACTCGGCCAAAATCTGCTCGTTTCGTGCGGGGTTTTTGAGAACAGAACGAGTTACTCGCCAAATGCCTGGGTCAATCTCTGTGCGCTGTTCTAGTTTCAATGGAGCGCTGCTTGTGGCAATTTTTTCCGATGCCGCTTCCAGTGTGTAAAGGTCAACCAGAGGCTTTAGGATGTACATCTGCTCGTCATACAACCGAACAAACTCTCCAGTAAGTGCAGATTGGAGCAATTCAAAGCTCACCTCCATCTTCAGCAGTTCGTTTGTCTTGCCAAACGATTCGGAGAAATATTTTTGTTCTATACGATTCACCATTTTAATGCTATCAGGTGTAATAACTACCCGAACGGCCTCAATTCCCAATCCAGGCGTGATAGATAGCCAAATAACGCTGTCTTTTTTGAACCTAGCGCGTACTCCGAAACTCTGTGTTTTTTCGGCTGTGGAGTGATTTACAGACAATTTGGCTTCAAGAAACTCGTAGCTGCTGTGCGTTCTAACCGAATCAAGCAATTGCGCAGTGGTAATCTTCGGCAGACCAGATGGTTTGGTGGCTAATTGGCTGCTTTTGCAACCGAAAAGCACCATCACGGAAAAAACTGATGCAATAAGGGAAAAGGGAATTCTCATTGCCAATTAGGGAAGCTTAGTTCCTTCAATTTTTGATGGCAATTCCTCGCTGTGGTCGCCCAATGGCAGCGCTAGTTTCCATTGCTCCAGTGCCTTGTCTTTCTCTCCCAGTTTGAAGAGAATGTCGCCATAGTGTTCCACGATGGTGCCGCTTTTGTTGCCTCCGCCTTCCATCGCCTTCAAAATCCATTCGAGGGCTGTTTCGTATTTTTCTTGTTGATACAGAATCCACGCATAGGTGTCCTGATAGTTTGCTTCGCGAGGTTGCAGAAGGTTTGCCTTCTTCGACATTTCTTCTGCCCGCTCTAGCTTTTCTGCTCTTAGCGAAAGGAAATAACTGTAGTTGTTGAGCAGCAGCGGATTATTGGGGTCTTTCTTTATGGCTTTCTCAAATGCCTCGTCCGACTCTTTGTACTGTTTAAGGTTATTGTAAGCATCTGCCAAAACCGACAGCAACTGCACGTTCATATATGAATCGGTGCGAGTAAAAACTTCGCCCTCGGCTAGTATGCTAGTTGCTTGCTTGTATTCCTTAAGGTTGTTGTGCGCAATGCCATTTAGTAGGTAGAGAACGCCCTGATTCGGGAACAACTCGAGCGCCTTCTTGCTATCCGTTTTCATCGCTTCCCAATCGCGCAGCTCATAGCTAGTATTTACGAGTTGACTCCACACCATAAAACGACTGCTGTCCAATTTCACGGTTTCGTAAAACGCATCACGCGATTCTTTCGGCTTTCCATCGCGCAGCAAGAAATCTGCTTTCATGGCAAACGATTTTGCATCCGTGGGATGTGCTGCTGTCAACAAATCGAGCAATTCGTACGCCTGACCCAAAAGTTTATCATCGCCCGAAGTAAGGTTGTAGTACGACATCATTACTTGAATCTTGCTGTCGATGCTTAATGCTGGACTAGCAAACGCCATTTTCAATTCTTTGTACGAAGCATCGTAATCGCCCTTCTTGCGGTGATACTCCGCAAGGTTTAGGTGCAGAATTGGGTCTTCTGGTTGGTTCTTAGCCATTCGTTCGTACACCACAAAAGCCTTGTCGAGCATATCGTTAGCGGTGTAAACCTCCGCCAGCATGCCTAAGTAGCGTTGCTCTCTTGGAAAGTTGGCAATTAACCGCTCCAATTCTTTCACCGCATCTTCTAAGCGGTCCATCTGCAAGTAAATCTTCTCCTTCTGCACCGATATTTCTTCGCTTACGCCAATCACTTCCTCAATCTTGTTGTAAGCTTTAATGGCCTCTTCAAATCGGTTTAGGTAGAGATAAGATGTTGCCAACTCGTACTGATATTCCACCTTGGTTGGGTGGTCTTTTACCAACCGTTCGTAAATGCCCACAGCAGATTGGAAGTCGTTGAGCCCAAGCTGTATTTCTGCTGTAAAGAGGGAATACCATTCGTTAGAAGGGTCGAGTTCTAATGCACGAAGGGCAAATGGAAGAGCCTGCGGTACCTGCTGTCTGGTGGTAAGCAAATTTGCCAGTTCGTAATAACTGGCGGCATTATTGGGGTCAATCTTTATGCAACTATGATAGAGTTCGGCAGCCTCCTCAAAGTTGCCAAGCATCTTTTGCTTGCTGGCGTCTAAGAACAGTTCCGTGATTTTACGGTTGTCCTCGTAGTTCGGTTCTTTCTCCTTTTTGTTTCGCTTCTGCGCGTTGGCCATGCCAACCGATAAGGCGAGAACAAAAACAAGTAGTATGTGAAGAGATTTACTCAATGCTTTCCTGTGTGTCCGAATCCACCTGCACCGCGCACTGTTTCATCTAAAATTTCAACTTCTGACCACGAAATCTGTTCGTGTTTTGCAATAACCATTTGCGCCACGCGCTCGCCATTCTTGATAACAAACGGCTCGGCAGAAAGGTTTACCAATAGCACCTTTATCTCTCCGCGGTAGTCGGCATCAATGGTTCCTGGGGAATTCAAAACGGTTAAACCGTGCTTAAATGCGAGTCCACTGCGTGGGCGAATTTGCGCCTCTGTTCCCTTAGGCAATGCAATAAAAAGCCCCGTAGGTACGAGCACCCGCTCTAAGCTTTTGAGCTCCATGTCTGCTTCAATATTGGCGCGGAGGTCCATTCCGGCCGAAAGCTCTGTTTCGTAATTGGGGAGGGCGTGTTCCGAACGATTTATTACCTGTACTTCCATTCCTATTCTTTCTTCGGGAGGGCGCGCAAAACTACTTAAAATTGGGGCGGAGGAGGAACCACGAAAGCCCCGCATACGTGAGAAGGAAAAGCACGTTGAGCGCCATTCCGTAAGGCAGTTGAGAAACGTTGAGCACCACGCTCGCCCAATAGAGCAGCACCGCGCCTCCAATCATGCCAAAGAGTTTCCCTAATTCGTACGGAACGGGATAGTATTTCCTGCCTAAGAGATACGACACCACCATCATAGAACCGTAACAGGCCAATGTGGCCCACGCAGAGGCCATGTAGCCGTATGTTGGAATGAAGAGCAGGTTGATGACGATGGTAATGATTGCCCCGAAGATGGCGAGGCCCGCACCATGTGCCGTTTTCTCGGTGAGTTTGTACCACACAGATTGGTTGTAGTAGATGCCGAGAAAGATGTTTGCCATCAGGAGTATCGGCACCACTTTCAGTCCAACCCAGTAGTCTTCGTTCGGAATAAAGTATTTGAAGAGGTCGATGTAGAGCATGACGAAGAGGAAGGTTCCGGCCAGAATCCACACAAAGTAGGTCATGATTTTGGCGTAAAGTTGCTTGCTGCCTGCTTCCTTCTCTTGCGAGAAGAAGAACGGTTCGGCTGCGTAGCGGAAGGCCTGTATCATTAACGAAATAACGATGGAGAGTTTGTAGCATGCACCGTAAACTCCGAGCTGATACATGGCGCCATCTTCGCCCAGAATGGGATAGAGCAGACGTTTCAGCATCACGCGGTCAAACATCTCATTCATCATTCCAGCCAATCCAGCAACAAGCAAGGGAAGGGAGTAGATGAGCATCGGCTTCAGCAAGCTCCACTGTGGTTTGGTGAGTCCGCGAAGCATGGTAGGTCCTAGTAGAAGGAACTTGACCATGCTGGCAATGAGGTTGGCAATGAAGACATAACCGACTCCTGTGCCCGAATCGTAAAAGGTATCGGTGAGCCAGTTGCTTCCGCCTTCGGCAACAAGCGGCAGGCAGTAACGCAAGAAGAACACATTGAGTCCAATGTTGACCAATACGTTGGCGATGTTGATGCCCGCGAAGGTCTTGGCTTTGTTCTCGGAACGAAGGCGCGCTAAGGGAATAGATGATACGGCATCGAGCCCGACAATGATGGCGAACCAGACGACATACTCCTTATTGTCGGGGTAAAGCAACCAATCGGCAATGGGCTGGGCGAATACAATGGCCATAAGAATGAATAGCGCTGTGCTGCTAGTCAACGAACTCAATATGGTAGAAAAGACGGTCTTGGGTTCGTGTTCTGTCTTGGTGGAAAAGCGGAAGAAGGCGGTTTCCATGCCGTAGGTGAGTAGGATAATGAGGAAGGCCACGTAGGCATACATCTCGGTAATGACTCCGTACTGCTGCGGCACAAACACAATGGTGTGCAATGGAACGAGCAGGTAATTGAGAAAGCGCGCCACAATGGAACTAAGCCCATAAATGGCGGTTTGACCTGCGAGTTTCTTTAAGATTGACAATCCGTTATTGTTGGTTGCTTGGCTAACGGTGCGAAGGTCGGAAGATTTGGCGGGAGATATGAAAGAATGTTAAATGGGGAGTTGTGAGGAGCGAGCAGAAAGGAGCGAGGAGAAAGGAGTTAGGAGTTAGGAGGGAGGAGTATGGTGTGCGGAGATGCTTCCTTCGTCAGTATGACAGGAGACTCTGGTTGTAAAGGAGCGCTACGTTGCTGAAATGGCTGAGAAATTAGCGGATATGGGGCTTACAGTAAAAGGGAAGGCGCTTGCATTGGCTGACACGGGATTTACATAAGCAGATATGGAAGTTACAGCTCGGAGGACGGCATGTACAATGGAGCGTAAGGGAGGCGCAGTGAGTAGGAAGGAGGTTACATTAACCGAAACGGGTTTTACATGAGAAGATAAGCGTCTTACAGTGCCGGATAGGGGATTTACATGAGCCGCGAGGGGTGTTGCAGTAGCGGATACGAATGTTACAATGGGCGGAGCGGGTTTTACATTGGATGCAGCGGGATTTAACCGCAATGGCGCAGAGGTGGCGCGGAGGGTCGCTACGCTCGGGGTGGTTGCACGCAGAGGCGCAAAGACGCGAAGTCATAGGATGTGCTTGTGATCAGAGAGGCCCCCTAAATCCCCCAAAGGGGGACCATGGTGCGATGATAGAAACCCCAAGGTTATGAGCAAAGACCTCAGAGGTTTTCAAAACCTCGGAGGTCTATCTGACTGTTAGGGGCACGCGTTACGGTGCGCTAAACGCGCGCCATCAACGGTCGCTAGGCTCGGGGTGGTTGCATGCAAAGGCGCAGAGGCGCAAAGGGGAAAAGGTGAGGGAGTCTGTGGAGATTTAACCGCAAAGACGCGGAGGTGGCGCAAAGGGCGCGGAGGGTCGCTACGCTCGGGGTTGTTGCGCGCGGAGGCGTAGAGGCGCAAAGGGGAAAAGGTGAGGGAGTCTCTGGGATTTAACCGCAGAGGCGCAGAGGTGGCGCAGAGGGCGCGGTGGGTCGCTACGCTCGGGGTGGTTGCACGCGGAGGCGCAGAGACGCAAAGAGAAAAAGGTGAGGGAGTCTGTGGGGTTTAACCGCAGAGGCGCGGAGGTGGCGCAAAGGGCGCGGAGGGTCGCTACGCTCGGGGTTGTTGCGCGCGGAGGCGCAGAGACGCAAAGGGGAAAAGGTGAGGGAGTCTGTGGGGATTTAACCGCAGAGGCGAGGAGGTGGCGCAAAGGGCGCGGAGGGTCGCTACGCTCGGGGTTGTTGCGCGCGGAGGCGCAGAGATGCAAAGGGGAAAAGGTGAGGGAGTCTGTGGAGATTTAACCGCAAAGACGCGGAGGTGGCGCAAAGGGCGCGGAGGGTCGCTACGCTCGGGGTGGTTGCACGCGGAGGCGCAGAGACGCAAAGAGGAAAAGGTGAGGGGGTCTGAGGGGATTTAACCGCAGAGGGCGCGGAGGATCGCTACGCTCGGGGTGGTTGCGCGCAGAGGCGCAGAGACGGAAAGGGGAATGAGAATGAGTGGAAGGGATTGGCTTCGATTATTCTTCGTCTCCGAATGCATCGAGAAAATCGATGTTATCGTCATCGAAACCGAGGCATTTGTAGTTGAGTCGGTGGTAGTATTCGGCCTTTTCGTGGTTGAGGGTACGCTTGTAGTGGGCCCAGAGGTTGCGGTAAATGATGCGCATTGAATCGTTGATGGCCTCGCCAGAAAGTTCGACTGCTTTTAGGAGGTAGGGCACGGCTTCTTCCCATCCGTTCTCCAGTTGGACCTGTAGCACGGCCATGTTATTGAGCGCATTGGGATAGGATGGGTCGATATCCAATGCCTTGATGTACCATTTCATGGCGCGGTAGGGGTCGTCCATGTTCTGATAGCAGAGGCCTACGCCATAGGGATAAACGACTTCGGGGTAGTGGCAGCGCTCGGAAGCTTGGACGAGGGCATCTTTTGCTAACGCCCAGTTTTCTTCGGCCAAATAGCACCTGGCCAACCCTTCATACGATTTGGTAGGATAAAGGTCCATTTGTATGACCTCTTGATAGGCGGCCTTGGCTTCTTCTAAGCGCTCCATTTTTTGCAACACTTCTCCTTTCAAACGGAAACCGATGTGTTCCATGTCTTCTTGTACAGACATTAACTGGGCCCAGTGCAGGGCTTTATTAAACTCCTTTTGCTGTAGATAAATATCCACTAGGTTTTCGTAGGGTTGTTGATAATCGGGGTCGAGTGCATGCACTTTGATGAAGATGTTTTCGGCCTCTTCTACGTTTCTGCGGTCTTGCCAAAGCACTGTGGCGCGTGCTAGCAGGGCATCAATTTTGTATTCGGGGTTGTTGGTAAGTTGCAGGATGCGGTGGGCCCACTCCAAGGTGCTGTCGTGTCTTTGGGGCACACTGACGGAATAGCTGACGAGCAGTCGCAGCAGTCTGAGTTCGTCTTCGGGGTGCTGGGCAAGGGCATTCTCAATCATGTTCAACTGCTCTGAAAAGGGCATACTGCAAGGATACCTGAGGTAGGGCAATCCACTGAACTGACACATATCTTCCATGATTGGCTATTTATGGGATGAACTCTTACAACTTGCTTCTGATTGGTTTGAATGAAGGTAATTCCTTGTTTTGTAATTCGCAACGGTGAATGTGCGGTTGAAGAATTTTAGTGGCGTTTTTTCGGAAGCTGGGGGAACTTTAGGGGCTCACGTTCGGCAATACATGGCTGAGCGAAACTAGGAGCGTAGTTCTTTCTTGGCTGCACGGTGGGCGAGCATCATTTTACTGAAAGTCTGCTTGCTGCGCAGCGCTTCGATGGATAGGGAGGTTCTCTTTAGTCGCTCCTCGTCTGTGGGGGCCAGTGCCATCCATTCGGTAAACAGTCCTTGTTGTTCCTTTTCCAGACCAAGATAGAATGAGCCGGGTTCGCGGTCTCCTTCAAAAAGTGCTTGGTTGAATTCGCGCGATTGGGGATGGGTCATTCGGTCTTTATCTATGCTGAGATAGACGGTGTCTCCTGCCTTCTTGTTGCCAATGGCCTTTTTCATATTGGCATCGAGGCGTAGGTGAAAGGTCTTCTTGTCGCCCGCAGGATAGATGCGATACATGGTGAATCGGTAGCCGTCCAAATGACCCTTGCAAAAGAATGAATTGCGCCAATACCATCGGTTCATGCGTTGGAGTTTCCATTGGTCAATAACCACGCAAAGGGCGTTCTTACCTGCACTTTTGCGGGGATCCTGAATGAGGGAGACGGGAAGTGCATTGTACATGGACACTAAGATAATGGGTTTTGGAATTGTTGGTGTGGGGGAAAAGTGGTGGGATAAGTTTTTGGGGGCGTAGATAGATTACGAGGAGGTTCTTTTTACTTTGTGTTCGATTGCAAAAGAAGATGAAGTATTCAAAGATTCGGAAAGAGCTAGGTGTTAATGTGGTAAGAAGTGAGTCGGAAGACCTTGCTGTATTAACGCATCATATGCAGTCTGAGCAGGGTACGAGTGTTAGTGCCTTTGCGGAGGATGCAGTGACCTATATGAGAACGCTGAACGGGCATGTTAGTAAGCAGTCTGCCGATGCGGTGCAATTGAGGATGCCCATTGAATGGGACATTCCATTCCCTCCACCATCAAATCCAAAGTTTACGTTTATTGATTTGTTTGCAGGTATTGGAGGATTCCGTATTGCGATGCAAAGTTTGGGCGGTAAATGTGTGTTCTCTAGCGAATGGGACCACCAAGCAAAGAAGACATACGAGGCCAATTTTGGTGAGGTTCCGTTTGGCGATATCACGAAGCAAAGCAACAAGGATTACATACCTGAATCGTTCGATGTGCTGTGTGCAGGGTTTCCCTGCCAAGCGTTTTCGATAGCAGGAAAGCGAGGGGGATTTGAAGATACACGAGGAACCCTGTTCTTCGATGTGGCTCAGATTCTGAAGAAACATAGGCCAAAGGCATTCTTCTTAGAGAATGTGAAAGGACTGACCAACCACGACAAAGGGAAGACACTAGCGACCATACTCCATACATTACGAGAAGACCTTGGCTATCATGTACCAGAACCTAGGGTTTTGAATGCAAAGGATTTTGGCGTGCCGCAGAATAGAGAGCGCATTTTCATTGTAGGATTCTTGGATAAGAAAGCCGCTGAAACGTTCGAGTATCCTGCGCCTTTGGATAAGACCGTGGTCTTTGAAGATGTAAAAGAAGAAAAGGAAGTGTCGGTCAAGTATTATCTCTCCACACAGTATTTGAAAACATTACGGGCACATAAGGAAAGGCACGAAGGAAAAGGAAATGGGTTCGGATATGCCATTATTCCTGATGATGGCATTGCAAGTGCCATTGTAGTTGGTGGAATGGGTAGAGAACGAAATCTTGTGAATGACGACCGACTTACCACTTTCGAACCAATAACACACATTAAAGGAACGGTTAACCGAGAAGGCATTCGGAAGATGACCCCGCGGGAGTGGGCTCGTTTACAGGGTTATCCTGATAAATACGTGATTCCTGTTGCAGATGCTTCTGCTTACAAGCAATTTGGTAATTCGGTGGCCGTGCCAGCCATTAAGGCGACAGCGAAGGAGATAATCGACAAGATATGCTGAAGGGAAACAAGGGGGAGTGGAGTGAAGTCTATGCTCTATTGAAGGTAGTAGGAGATAAAACGCTTGCTTCGGGAGATGCATCGCTTAATCGGATTCCTGATTTACTGTTTCCGATAGTGAAGGTCCTAAGAGAGGAAAATGAGAATACCTATTCATATGCTT
>JAIOYO010000026.1 GCA_021741075.1 Flavobacteriales bacterium | reverse complement strand
CGCATTGCAACACATGGTTGGTTGGATGATTCGGGTTTGGACGCTATCGAATTCATCGCTGCTTATCAGCAAGAAGGAATTGAATATGTGGTCTGTACTGATATCGCCAAAGATGGCATGCTCGAAGGGCCGTCCATTGGGCTTTACAAACAGATTTTGAAAAAAAATACTGGGCTGAAATTAATTGCCAGCGGTGGAGTTTCTTCGCTTGAAGACCTTGTCAAATTGAAAGAGATTGGTTGCGAAGCTGCAATTGTTGGCAAAGCGATTTATGAAGGAAGAATTCAGATTTTAGATTTACGATTTTAGAATATGAAATCTAAAATCCCACCTCGTACTTCTAAAATCTTCAATCGTACTTCTAAAATCTAAAATCCTTGTTAAAGAAACGCATCATTCCTTGCCTCGACATCAAAGACGGTCGCACCGTAAAAGGTGTCAATTTCGTGGATATCCGCGATGCGGGCGACCCAGTAGAATTGGCGAAAGTGTACGTGAAGCAAGGAGCTGATGAGTTGGTGTTTCTCGACATCACAGCCACAGTCGAAGGCCGCAAAACTTTCGCAGAATTGGTTGGACATATTGCGAAAGAGATCAACATTCCATTCACCGTTGGTGGTGGAATCAGTTCCATTGCTGACGTGGAGAAATTGCTGGCCGCTGGTGCGGATAAAGTGAGTATCAACTCATCTGCCGTCAAGCGACCAGAACTCATTTCAGAACTCGCACAGCAGTTCGGAAACCAATGTGTAGTGGTGGCAATCGATACTGGAAAAGTGGATGGCAAATGGCGGGTATTTACGCATGGTGGAAGAACCGCAACCGATTTGGATGTGTTTGAATGGGCGAAAGAAGCGGAACAGCGCGGTGCTGGCGAATTGCTGGTCACCTCAATGGAAAATGACGGAACGAAAAGCGGTTTCGCCATCGAATTATTGAAGGAATTGAACATGATTACCACTATTCCGATCATCGCATCGGGCGGAGCTGGAAATGCAGAGCATTTTGCGGAAGTGTTTGAGCAAACAGGCGTTGATGCCGCGTTGGCTGCAAGTATTTTTCACTTTGGCGAAGTACCCATTCCGCAACTCAAAAACGAATTAAGAACAAAAGGAATTCCCGTAAGATGAAGGTAGATTTTAGCAAAGGCGATGGATTGGTCCCCGCCATTATTCAGCATTACGCCACTAAAACGGTGCTGATGTTGGGTTATATGAATGAAGAAGCGCTTGCTAAAACCAAAGAGTTGGGCAAGGTGACTTTCTTCTCGCGCAGCAAGAACCGATTGTGGACCAAAGGCGAAGAATCGGGTAATTTCCTTCTGTTGAAATCGATGGAGGTTGATTGCGACAAAGACACGCTTTTGATTCAGGCAGAACCCGTTGGCCCCACCTGCCACATGGGAACTGATACGTGTTTTGGAAATGCTGACGCGAGCGGATTCGTACATCAATTACAACGCGTAATTGAAGACCGCAAGGCCAATCCATCCGAGAAATCGTACACGACTTCGTTGTTTGAAAAAGGGATTAACAAGATTGCGCAGAAGGTCGGGGAAGAGGCAGTTGAAACCGTGATTGAAGCCAAAGATGATAACGATGAGTTGTTCCTCAACGAATCTGCAGATCTGCTTTTTCATTATTTGGTTTTGCTTACGGCCAAAGGAAAATCGTTGGAAGACGTGGAAGCGGTTTTGAAGTCGCGGCATGCTGTGTAGGTAGCGTGCGTTAGGGATGGAAGCGGCATACTTTTTTGCTTTTTGGCAAAAAAGATATAGTGGACAGCCCGACCACGCCTGCGTAGCTGCGTGGGAACGCCCAAACCAATGAACCCTTAAATTGCGTTAAACGGCCATTGGTCGCGGGTCAAAAAGTGTAATTTCGTCCGACCCTAATGGAGATGGCAACAGCAGAAGAAAAAGCACATAAAAAACAGATTTGGTCGAGCAATGTAACGGCCGTGGTGAGTATCTCGCTAGTGCTTTTTATGCTCGGATTGCTTGGTCTTACTTTGCTTTACGCTCAAGCACTTTCGGGATATGTGAAGGAAAACATCGGTTTCACTATCTATATGAAAGACGAAGCAAAAGATGTGGATATTCTCCAGTTTCAGAAGTTTTTGGATGCGTCAGACTTTGTAAGAAGTACAAATTATGTTTCTCAGGATGAAGCTGCAGAGCATTTAAAGGAAGTTTTGGGCGAAGATTTTGTCGGTTTTATGGGCTACAATCCGCTCAAGCGTTCGATTGATGTGAAAATCAAATCGGAGTATGCGAATGAGGATGGAATTGTTGACATCCAATCCGAACTACTCGATAATCCAATGATTTTTGAGATTGATTATCCAGTAGATTTAATTCGTGTAATTAACAGAAATGTGCGAAAAGCGGGCATTGTAATCTTGGTTTTTTGCGGACTTCTGTCGTTAATAGCAATTTCACTTATTAACAACAACATTCGATTATCCATCTATTCAAAACGATTCTTGATTAACTCCATGAAGCTAGTTGGCGCAACCCAAGCCTTCATCCGCAAACCGTTTGTGGTCGAAGGTGTGTTGCGCGGAATTGTTGGAGCAATTGTGGCCAATGTATTGCTAGCAGGTGTCATCTACTTGGCAAGTCAGAACATTCCTGAATTATTCGGATTGGAAGACATCGAAATAGTATTTACGCTTTTTGGAGTGGTGTTGGCCTTGGGGCTTATCATTTCATTTTTAAGCACCACATTTGCAGTTAGAAAATACCTCCGTTTGAATGCGGACGAACTTTATTATTGAACATGAGCGAACAAGGAAACAGCGAAAAAGAATTCGCATTCGGTAAAGAGAATTACATCATAACTGGTGTGGGAATGGTTGTCATTCTGCTGGGTTTTATACTGATGGCAGGAGGAGCTTCTGAAGATCCGAACGTGTTTAGCGAAGAAATTTTTAGCACTACTAGAATTACCGTGGCTCCATTGATTGTTCTAGTTGGTTTTGCGCTGGAAATTATTGGAATTATGTACCGCGCCAAGTCTTAATTGATGGGTTTTTGGGAAGCCCTCATTCTTGCCATTATAGAGGGGATTACAGAGTTTCTTCCGGTTTCTTCAACCGGACACATGATTATTGCTTCGGCCCTGATGGGAATCAATGAAAGCGATTTTGTGAAGGTGTTTGAAGTGAATATTCAGTTTGGAGCGATTCTTTCCGTGGTCGTGCTTTATTGGAGAAAGTTTTTCCAATCGCTCGATTTTTATTTCAAACTGGTTGTGGCTTTTATTCCTGCAGCGGTTATTGGCTTGCTGCTGAATGATTATATCGATGCTCTTTTGGAAAGTGCGACTGTGGTAGCTGTGATGCTGCTTGTTGGTGGTGTTTTTCTCCTTTTCGTTGATAAACTTTTTAATGGTGGGGAGTCAAAGGAAATAACCTATAAGAACGGATTTATCATAGGACTTTTTCAATGTTTGGCAATGATTCCTGGAGTTTCGCGCTCGGCTGCCAGCATTGTTGGTGGCATGGCACTGAAATACGACAGAAAAACAGCAGCAGAATTTTCATTCTTCCTAGCTGTTCCCACCATGTTTGCTGCTGCTTCGTATAAGCTACTGAAAGGATACGACCATATCACCTCAGACAATATTGGGATTCTTCTCTTCGGAAATGTAGTAGCCTTTTTGGTGGCAATGGCAGCCATCAAATTTTTCATCACTTTCCTAACGCGCTATGGGTTCAAACTCTTCGGTTGGTACCGCATCGTTGTTGGAGGACTGATTCTGTTGATGCTGGCCTTGGGCTATGACCTTTCTATCGTATGATGCAGTCGGAGTTTTCTGAGTTCGATTTTGTAAAGGGAGAAGTGTTGCTGTTCGATAAACCGTATGGACCAACGTCATTTTCCATCGTTAACCGTGTTCGTGGTATCATCAAGCGAAAGCTGAAGGTTAAAAACATCAAGGTTGGTCATGCCGGAACCTTAGATCCGCTTGCCACTGGCTTGTTGGTCATTTGTACGGGAAAAGCCACCAAGACCATTGTTTCTATTCAGGATGCCGAGAAGGAATACACAGGAACAATCACCGTTGGGTCAACTACGCCATCGTACGATTTGGAAACGGAAGTGGATGCGAAATTTCCTATTGACCACCTAACGGATGATATGATTAGACAAGCGGCAGCAACAATGGTTGGAGAGCATCATCAAATGCCTCCAATTTTTTCTGCTAAACAGGTTGATGGCAAGCGCGCCTATGATTTGGCAAGAGCCGGGAAAGACGTGAAACTGAACACCAAACTGGTCACGATTAAAGAGTTTGAAATAACGAGCATTAGAAGAAAGCCCGAAACAATTGAGGTTGATTTTCGGGTAGCGTGCTCCAAAGGAACCTATATCCGATCCATAGCATACGACTTTGGCAAAGCGGTCAATTCAGGAGGGCATTTATCCGCTTTAAGAAGAACTAAAATCGGGGAGTTCAGCGTAGAAGATGCCATTAATGCAGATCAATTTCATGCATTAATGAACGGAGAATAGGCTTAAGGACCTTAGGTTCTGAATTCAATCAACCATTTTCTTAATTTCGCAGCCCCATAAAAATGGGCCCGTAAGCTCAAATCAAACACTATGAAATTATCACAATTTAAATTTAGCATCCCACAAGAACTTATTGCCTATCATCCAACTCAGGATCGCGAAGAGAGCAGATTAATGGTTCTTGACCGAAAAAAAGGTACCATCGAACACAAAACATTCAAGGATATCCTGGATTATTTTGATGACGGAGATTCGTTCCTTTTAAACAACACCAAGGTTTTTCCAGCTCGAATGATCGGAAAGAAGGAAAAAACCGAAGCGCAAATTGAAGTTTTTCTACTCCGAGAATTAAATCGAGAAAGCATTCTTTGGGACGTTCTTGTTGATCCGGCTCGTAAAATCCGAATTGGAAACAAGCTCTATTTTGGAGATGACGACAGCCTAGTGGCTGAGGTTATTGATAACACAACCTCACGCGGAAGAACACTTCGCTTCCTTTTTGACGGAACGCACGAGGAGTTCAAAAAAACGATTTTCGATCTTGGCGAAACTCCACTTCCAAAATATATCAAGCGAGCCGCTGAACCAGAAGATGAAGAGCGGTATCAAACGGTTTTTGCAAAGCATGAAGGTGCCGTTGCAGCTCCAACTGCGGGCCTACACTTTAGCAAACAATTGCTAAAACGACTTGAGTTAAAAGGTGTAAACTTCGCTGAAGTGACGTTGCATATTGGTTTGGGAACATTCCGTCCGGTGGAGGTAGAAGACCTAACCAAGCACAAGATGGATAGCGAGCAATTGATTATTACGCAAGAAGCATGCGATATTGTAAACGCATCAAGAGCCGCAAAAAAGAAGGTTTGTGCTATTGGTACAACTACTGTTAGAGCAGCAGAAACGTCCGTTAGTACAACTGGAGACATGAAGCCGTATGACGGTTGGACAAACAAGTTCATTTTCCCTCCTTACGATTTCAACGTGATGAATTCAATGGTAACCAACTTCCACATGCCACAATCTACCCTGTTAATGATGGTTGCAGCTTTTGCTGGTTACGATTTCATGCGAGAAGCATACGATCAAGCCATTAAGGAGAAATACAGGTTCTACTCTTACGGAGATGCGATGCTAATTCTTTAGTCAACGCATAAAGCTTAATTTCAGTCCCGATTTTCAACTAGAAAATCGGGACTTTTTTATGAAGAAAAGCATGATAATAGTTGCTGGCGGAAGTGGAACCAGAATGGGTGCCGAAATTCCAAAGCAGTTTATTGAACTGAACGGCAAACCTATTCTAATGCACACGTTGCAAAATCTGCATGACATGGACACAACCATGCAGCTGATTTTGGTTCTACCAGCAAGTCAGTTTTCAGTTTGGGATGAGTTGAAGAAAAAGCATGGGTTTCTGCTAGGGCATGAATTGGCTGCTGGCGGTGCAACACGCTTTCTTTCCGTTAAAAATGGCCTAGCAAAAGTGAAAGATTCTGATGTGGTTGGGGTACATGATGGCGTACGTCCTTTTCCATCAAAAGCAACGGTTGATGCCTGTTTTGCTAAAGCCAGTTCGACTGGTGCGGCAGTCCCTACAATTCCAATTGTTCAAAGTTTACGGAAACTGAATCATGGAATCAGCCAAGCTATTGACCGTAACGAGTATTGTGCTGTTCAAACCCCACAGTGTTTTCAAGTTTCAGTGCTAAAAAAAGCGTTCGATTCTGCAGTTCATACAGACTATTCTGACGATGCTACCGTTGTAGAAGCAACTGGTCAATTCATTCATTTAATTGAAGGAAACTTAGAAAACATCAAGATTACTACACCGATTGACCTAGAATTGGCCCAATTGATAAGCACAAGACGAACGCAATCGAATTGAATTAACAACTTCATGTTAACAGAATCATTAAAACGCGTCTAACCTTTTGCAGCTGAGATGAGTATAATTGTGCCGAATGGAATCAGGTAACAGTACCCAAACAAAATCATTTGTTCTTAATTTGAAGTCTATCGGGCTGCTCATAACCCCATTTTCACTGTTCTTGGTGCTTCTATTTTCCGAGCCCACAGTTTTGTTTGGTTGGTCTGAAACTCCAAAGGGCGAACTGATTGTTCCAAAAGAAGAACCACCTCGTAAACAATTCGATTACATAAACATTCAAATCGATAGTACGTTGGCCTACGAGCCTTCGTTGTTCAAGGCAGCTTTGGTGTATGATTTCAATGAAAACCGTTTGGTTTACGAAAAGAATCTAAATCAGCAGTTTCCAATTGCATCGCTCACAAAAATGATGGTGGCGCTGATAACTATGGAGCAAATTCAGGCCGGGAATATTGGACTGGAAGATTTGGTTAAGATTTCTCCAAAGGCAACCTACGTTGGAGGTTCTTGCGTGTGGTTGAAGGCAGGACAAAAGTTGAGTGTAGCCGATCTTCTTGAAGCAGCCATGATTCGTTCTGGAAACGATGCGGCATATGCTTTGGCTGAGTACGTTGGAGGTACAGAAGAAGATTTTGTTCGGTTGATGAATGAAAAGGCTGAAGGATTAGGCATGGAGAGTACGTGCTTCGCAAACTCAACAGGAATGCCAGTAAAATCAAACGAACTATTTGATAACGAATCAACTGCGGCTGATTTGTTGTTGCTAGCAAGAGATTTAGTGAAGTATGATGGAATCATGGACATGACCGCTCGCAGTACGGAAAAAATCCAAAACGCGAATGGTACCTACACGTATGAAACACGCAACACACTAGTAAAGAATTACGGTGAAATTGATGGGTTAAAAACAGGGTTTACGAATGCTGCTAAATATTGCATTGTGGCCACTTCAAAACGCTGCGACCATCGTGTAATAACAATCCTTCTAGGGGTTGAAACGAAGGCGCAACGTTACAATGTAGCGGTTAACCTTTTCAATAATTATTACTCTTCAATCGGATTAGGAAAACTTGGCGAGGAATTTGAAGAGACGGCCAACGCAAACTAATTAACTTCAACTTTATTTTTACAACATGAGAATTTTAGCAATGATGCTTATCGCATCCCTTCCATTTGGCCTTATGGCTCAGAAAAAAGTAGAACTAAGCTGGCCAGCAATGGAAATAGATGCTACTACAAAATTGATTACTTATTCTGGAGTTCCAGAAGTTGGAGGCGTAGCTGCGCAAGACCTCTTCGATAGAGCAATGAAATGGGGAGGTGATTATTTCAAAAATTTTGGTGAGAAACTGAGAAAGCAAGACCGCGAAACAGGAGAAATGGAGATTTTCGTTCGTTTCCCGATTTATGCCTACGATGCAAAAGGAGTGAAGACAGCCAGTACGCAAGGTTTGGTTCAATACACATTGACTTTGCGTTTCCGTGATGGTAGATACAAGTACACAGTTACCGATTTGAACCTCAAAGCCACAAGCTATGAGCCGCTAGAAAAGTGGTTGGATAAAGAGGATACTAACGCAAAAAATCATTCGTATTACCTAACGGATGTAGATACCGAGATTCAGAATATGATTGAGGAAATGACCAAAGGCATTGCAAAGGCTGCAGGTGCAGCCAGCGATGATTGGTAGTTAAACAATCCGTTGAATTGAACTTGTTTCTCTAAGAATACCTTCGTTTAGGTTCACGTTTTTCAACCAAAGAATTCCAGGCAGTTTCCCTTTAAGGAAGCTGCCTTTTTCTTTATCCATATTCAAGGCTTTTGCGCCATTCAACGTAGCCATTTTAAGTAGTTGGGCGAGCTTAAACTCAGGATAATTTGCTTGAATCAGCTTCAATTCTTCAAGGATGGAAAGTTGATGGTTGCTAGCCAAACTGTCGGTTCCAACGCAAATTTTCGCCTGCTTTTCTAACCACATTGAAAGGTTGGGAATTCGGTTTTCGATGTACTTATTGGCTTGAGCGCAGGTGCACCAGAAAACATCTTTTCTCAAGGAATCCACGTAATCGAATTCCTCTGGCTTAGAACAGGTATTGTGAATCAGAATCACGTTCTCATTCTTGGGTAACTGTGGCAAAGCGTAGTGTAACGCGCTTCTTTTCTGAGGATTGAAATTGGTGAAATCAACTCCAAAGCCTTTGAATGTTTCTACCAATGCGCCAGTTCCCGAAACGAACATTTCATCTTCACTTTCCGTCTCTTGATTATGAATACTGATTGGACCCGAAAAACGACTTTGCTGTGAAGCAATTCCAGCGAAAAGTTGCTCGCTCACAGAGTAAGGCGCATGCGGAACGATGCTTGCGCGTAAATCTGCTTGTTGGTATAGGCCAGCTACCCGAATGCCTTCTTTTAAAACAACATTGGCCTTTGCTGGGTCAAAAGAAAACACCTCAACGAATGAATGGTATTTGATACGACTACTTTGCTTCGTTTCCAATGTATCGGCCGTATTGCAAATATCTCCTACGGCTTGAATCCCGTTCCGCCACATTTCTGCATCAGCCAATCGCATGGCCTCCATTTTCATTTCTGCGTTTTCATCGCGCTTGTTGACAATCTCAATTATAAATTTGGGAAGCCCAGTATTCTCCGCAATCACTCCTTTCATATGAGAAAGCTCCAAATGGCAATGTGCGTTGATGAAACCTGGGCAAAGCGCGCCTTCTAATCGCTCTACTCTACTTGGCTCTGGGGCATTTACATCATCGGGTAAGAGCACATCATTAATGGTTCCGTTGGCACTTACGGCCAGAATTCCGTTGGAAATCGGCTCGGTGTAAATAGGAAAGATGACATCTGCCGAAAGGAATCGCATGCTAAGCCTGTATCTTTGCACAATGACCGAAAAAAAGGACATACGAGCATTGACTGATGATGAAATTACTTCATTTTTCATCGACAATGGAGATAAAGCTTTCCGCGCCAAACAGGTTCGCGAGTGGCTTTGGAAAAAAGGAGCACAGTCCTTTGATGAGATGACAAACCTCTCCAAACCGACACGCGATATGTTGGAAGAGAATTTCAGCATTAATGCAGTGACGGTGGATGAGAAGCAGATTAGCGAAGACCGAACAATTAAAAGTTCGTTTAAAACGTCTGACGGAAAGTTTGTGGAAGGTGTTCTAATTCCAACTGCAAGTCGGATGACGGCTTGTATTTCGTCTCAGATTGGTTGCAGTTTAAGTTGTAAGTTTTGTGCTACTGGCCGGTTAGATAGGTTACGCAATCTTAATGCTGACGAGATTTTTGATCAAGTAGTTCATATTTCACGGCAAAGTGAGGAGCACTACGGTATTCCATTGAGTAATATCGTTTATATGGGAATGGGTGAGCCACTTCTCAATTACAAGAACGTGCTTGAAAGTATTGAAAGAATCACTTCCTCTGAAGGCCTGGGAATGTCGCCTAAGCGTATTACGGTTTCCACTGCCGGCATCGCCAAGATGATTCATAAGTTGGCAGATGATAAAGTGAAATTCAATTTGGCCTTATCGCTGCATGCTGCCAATGAGAAAAAGCGCGACTATATAATGCCAATTAATGAGACAAATAATCTGACCATTTTGGCAGAGGAAATGCGCTATTTCTATGAACAAACTGGAACGCGACCAACATTGGAATATATCATTTTCAAAGATTTCAATGATTCTTTAGAAGATGCAAAAGAGCTTGCGCAGTTCTGTAAGAATTTCCCTACTAAAATCAATATTATCGAATACAATCCGATTGATGGTGGCGAGTTTAAAAAGGCGGATATTGCCAAAACCGACCAGTTCAAGTTGTTTTTAGAAGAACGGAATCTTATTGTAAACATCAGAAGAAGCCGTGGAAAAGACATTGATGCCGCTTGTGGACAATTGGCAAACAAACTTTCTGCCTAAGGTTGTTGTTGATTACATTCGCAAGGCTTGTCATCACTAGATAAAATAAAGCAGCCCGTTAGGCTAGAAATGGAAGAGTTTGAAGGACGATTCCGTTCTTCGATGCGCAGCGAGGTAGCGCTTCTCGATAAAATCACGCATTACATTGTAAAGCGAAAGGGCAAGCAAATGCGGCCTATGTTCGTGTTTCTTACGGCCAAAATGCTGGCTGATACTAACGATCAGACTTATCGCGCGGCAACGCTTATTGAGCTGTTGCACACGGCAACACTTGTTCATGATGATGTAGTGGACGATGCGGCCAAACGAAGAGGTTTTTTTAGCATCAACGCGCTTTGGAAGAACAAAGTGGCTGTCCTGGTCGGTGATTATCTTCTAAGCCGAGGTCTCCTCCTTGCCGTCAAACACAAGGACTTTCATTTGTTGGAAATCACCTCCAACGCAGTACGTGAAATGAGCGAGGGAGAACTTCTTCAGATGGAGAAAGCGCGGAAACTCAACATTACCGAAGAAATCTATTTCAGTATTATTCGTCAGAAAACGGCCTCGCTTATTGCCAGTTGCTGTGCTTCTGGTGCTGCTAGTGTTTCGGAGGACAAAGAATTGATTGAAAAGATGCGTTTGTTCGGAGAAACTGTTGGAATTGCTTTCCAAATCCGTGATGACCTTTTTGATTATGGAAGCGATGCCAATATTGGAAAGCCAACTGGCATCGACATCAAGGAAAAGAAAATGACCTTGCCCCTGATTTATGCGCTCAATAATTCAGACAGGTCAGAAAAACGCTTCATCATTAATACCATCAAAAACCACAACACGGACGAAAAACGTGTTGCTCAGGTAATAGGAATGGTGCGGGAAAAAGGTGGGATTGAGTACACCGTTTCTCGCATGAAAGAGTATCAGCAGAAAGCACTTAAGATGCTGGAATCTTATCCTGACAACGAAGCACGGAAATCACTCATCGACCTGGTCAACTTTGTGATAGATAGGACGAAATAATTTTGGAAGTAGCTGTTGGCATAATTCTTCTAGTCGGGTTCTTAGCTGTGTTTGTGAATTTCGGATTCCGACTGATTGAAAAGCGAAGGAAACAGGTTAAGCTACTAAGACTACTTTACCCCAATGACGTTGAAGATAACTTCATGTGGACAAACGGTGCGTTTGCCCACTTGGATATTGATGTTTTACTATGGCTCAATGCTCCCGTCTATTTCCGAAGAATTGCTGACGACAAGCTTACTGACGAAGTCTTGAATGTAGAAGGTGAAGTTAGAATCGCTTCACGTAAACTGATCTTAGCCTTGGGCTTCTTTTTCGGCTATTTCTTGATGTTCTGGTCAGCCACGTTCTTCATTGGCTAGGTTGAATCAGTTAGATAACAACTGCCTAACTACGCTAGAGATCGTTTTTCCATCCGCTTTTGCGGCCAATTCCTGCGAAGCAGCACCCATCACTTTGCCCATGTCCTGTGGACCAGATGCTCCAACTTTGGCGATGATAGCCTGAATGATCGGTTTCAATTCTTCCTCCGAAAGTTGCTTGGGAAGGTATTTTTCGATGATGGCAGCCTCTGCCAATTCTGGATCTGCGAGGTCGTTTCGTCCTTGACCAAGATACAATTCGGCACTTTCTTTCCGTTGTTTCACCAATTTCTGAAGCATTTTGATTCCTGCTTCATCAGAAGAACCTCCATCAGCACCCTTTTCGGTAGCCGCCAAAAGCAACTGAGATTTTATAGCACGCAATGCAGTCAATTTTACGGTATCCTTGGCCTTCATAGCCTCTTTCAGGTCGTTGTTTATTTGTTCAGTTAGGCTCATGATTTTTCTATTTTATGATCTAAGTAGAAGTATCTTCTTTTTCTATTCACTGGTCGCTTTTCGCTATTCACTTCAAGGAACAAAGCTATCAACAATCTTGGCAAGAGTTGGTTTGTCCATCACGTGTTTTCCTTCAAAAGTCCAAGGTTTCAACTTCATCCCCATCTTTTCAAGTTCGGCAGTTTTCTCATCAATGTTCACATTCTTCAGAAATTGGTCTTCATTACCATAAACGAAATGAACCGGAAGATCTGTGAAGATGTCTGATAGTTCTGCAGAATCTATATCGTGCGGAAACGAGCCTGCCCAAAGCACCAATTGTGATGGACGGATTTTATTTTTCGCAAACCAGCGGACGGCCGTTGCAGTTCCTTGCGAAAAGCCAAGAACAACAAAACGATACGAGGTATTTGTAGGGTCAACCCCAGAATCTTTCAAAACTGCGTTAATATAATTTGACTGGTCTTTAATCTCTTCTTCCCGGTCTTCTTTGGTCATCCAACTAGCGCCAACTCGGCCCATCAAACCATCAACATAGAACCTCGAAAGACCTTCAGGGGCGATGATGAAATTCTCTTCCGGATTCAAATCTTCAAAGTGTTTTATGAAGTATTCCGCCAGCTGTCCGTAGCCATGTAAGACAATCCAAATATTTTTTGTCGTGGGCTGTACAGAATTCAGGCTGAAATAGCGGGCAGTCCTGGGAACTTCGACAAACGACTTCTCTGATTGTGTCATGTTAAAACTTATTCATCGGGCGTATCTCCCTCTTGGTCTAAAACTACGTGAATCCCGCAACATCAAAAGGTGTAATCGGTAGATTGAACAACCGTTGACCGACCAAATAAACCTACCTTTTTGAAGTCTCAAAAGTATCATTTTGCACTGCTGATTTCCTTGTTTTTGGGGCTGGAAGTTTGTGCGCAATGCCTGAGCCTTCCAAACGCGGTGGAACAACAGCTGAATTCTTCCAACAAGATCATCGAAGGAAAAATTGTGAGCCAACAAACTTTTGCTGCAGCAGATGGAAATATCTATACATCAAACAGTATTGATGTTTATCGCGTGTTTAAGGGAGAGGTTGGTTTTAATATAGATGTGGTTACCGAAGGAGGGGTATTGGGCGATTGGATGCAAGTAGTCACGCCAAGTGCCCAAATGCACGTGGGCGAATATGGTGTTTTAGTTGTGAACGATGATTTGAACCGTTCGCTAACATCATTAGCATCAGCATTTTATTCGGTGGATGAAAAAAGCGGAACTGTTTATGGCTTGAAAAATGTCGCACATCGCGAAGTATTGTATGAAAGCATTGCTCGTGCAACGGGAACTCAAACTATAGAACTTAGAAGAATTCCGGTTGATCTTCTTCAAGCAAATGCAACTCAAACAAGCAGAGCAGTTCCTGAAATTTCTTCAGTTTATCCGCTTGCCGTAACTGCAGGAACACAAACCGTTCTCACTATTACTGGTCAAGGTTTTGGAACCGAACAAGGAGATGGTTATGTGGCTTTTCATAATGCCGATGATGGTGGCCAAAGTTTCGTAAGTCTGCCAACTGGTCCACATTATATAAGTTGGACAGACACACAGATTGAGATGTACGTTCCTTCTTCCACACTTTACAATAACACTGTTGCAGGTACAGGATCAGTCCGAGTCGTTTCAGGAAACGGGGCCAGCGCAGAAAGTGCGCAGGAGGTATCCGTTGAGTATGCAAAAAGTGAAGTTGTTTATTCAAACCAACTCAACAGTACCATGCTTGTTGGAATGCAGTCTGGCGGTTACGTATACAAGAGAAACCAACAATTAGCGCAGTTTGTGGGAAGCTCAAATATGGTAGACGCAGCATTCGAAAAATGGGCATGTAATACAGGTGTGAATTTTGCGCTTGATAACGAGATTTTGAATATGACCGACTGGGCTCACGATGGAAATAATCTTATCGGACTTTCAAACCCCGGACAGTTGCCTTCTTATCTACTAGGAAAAACAGTTACTACATTTTCTGGTTGCAGTACTCCAAATGGATTGCAATGGAATCTGATTGAGGTTGATATTTTACTCAATCGAGATATTGATTGGTGGATAGGCGATGTGGCTCCGACTGGCAATCTATATGATTTGGAAACAGCCATTCTGCATGAAATAGGACATGCGCACCTGCTGCAGCACAACAATAACTTGAGTTCTCCAATGTATTTTCAGTTGACGGAAGGTGCCATGCGAAGGGATTTGTACTCGCCTTCTATTGATGGAGGAAATTATGTGAGTACTCAGGCAGTTGAGGCTCCAACTACATGCGGCAATGAATCGCATCAGTATTTTGATTTTTCAACCTGCAATCTTAGCCTGATTAATGCCGTTGATGATAAAATCAAGAATGAGATTTTAGTTTTTCCAAATCCGTTCCAAGATCAAATTACCATTGCTGGAGAATGGAAATCAGGAAGTCTGTTTTCCATTTTTGACGCAGCTGGTCGAATGGTATTGAATGGTATTTTGAATTCAAATAATCAGACTATTTCAACATCTCAGCTATCAAAAGGTGTGTATGTGCTTGAAGTTCGCGATGAAGCAAAATCGCACATTCAGCGTTTGATTAAAAACTGATTCCTTTGTTGCATGAAAGCAGCAGTAGCAGGTTCCACAGGTTTTATCGGCAGTATTCTCCTCAACTTATTGAAGGTTGATAATTCATTCGAAAAAGTAGCGGTGCTTTCTCGCAAACCGCTTCAGCTTTCAGAAAAGTTTGAAGTTTTAGTTGGTGATTTATCTCAACAGAAACTTAGCGAAGTTGATGTTGCTTTCTGTGCCTTGGGAACAACTATCGCAACGGCAGGAAGCCAGAAGGCTTTCTATCACGTAGATCATGATCTGGTGTTGGATTTGGCCAGAAATGCAAAAGCAGCTGGCGCAAAAACATTTGTATTGGTTTCCTCGGTAGGCGCAAATCCTCAAACTTCAAACTTCTATTTAAGAGTTAAAGGCGAAACAGAAAAAGACCTCGAAGCAATCGGGTTCGACTCGTTAATCATTCTTCGTCCATCTATGCTCATGGGCGAACGAAAGGAATTTCGTTTTGGTGAATTGATTGGAAAAGGAGTAATGATGTTGGTAAATCCCTTGATGGTGGGCTCAATGAGCAAGTACAAAGGAATTCAAGGTTCTACCGTTGCAAAAGCGATGGTCAGGTTGGGAAAAGAAAGCCTAACTGGCGTTCACATTCTCGAAGGAGACGCACTTCACGCTTTTTCCTGATTTAAAATAGCTCTTTCTTCTGGTGTTTTGTAGGAAACAAAAAAGTTAAACCAAACGGCTCTCGAAACCCTGAAAATAGGAGGGAAAAGTAGGATAATAGCTAAGGCATTCAGTCCAAGATACCATAACACGTCAAACTGCCAAAGCACAATCATTGCAACAAAAACGGCAACGCTTAACGCAATCGTTAGCGCATAACTCACATACATTGCTCCATAAAAAAATCCTGGTTCTGGGCAATAACTCTGCTTGCAGACCGGACACGCATCGTGCATGGTTTCGAGCTTAGTAAAATTGTAAGGGTTTCGCGTCATAAAAAGATCTCCTTCCTGACAGCGGGGACATTTCAACCTCAGAATACTGTAAATCTTGGTTCCTTCCAACATCGGTTTTTCCATTTGTCCACAAAGGAACACAGATTGCTGAAAACCATCGCAACTTAGGTGACAATTAAGAAGACAATTACGCACTTTTGCGGAATGATATCACTTAACCAAATTTCCGTTCAATTCAACGGAAAATTCCTTTTCAATAACATTTCTTTTTTAGCCAATCCGAAGGATAGGATTGGTCTTGTTGGTAAAAACGGTGCCGGAAAATCCACCCTTTTAAAAGTTATTTCGGGTCAATTGGAGGCCGAATCGGGCGCCATTTCTAAGCCAAGCGGTGCCACCATCGGCTACCTTTCTCAGGATATCAAGCCGAAGGCTGGAAAGACCATTTTTGATGAGACCTACAGCGCGCTTGCCGAGCTAAAAGACCTTGATGCAAAGGTTAAATACTACACCAAGCAGTTGGAAGAGCGCACGGATTACGAGACCGATTCCTACATGGAGCTCATTCAGGACATGACTGTTGCCAACGATAGGTTCAGTTTACTCGGTGGCGACACTGCCGATGCCGAAGTGGAAAAAGTACTGATGGGATTAGGTTTTTTGCGCAAAGATTTAACCCGAAAGATGGAGGAGTTTAGCGGTGGATGGCAAATGCGGGTAGAGTTGGCCAAGATACTTGTTCAGCGGCCCGATGTACTGCTATTGGATGAGCCGACCAACCACTTGGATATCCTTTCCATTCAGTGGTTGGAGGAATTCCTAAAAGACCATAACGGAACGGTAATCCTTGTTTCACACGACAGGGCGTTCTTGGATAACATTACTAATCGCACCATAGAAATTACCCTTGGTAGGATTAACGATTACCGCGTTCCGTATTCGAAATACGTAACGCAACGTGCCGAGCGGATTGCATTGCAGATGGCCTCGTACGAAAATCAGCAGAAATTTATTGCCGATACCGAGCGTTTTATTGACCGTTTCCGATCAAAGGCCTCCAAGGCAACACAAGTACAGAGTAGAATTAAAGCACTGGAGAAGGTGGATCGGATTGAGGTGGAACAACAAGACACTTCGGTCATGCGACTTCGGTTCCCGCCAGCACCACGGTCTGGAAAAGTGGTCGTTTTGGCCGAAGGTGTTTCTAAGACGTATGGCAATCTTGAAGTATTGAAAAACGTGGACCTCATGCTCGATAGAGGCGAGAAAGTAGCGCTTCTTGGAAAGAACGGTGAAGGAAAAACCACATTCTCGAAGATTGTTGTAGGCGACCTTGATTACACGGGAAATTTGGAATTGGGACACAACGTGGCAATGGGTTATTACGCTCAGGATCAGGCCGAATCGCTCGATTCTTCCAAGACCGTGTTCCAAACGCTTGATGATGTGGCGCGAGGTGATGTTCGCACGAAATTGCGCGATATTCTCGGTTCGTTCCTATTTGGAGGAGAAGACGTGGACAAGAAAGTAAGCGTGCTATCTGGAGGGGAACGAGGTCGTTTGGCCCTAGCCAAATTGCTTTTGGAGCCAGTGAATCTTTTGGTTCTGGATGAACCGACCAATCACTTGGACATGCACTCGAAAGACGTGCTGAAACAAGCACTTCAGAAGTATGATGGTGCCATGATCATTGTTTCTCACGATAGAGATTTTCTCAGTGGATTAACTTCGAAAGTCTACGAGTTCAAAGACAAAAACGTGAAACAACACATTGGTGATGTGTATGAATTTTTGGATAAAGTGAAAGCCACCAGCATTCAGGAATTTAGCGCAAAACCGAAGGCTGTGGAGGTGAAAGTCGAGACCAAACGCGAAACAAAGGAAGAGCAGCACCTACGCAAAGAGCGCGAAAAGGAGGTCCGAAACGCCAAGAATCGTGCAGATAGATTGGAGCAAGAAATAGCCAAACTCGAAAAAGAAATAGCCGATTTGGATGAATTAATGCTTGATGCCGAGGGCTACAAAGAAGCGCTGACCGAGCGCGATGTGTTCAAAGAATATCAGCAAAAGCAAGATGCGCTCAACGCTAAAATGGCCGAGTGGGAAGATGCGGTTAACAAACACGAAACGCTGAGTAATTCATAATCTGCCGTTGATAAATAGCTGCTTTTTGTCAAGATGTGACCTAAGCTTAAACCTAATTTTGCCCGCAACCTTAAAAAATTTGAAATGAAACGAAACGTTCAATTGCAAGCATTGATTGCGGTTTTAGCCGCTGGTCTGATGTTCTCATCATGCGGAAACATAGACATCATTAAACGAAAATATCGACCTGGTTTTCATGTTGATATTTCTAAAAAAAGAGAGAAAGTACAGCTAGCCGAAGAAGCCGAAGTAGCTGAAGCTCGTAAAACAGAGGAAGTGAAAACGGTTGAGCCTGTTGATGTGAAAGAGATTGAAGTGAATGAAGAGTTAGCACTTACAGCCGATGCTTCTGAAGCTAAACCACAGGCCTTTGAGGCCGAAAAGAAACGAGGCATGAAGGAGATTGCCCGTTCCGAGGAGTTTAAAGAAATGACCTTTGAGCAGCGGATGCAGCACATCAGCAGAGAAATTGCCAAACCGAGCAAAGCTGCTCCGGTTGGAGGGTCGGATTGGATGAAATGGGTTGCGTTCGGTACAGGGATAGGTTCGCTGGCATTCGGAGCAATGGCTTTGATTTTTGCAATACTAACAGTGGTTTTCTTCTCATCTTTTGTGTGGGGAGCAGCCGTTCTAGCTCTTTTGCTTGGTGGTGCCGCAATTACATTTGCCATTCTTTACAAGAAGAACAATGGTACCGGATCACAAGCTCGATTAGGAATGATTTTCGGAATAATCGGTGCTGGATTGGCAGTGCTGGCAATTATTTTAGGGGCCGTTTTCTTTAGCATATACGTGCTGTAAGGCATCATACCTAAACTGCGAAGAAGGGCGTTCCGATTTATCGGAACGCCCTTCTTTATTCCAGAAAACTAAGTTTAGAATTTCTCAAGTCGGTAATGTTATCAAGGTCAGAAAGCTTTCGAACCAATCCATAACTCAACTTATTTGTATCGAGGTTATTGGTAGTATCAGTGAAAACCGAATCCGTGCTCCATTTCTTTCCTTCAAAGAGAAAAGCATGCAGATTTTTCATCCCAAGAAGGTAGTAACCGCCATCCTTGGCAGGACCAATGCAGACATCTTTAGTTTGAAGCAGTTCGAATGCATCTTCAATGATATACGGAGAGAGTTGGGGGCAATCGCTTCCGATAATTATTGCCTCATTTGCCCCTAGCGCAAAAATTTGCTCAAAGGCATTTTTCATCCTATCACCCAACGAATTGCCTTCCTGCACAAACTTGTTGAATTTATCCTCCTCCCAAGCATCGTTTTCAATCTCATCAGAATAGAAAACATTTCGGGTGCAATCTGATTGGAGGGCCGCATTTCTGGTTATCTCTAGCAGTTGATTATACACTTCTAGCGCCTTCTCATTACCGATGCCAGCAGCCAGTCTGGTCTTTACTTTTCCCATTACAGGATTCTTGATAAAGATGATGAGATGTCGGTTATGTCGCATTTGTGGCTTCATTTTCGTCAAATGACCGAAAAAATCAATTGACAAATATCAATTACGTACATAGTTTCTAATTTAGCCAAGGCTGCCAAATGAGGCGGTTTTTTACTCAAAACACTACTGGTATTATGTATGAAATAGGCGTTGGAAAGGCCGACATCACCGCGTTCAAACTCGGGGTGGGAATGATGGGTTACGGTATGTATTTCAATATCGTAAAGGGAGTAGAAACAGATCTTTTTGCGCGAGCGGTCGTCATTCGAGACACGGCAACAGGCAAGAAAGTGGCCTTAGTTAATGCAGAGATATGCTTTATTACTATAGCCATAAGACGTGGCGTAATGAAGAAATTGAAGCGCAAGCACGAACATCTTGGGTTTACAGAAGATTCTGTGATGATAACTGCGCAACACACGCACAGTGCGCCAGGGGGCTATTCGCATTTTGGGTTGTACAATATGACCATTCCAGGTTTTGTGCCTGAAGTGTATCAGAAAGTGGTTGATGGTATTGTAGAAGCAATTGTAGAAGCCGCGGAAAGCATTCGCCCAGCCACCATTAAGATTTCTAAATCGGAGGTAGGAGCAGATAAAGAAGTGGCTTTCAACCGTTCGTTAGATGCCTACAACGCCAATCCAGAGATAAAGACCAAACTCAAAAAGGAAGAGGCGAATCAGGCCTTGGATCGTAGCATGCTTTTAATGCGTTTCGATGATTTGGAAGGAAACCCAATCGGCTCGTGGAACTGGTTTGGCGTGCATACAACCAGTTTGAGCAACGACAATCATCGAATTTGTTCAGATAATAAGGGCTATGCTTCAAAGTACCACGAAGACAAAGTTCGAAAACGAAAGAAGGATACGTTTATTTCTGTTTTCGCGCAGCGAAAAACAGGCGATGTAACGCCAAACTGGAAGTGGGACCGCAAGAAAAAATGGACACGAGGCAAATTTGAAGACGATTTTGAGAGCGCCAAATACAATGGTGAGATTCAATTTGAGCACGCACACCAGCTATTTAAGCAAGCAAAGTCTCAGGAAGGCATTCCAACTCGGCTCGATTATGTTATGACATATGTCGACTTCCGTAAAGTCATTGTCGCTAAAGAATTTGCCTGCGGACAAGAAAATCCGCGAACTGGCCCAGCCTGCCATGGAGTCTCTTTCTTTGAAGGAACCGTTGAAGGCCCAGGCATGGCACCTGCTGTTGGCGCTTTAGCACGAACATTAATTAGAGCACAAAAAGTGTACGATCTTGCAGCAGCTCCTTTTAAGACGAAGGAGAAAGCGGACCGTATTTACGAGAAATACCACACCCAAGGCCCAAAGGATATTTTAATTGAAGCAGACGACCGAAGAATTCTTGGCTCGCGCGATATCAAAAACCTTGTCGTTCCCGGCTGGGCAGATCCTGCCATTGGTCAGTTTAAAAGGTTTCATGCGAACGGAAGTTTGGGAGATAAACCTTGGATTCAGCAAATTTTACCCATTCAGATTATCATTCTCGGCAATTTGGCCTTGGCCGGAATTCCTGCCGAAATAACCACCATTGCTGGGAAGCGACTAGAAGATACGCTACTTGAAGTATTGGCAGATCGTGGCGTGACTGAAGTAATTTGCTCCACCTACTCAAACGCATATTGCGGTTACATTACCACGTTTGAGGAATACCAATTGCAATTGTACGAAGGTGGTCACACCGTTTTCGGACAGCACTTTTTAGGTGCCATTCAAACCAAATTCAAGCAATTAGCCATGGAAATGCTGAAGCCAGAAAGCGAACGTAGCGTGGTGGAAGACGGTAATCCCACTACGTTTACGGAGGAGGAATTGGAGCTAAGGTCGTTCGACATCAAAACGCAGAAGCGGTTGATTCAGTTGTGATTTGACTTTTTGGTCTGGCACAACATTCACCCTGTTTTCTTACTTTCAACGCCATGTCCATAGACCAGATAGATAGGGAATTGCAGGAGGCCGCCAAAGTGTTGGAAACCTTCATGAACGATGCTTCCAACCTGCAGGCCATCCGCAAGGCGGCCAATTTGTTGGTCAATTCGGTTAAGTTGGGCGGCAAGATTTATTCGTGCGGTAATGGTGGTTCCATGAGCGATGCCATGCATTTTGCCGAAGAGTTGAGTGGACGATTCCGTGATGAACGGAAGCCCATTGCCGCCATGGCTATTTCCGATCCAGGATACATCACCTGCACGGCCAATGACTATGGGTATCATCAGATATTTTCGCGTTTCATTGAGGCGTTTGGGACAAAAGGTGATTCTCTTTTGGCAATTAGCACTTCGGGCAATTCGCATAATGTGTTGCATGCTGCCCGTGCAGCCAAAGAGAAGGGAATGCACGTCATAGCACTTACCGGAAAGGACGGGGGAGAACTTGCAAAGTTTTGCGATGTGGAAATTCGTGCACCACATTCAGCATATTCAGATAGAATTCAAGAAATTCACATCAAAGTCATTCACATTATTGTAATGCTCATAGAGCAGGAAGTATAGAACACATGCTAACGAAAACCTACGGAAGCGCAGTATATGGCGTTGATGCCCACCTCATCACCGTAGAAACCAATATTGCTGGTCAGGGAGTGAATTTCTTTATGGTAGGATTGCCCGATAATGCCGTAAAAGAAAGCCAACTCAGAATTAGAGCGGCTCTCAAAAATGTGGGCTATCACACCCCAGGAAAGACCATTACCATCAATATGGCGCCAGCCGATTTGCGAAAAGAAGGCTCTGCATATGATTTAACAATTGCCGCAGGAATTTTAGCCGCTTCGGAGCAGATTAAATCAGAAGGAATTTCGGAGTACATCATTATGGGAGAGCTTTCGCTCGATGGTGGATTGCAACCAATAAAGGGTGTGCTTCCTATTGCCATAAAGGCACGGGAACAAGGCTTCAAAGGATTCATTCTTCCCAAAAAAAATGCGCGCGAAGCTGCCATTGTAGATGGACTAGATGTGTACGGAATAGAAAACATCAAGGAGCTGATTGGCTTCTTTGATGGAACGATTGAGTTGGAAAAAACCATCGTCAATACGCGTGAAGAGTTTTATCGAAACCAAAGCAATATCGACCTCGATTTTGCAGATGTAAAAGGGCAAGAAAACATTAAGCGGGCGATGGAAATAGCTGCGGCTGGTGGCCACAATCTTCTGCTCATTGGTCCGCCCGGAGCAGGAAAAACCATGCTTGCCAAACGCTTGCCGTCCATTCTTCCACCACTTTCTCTCAAAGAAGCTTTGGAAACAACTAAGATTCATTCCGTGGCAGGAAACCTCGGTTCAGAAACTTCCTTGATGACCTTACGACCTTTTCGGGCACCGCATCATACCATCTCAAATGTCGCCCTTGTTGGTGGCGGACAAATTCCACAACCAGGCGAAATTTCTTTGGCGCACAATGGCGTTTTGTTCTTGGATGAATTGCCCGAATTTCAACGAACGGTATTGGAAGTCATGCGTCAGCCGCTAGAGGATAGAGTAGTTACCATTTCTCGGGCGCGGATGTCGGTAGAATATCCTTCGAGTTTTATGCTGGTTTCTAGCATGAATCCCTGTCCATGTGGATTTTACAATCATCCCGAAAAAGATTGCGTGTGTGCTCCGGGTGTGGTGCAGAAGTATCTCAATAAAATCTCTGGACCCTTACTGGACCGCATTGATATGCATATTGAAGTTACCCCTGTTCCAATTAATGAATTGGCAGATTTTGCCCCTGCGGAGAAGAGTGAGGATGTGCGTAAACGCGTTATTGCGGCACGCGAAATTCAGGTCGAGCGTTTCAAGGAGAAAAATGATGTTCATTGTAATGCCATGATGGGCACGAAACTCTTGAAAGAGGTTTGCAAGATTGATGAAGCGGGAAAAAACATGCTCAAAAAGGCCACCGATAGATTAGGACTTTCGGCTCGCGCCTTTGATAGAATACTGAAAGTTTCGAGAACCATTGCCGACCTCGATGGTTCTGAAAACATCCAACCAAATCACTTGGCAGAAGCCATTCAATACCGCAGTTTAGACAGACAGAACTGGGCGGGATGAGAATAATCCGTCTATTACCGTTTTTTCTTTCCCCCTTTTTTCTTTTTTCAACTCAAGCTCAAGCGCAACAAGTACACGAATACATCGACCTGCAGATTCATCCATGCATGCATGTTCCGTATTCTTTTTTTGGTGAAGGGTTGCAGACCTTTGATGAGACTAATCTGCCCGACCTGAGCTGGAAACATCAATTCACCAATGTCAATTATGCTAACTATTTGCGCAAGAACAAAGGTGCGCGCATTCTGTGTGTTGGAGCATTGACACAAGAGAATATCGTCTCGGCCAAACGAGGCCGTAAGATGATTATGAAGCAGATAAAGTTTGTGAACGATTTTGTGGCTGCTAACGCAATTGATTTCGCTGTTGCGAGAACCCCTCAGGAAGTGCGCAATCTTGTTCATACTACCGATAAAACCATCATCATTCATTCCATTGAAGGCGGAAAACGATTGGTGAATTCGCAGGAAGACGCCAACTTTTGGGCAGAGCAAGGCGTAGCATTTATCACGCTGGTTCATTTGGTAGATAGTAAGTATGGCGCGGCTGCCAATCAGCCTGTGTTTGCGCTTAAGATTCTCAATTTCGGAAGTCTTTTTAGAAAGGAAAAGAACAGACGTCTGACCGGAAAAGGCAAGAACGCCATTGTGTGGTTAGCAAATGCGGGTATAATGACCGACATAACGCACATGAGCGATAATACCCGGAAAGATGCGCTGGCGCTGATGGAAGAAAAGCACATTCCTCCATTGGTGACGCACGACATGTTCAAGCCCATTCAGAATCAACCACGTGGAATGGAGGAAGAGGATGTACTGAAGGTATATGCCAACAATGGTTTTGTTTCGCTTCCAATAAGTGGAGAAAGTTGTCAGCCGTATAACCCACGGGCGGATTATCAAGCTAAACTAGACGCCTTGTCAGACCATTGCGAAGGCTCTATTGATAGTTACAAATTCACATACGAGGAGGTAAAAAAGTTCTTAGAGAAGGAGCTTCCAGCCGACCAAGTGGCGAACCTTTCCATCGGATTTCAGACCGATTTTAATGGTTGGCTCAATCATCATCGCCCACGCTATGGCGAAGAGGGTTGTTTTCCCATTAATCCTGACAGTACCTACGAGGCCATCGAACTGCAAGGTCTGGCGCATCCCGGATTGTTAGAATCGCACTGGCGCTTGTTGGAGAAAGAAGGAGTTGATCTTGAGCCTATCAAACGGTCTTCCGAAAAATTCCTTCAAATGTGGGAATATGTGTTGGAGAACAAGGCTAAGTTTTAGTGATAGGTTAATTCGCCCGAACGATTAATTACTTTCGATTCAAGAAAAATAAACTCATGCGCCACATATTACTTTTTATCCTCCTTCCATTTTTCTCCTTTGCTCAGGCTGAACTGACTGAAACTCACACTGCTGTCTTCTTTAATAAAGGAGTTTCGAAATCGGAACAGATTAATTCCCTTGAGAAGCAAGGAATTGATAAGAATGTGGTAACGCAGTTCGGTAGTCGGGATGTGGTTCTCGTTCCAAATTCGATTGTGGAGGTAAACGCACTTCGAAGTGATGAACGGGTCGAATACATTTCGCCCGTATTCATGAATGAAAAGCAGCAATTTGTTACTTATCAATCTAGCTTTTTTGTGAAGCTCAATCAAATAAATGACCGAGTATTAGTGGATCGCGAAGCACAGAAAATAGGAGTGGAGGTGCTGGGGGCCAACCGTTTTAATGCAGATATAATTGAGTTGAAAGCCGATAAGTTTGGGATTGATGCCATTGACGCGGTTAATCACTTTAAGGCAACAGGCTTGTTTGCCATTGTAAGCCCGAACCTTATGCACACGGTAAGCGATTGCTCCGTAGATGATCCGCGTTACAACCGACAATGGAATTTGAAGAACGATGGTTCGAGCTTGCAAGGAAATGGAACTATTGGTGCTGATATGGATGCGGAAGCTGCATGGACCATCACTACGGGAAGTCCGAATGTTAAGATTGCCATTGTTGATAGTGGCGTGGATACGCTGCATCCAGAATTGTTAGGAAAACTACTTCCGGGTTTCGATGCATTTGATGCGGGCACAAACGGTTATCCTATTCCGAATTTTCCGAGTGATGGGCATGGAACCGCTTGCGCTGGTATTGCTGCCGCCACCACCAACAACAACTTGGGTGTTGCAGGCGTGTGTCGAGACTGCCGAGTTATACCAATTCGAGTTTTTGAGTACGTTGATTTTGGTGGCACAATGGGTGTTATTCCATGGTCAACCACAGACGTTTTTATCAACGGACTTAGTTGGATGTGGCAAGAGGGCGATGCAGATGTTTCGTCCAATTCTTGGGGCGTTCCAGATGGATTGTTAGCACTGTTTCCGGGAGGAGATACGCTAGTGAACGCCATTATTGACGATGCGATTGAGCAAGGCCGTGGAGGATTGGGAATTCCAATGCTGTTTTCGAGCGGTAATGATGGAATAACAGATAGTATTCCAATTTGGCCAGCACGATATGCACCAACCATTGCAGTGGGTGCAACAAGTATGTGCGATCAGCATAAATCACAGACTTCATGCGATGGAGAAAGCTGGTGGGCGGGCAATTGGGGAGAAGGTTTGGATGTGAGTGCTCCGGGCGTTCGTATTGCTACCATTGACATGCTAGGAACGAACGGATTCCACTCTACCGAATATTACAACAGCTTTAATGGAACATCGGCAGCTTGTCCAAATGCAGCAGGAACAATGGGATTGATTCTTTCGCACACACCGGGCTTGCCAGAATGGTTGGCTCGTAAAGTATTGAGTTCAACCAGCGAAAAGGTTGGCGGTTACGATTACTCAACGTGGAAAGAAGCTGGAAGTTGGTCTCAAGAATTGGGATACGGCCGCATCAATGCTTTTCAAGCGGTTACTTATGGCGCTTCTGCCGTTGGTGAACTTTCTTCTGATAGCAATTTCTTAGTCGAAACCCATATTGATAAGCACATCATTCGAACTTCAGACAACACGCAAATTGGATGGCAATTGTTTGATATCAATGGCCGCATCTTGCGTTCTGGAAATGCCAACGGGTCAGTGAATTTATCTCACAGCGGATTAAGCGCGGGAATGTATGCCCTAAGGATGCAGGGAGATAAATTGCAGGAAACGGTTAAGCTGTTTATTCCCTAAAATAGGCCGTTTATTTCGGCATCTATGCGGGTGATAATCTTCCCGAGGTCTTCTGGGTTTTCGGAAAAATTGTTGTCGTCCACTTCAATAATAAGAAGCTTGCCCTTGTCGTAAGTGCTAATCCACGCTTCGTAACGCTCGTTAAGCCGTTTGAGGTAATCTAATCGAATGGTCTCTTCGTAAGCGCGTCCTCGCTTCTGAATTTGATTCACCAATGTTGGAATTGAAGCGCGCAAATAAATCAACAAATCTGGTGGCCCTACAAATTCATTCATCAATTGAAACAGCGATTGATAGTTTTCAAAATCGCGGCTTGTCATCAAACCCATTGCGTGTAGATTGGGCGCAAAAATGTGCGCATCTTCAAAAATGGTTCTGTCCTGAATAACGGTTTTGTTGCCGTTCTTAATTTCCATCACTTGTCGGAAACGTGAGTTGAGAAAATAAACTTGCAGGTTAAAAGACCAGCGCTGCATTTCCTCGTAGAAATCGTTCAAGTACGGATTTTCGTCCGCAGCTTCGTACTGCGCTTCCCATTTATAATGTTTAGAAAGAAGTCCGGTCAGGGTAGTTTTTCCTGCTCCGATATTTCCGGCTACTGCTATGTGTTTTGGTTGTGACATGGACGGTCAAAAATAGTAATTGAAAGTGCCAACCCAAACCGAAATTTGGTGGTTGTAGTATTTAATTTGATTGAATTTTATTTGTCGATGGTGAAAACAAGTACCTGTCCTTTCTGCAAAACGTACAGGCGATTTTTCTCGATGCTTAAGGCTTTGAATTCGCTCACAGGTAACGTAATTTCTACTTGCTCAAAATTCAAAAGGTCATACTTAATTAGTTTGTTCTCATACTCTAGGAAAACACCGTTTTCGCGTATTTGAACTCGTTCGGCTCCTTTAATGGGAATAAGTTTGGAATAGGTTCCGAATGAGTCGAATACAAACACACCATGGTCGGGGTCGTTGAGGTAAAGCCAGTTTTCAAATTCGACCATTTGATTGGGGTTAATCTCGGAACCAACCAATTGATTGACATTCGAAATTTCGTTTGTAATCTTTAACCCTTGATCGTAGCGCAGCAACTGGAAACTTACCGGGTCATACACCCAAAAACCGTTATCAAAAGAAGCGCATGCCAGCGTGGCAAGAGCCAATCCAAGATCGTTGAGGTTGATGTTTTCGCGTGTTCGGCTGAGTGTATTGTCCAATAGTGCAATTTGGCTGTAGCCCGGATAGAACAGCAGCAATTTCATCGGATTACGTGTATCTAAATGAGTAATAACGCCACGGCTAAGGTCGCTGTACTGATATTTGAGTTGGCCATCAGCATAATAAACGAATAGTTCATGGCCTTTAGCTAAATAGAGCCTTCCAATGTGGTCAGAAGTCATAAAGTCGAACTCCCCTTTGATGGTATTGGTAAGTTTTAGGTCCTGCGCCAATGCACCGAACTGTAGCGACATAAAGATTCCGAAAATGATGCGCTTCATTATGTGAACGAATCTACGGAAAACCATGCCGCTTGCTGGAATATTGTTTCATGTTGATAATTCAAAATTGGTTCAAATACGGTCGTGCGTGGAATACTTACTTTTGAGCAAACTTTTTTTACATGGATTTAAGTGGAATTCTTTCAATCGCGGGTTATCCAGGATTGTTCAAAATGGTCAGCCAAATGAAAAGCGGGCTGGTGGTAGAGTCTCTTTTGGATGGTAAACGTATGCCGGCTTATGCTGCCACTCAAAAAATATTGGCGCTAGAAGACATCAGCATTTATACTGATGCAGATGATGTGCCGTTGAGCGAAGTTTTCGGACTTCTTTTCAAGAAAACTGCTGGTAAGGCGGGGCCAGATGTAAAGAAGGCTTCTATTAAAGAATTGAGCGAGTATCTTGCTTCCGTATTGCCGAATTACGACAAAGAGCGCGTTTACAATTCAGACCTTAAGAAGCTATTTGTTTGGTACAATTTATTAGCAGAAAAAGGTCTTCTGAAAGAAAAAGAAGCAAAGAAGGAAACGAAAGCTGAAAAGCCTGCAAAGGAGAAAGCAGCTGCCAAAGCCACAAAGGCAGAAAAGGCGGAGACCCCAAAGCCAAAGTCTGAACCGAAAGGAAAGAAAGGGGCGACTAAGAAGGTCAAAAAATAGAAAACGTATGGAAAAGGAAGCTGTAATACCCACCCGCCCAGTAAGAAGATACTTGGCGGAGGAATTCCGCGTTGACAGTTGGGCCACATTGCAGCCGCTGTTTGACGAGTTGCTAAACCGCGCAATTGCAAGTGTTTCTGAGCTTGAAAGCTGGTTGCAAGATTTAAGCGAAATAGAAGCCGTTTTGAGTGAAGAAACCGCTTGGCGCTACATCAGAATGAACATTGATACTACCAATGAAGAATACGCCAAAGCGTTTGATTTCATGGTAACGGAGATAGATCCGAAGGCAGCTCCATATTCTGATAGGTTTAACAAGAAACTACTGGAATCTCCCTTTTGCAAGGAGTTGGATACAGACAAGTACGCCATTTTCTTGCGAGCTCTTAAAATGCAAATTAAGCTCTATCGCGAAGAGAGCATTCCGGTTTTTACCACGTTGCAGCAAATGCAACAGAAGTACGGGACGATTACGGGAGCGATGAGCATTGAGCATGAAGGTCAGAAGTTGACACTTCAAATGGCAAATAGTTTTCTGAAGGATACAAATCGTGAATTGCGAAAGTTGATTTACGAGAAGGTGAACGAAGCCCGTTTAAGTAAATCGAACGAGCTCAATCAGTTGTATACGGCACTAATTCGCTTGCGCGACAAAGTTGCCAAGCAAGCTGATTATGCCAATTACCGCGATTACAAGATGGATGCCCTTGGTCGTTTTGATTATACCGCTGAGGATTGTTTCACTTTCCATAGCGCCATTGAGGCCGAGTGTGTTCCGTTGAACAATAAGATTGATTTGGCTAGAAAAGCAGCGCTAGCATTGGACTCGCTACAGCCTTTTGATAATGATGTTGATCCATCCGGAAAAGCAGGTTTAAAGCCATTCAAGAACGAACAAGAGCTGATTAACCTTTCAATTGAGGCTTTTAGCAGAATCCGACCTTACTATGGCGAATGTTTGGAGACTATGAACGCAATGGGGCATTTAGACCTTGGCTCGCGCCTAGGAAAGGCTCCTGGAGGCTTTAACTATCCGCTGTATGAAATAGGCGTTCCATTCATCTTCATGAATTCGGTGGGTTCGCTGCGAGATTTGATTACAATGGTTCATGAAGGCGGGCATGCGGTGCATTCATTCCTAAGCAAAGACTTGGAGATTACAGGTTTTAAGAATCTTCCTTCCGAAGTAGCCGAATTGGCAAGCATGAGCATGGAGTTAATCTCTATTGATCAATGGGATGTATTCTTTGATAATGAGACTGATTTGAAACGTGCTAAGAAAGAGCACTTGGAGAAAATTATAGGAACTCTTCCTTGGATTGCAACCATTGACGCTTTTCAGCATTGGGTTTATGAAAACCCTACACATACCGTAGAAGAAAGAGGCGAAAATTGGCTTCGCATTAGCAACCGTTTTGGCGGTAAGGTTGTGGACTGGACGGGTTATGAGGATGTGAAGAAATTCCAGTGGCAAAAGCAGCTTCATCTGTTTGAGGTGCCGTTCTATTACATCGAATATGGCATTGCACAATTAGGCGCCATTGCCGTTTGGAGAAATTACCGAGAAAACCCTGAAAAGGCGTTAGATCAGTACGAAGCAGCCCTCAGCCTTGGCTATACTAAACCTATTGGCGAAATCTACGCCACGGCTGGAATTAAGTTCAACTTTACGCAAGACTATGTTCGAGAATTAATGCAGTTCGTTTGGGAAGAATATTCTAAACTCTAATTGAACTACCAAAGTTGAATCAACAAAAAAGGGGCGCAAATGCGCCCCTTTTTTGTTACGAAAGATTTTTTCTTAAAACGAATAGCCTAAACCAACAGTTAATCCTTGGCGGAATTGAATTCCACGAGAAGAATAAGTTGTAATGCCATCGTCTTGATACTTTGGAACAGAGATGTCATAGTCATACAACAGCTGCCACTCTAACGATGCTTGTAGGTACTTGTTAATCTTGAGCGTAATCCAAGTCTGCCAGTTCACATCCACGTTCTTACGGTTGTCATACGTGTAAATGGTTGCTCCAGAAGCATCCGTGCCCATCGTGTTTTGATCTCTTGTGGCAGCATCGTAATAAACAGTTCCGTCAACCGCATCTGTTGTAGTAGCGATGTTGTCAATATGTTCGCTATCCATGTAATTACCGAACAATTCGACCTGTGTTTTTACGATTACGTTCTTAAAAACTTCCTTTTCAAGGTTTGCACGTAAGTACCAACCAAACTCTGCTCGGTACACACTTGTTGGGGTTTCCAGACCGTAAGCCATGGCGCCTTTTCCTCCTGTTTTTGCATCATACACGTTAGCCGCAGGATTTACGAACGTAAATTTTCCTGCAACAGGAGATAAGTAGAACTGAACCCAACTAACTGGCTTGTAAGTGATACCAGCAGAAACGGTTAGGTATGCTGGAGCAGCAAATTGGGACACCGTAGTCCTTTTATTGATTCTGTTCGGATTTGTGTTGATTTCATCAATGGTTCCATCTGAGTTAAGCACGGTGTCGGCATGAGTATACTCGCCATGACCAGCCAACAACTGCGAACGGAAATCGAGAAGACCAGAAGCAAACCACTTTCCACCTTTATCAATCTGGTAGCTGCCAATTGAAGTCAACTGAAGGTTGTCGATGTTTTTGCGGAATGGGAATTTGTTTAGGTTGTCTTTGTATTTCTCTTGAGGAAAAAGGGCAATTCCACCTAAACCAAGCACCAAGTTGTTGTCCCAAGCAGCTTTTCCTTTACGGTAGTTGGCACGCGCCAAGCCTGTAAATGCAATTGAGATTGCGTTCTGACCACCCGAAGCCCAACTCTTCAAATACGTCTGTCCGAAATTGAGTGCCAATGAACCACCGATATCCCAGCGTTTGGTAGAGTCTTCATGTGCTTTGAGTTTTGCTTCTGCTGCGGTTGCAACGTCTTTAATCTGCATATCCTGCGCAAAGGTTGCGCATGTAAAAAGGGATGTGAATAAAAGGATTGTTAAGTAAGATTTCTTCATCTATATATGTTTTGTGAGCGCAAAAATATGCAAACACCATTCCAAACACTTGAGAATTGACAAACCCAATAGTAACTGAATCCTTATAACGTTCAAAACAACCCCCTATTTCGGGCTGAAATATGGCGAAATATCGTACTTAAAAGCAAGTAGTGTTTAATAAAAAGATAAAAAAGTTAAACAATAACGAGACTCTCGTGTTTCATCCATCTAAACACAACAAAATCTAATTATTATGAAAAAATTATTTGTTCCAGTAACTGTTCTAGCTCTTGCGCTAGGCACTACTTTTTCTTCTTGCAACAAGGATGAAGATGATGACATGCAATCCAACATCGTTGAGTTGGCATCTGCAAACAGCAACCTAAGTTCGTTAGTCGCAGCTGTTCAGCGTGCTGGGTTGGTTGAAGCCTTGAGTGACGAATCTGCTAATTACACCGTATTTGCGCCAACTAACGATGCATTTGCAGCGTTTCTAACCGCCAACAGCTTCGCTACATTGGAAGATGTGCCTGTTGATTTGCTCCGTAGCGTATTGCTAAATCATGTGCTGGGAACCGAAGTGAAAGCAGCAGCTGTTGCCACAGGTTACGTAAATACATTAGCAACGTATGGCACTACAACTTCAAACATTGACATGTTCATCAATACAGCAAGCGGTGTGGTCATTAACGGAAGTTCAACGGTAATTACAACAGACATTGACGCATCAAACGGTGTAGTGCACGTAGTAAACGCTGTCATTGGAATTCCAAAAATTCCAACGTTTGCAGTTGCAAATCCAGATTTTAGCATTTTGGTTCAAGCCCTTACACGCAGCGATTTAACTACTAATTATGCAACATTCTTAGAAGGAGCCGGACCATTCACAGTTTTTGCTCCAACCAATGATGCTTTTGTTGCGCTTTTGGATGAATTAAATGCTAGTTCCCTTACCGATATTGATGCTGCTACACTTGAGGCTGTGCTTACATACCATGTAGCCAACGGAAACGTACTTGCGGGAGCATTGACCGAAGGAATGATGGTTCCAACTGCGCAAGGTGGTTCATTCACTATCAGCTTGACGGGTGGAGCTAAAATTACCGATGGAGCTGGCCGACAAGTAAACATCATTGCCACTGATATTCAAGCAGGAAACGGTGTGGTACACGCAATTGATCGCGTGTTGTTGCCATCGTAAGTGGCCGCTAATTACTATAAGAGGGTGTTTGGAAACTTCCAAACACCCTCTTTTTTTTGTTAGCCTGAGATTGTTTGTTCTGGTAACCTAAAACTTAGACCCTCCCGCTTTTAGCTCCGAACGGAACTTAGCGCCATTGTTGCGGAATATATTAAAGTATTTCTGCCCTGTTTGAATCTGCTTAATCAAGTATTTCTTGTCTTGCTCGTTCTCTGTTTCAAAAGCCGCATCAAACGCCTTTTCCGTATCATCTTGTAGCCAATCTACTAGGGTTCGGCCATCGCGTTCTATTTGGTTCATATCCACACGGGCATCATACACAAAGAAAAAACAGATGTTTAAGGCATCTTCATAAACCACTTTTCGAAGAATGGTTCCGCCACGGAATCCTGGTTCTTCTTCGCAATAAAAACATTCGTAATACTGTTTGGTCCAAGCCAATACCTGCTCCAAGCTATTGCCCGAACTTTTACGCTGCATTAAATCCTTTATAAATGAAGCTTGATTGTTTTCAATGCCACTACACACTTTCTTGGCGTATGCTGCACCAACACTTTTGCAATCTGGAGCTTGAGCTAGCGTGGAGACTGACAGTCCGAAAGCAACCATTAAAACCAATAAAAACCTTTCAGTAAACATTCACTTCTCTTTCAAGTTGAACACCAAATGTATCGTAAACCGACTGCATTATCTGTTCGGATAGGTTGAAGATTTCAACACCAGTGGCATTCCCGTAATTTACCAGTACAAGCGCCTGCTTGGCGTGGCTTCCTGTATTGCCAACCACTTTCCCTTTCCAACCGCATTGCTCAATAAGCCAACCGGCAGCCAGCTTGGTTTCGTCTCCTGCGGGATAGCCGGGGATGGTTGGATGCTTGGCTTTCAGTTCTTCATAAAGCGCAGTTGCCACCACAGGGTTTTTGAAAAAACTGCCCGAGTTTCCTAGCACTTTTGGGTCGGGCAACTTGCTTTGGCGGATGTTAATAACCGCTTGACTTACATCTTTTAGTGTAGGAGATGAAATGCCGAGGAGCTCCAATTCTTCTTCAATAGCCCCGTAAGACGTGTTAAAGTTTGGCTTTTTACTAAGCCTTAAGGTCACAGAAGAAATGATGAACTGCCCTTTCAGTTTTCGTTTGAAAACGCTTTCGCGATAACCAAATTCGCAGTCGGTGGCCAAAAACGTTTCAACCTTTCCGGTTGTCATTTCCACCGCTTCTAAAGAGTGGAAAACGTCTTTCAATTCTACGCCATAAGCACCAATGTTTTGCATGGGAGCCGCGCCCACATTTCCTGGGATGAGCGAAAGGTTTTCGATTCCCGCATAGCCATGTGCAATGCAATGCATTACCAACTCATGCCAAACAACGCCAGCGCCAGATTGCACAAAGAAGAAATCGTCTGTTTCCTTGATGAGTGCAATGCCTAAAAGTTCGTTCTTGATAACGAGCCCATCAATGTTTTTGGTAAGAAGAAGGTTGCTGCCGCCACCCAAAATGAAACGTTCTTCGTTCTTCAGCTTTATATCTGCCAAAACTTCTTGCAAGGATGGAATAGAATGGACCCGCGCCATGAGTTTGGCTTGGACGTTCAGACCAAAGGTGTTGTACGGTTTGAGGGAAACGTTCTGCTCAATCATCAAGGCGAATTTAGCCTAAGCACATGGCTGCTGAGAGAAATCAGAAGGAAACTATTAACACTTGTTCGTGTATTTTAGAATCGCATCGGTAGCGCCTGTTCGGCTTTCCATGAACGCCAAAATGCGTGCCCGCAGCTCGGTTTGGTCTTGCTTAAGTAGCTGCCGAAATCGCGACAGCAATTCTTTTTCGTTTTGAATACTGAACGACAGGCCTTTTTGCACCATTTCTCCTGCATCCGGAAACCGGGAATGATCTGGCCCGAAAACAGTCGGTGTTCCGAAAGCTGTGGCCTCTAAGATGTTGTGCAATCCTGTTCGGAATCCTCCACCCACGTAGGCCACATCCGCGTAGCGATAAAGCTTGTTCAATATTCCAATAGAATCAACAATAAGAACCTGCGCGTCCTTGTTTTGATAGGAGGAGAGCTTTTGGGAATTGAGGAATAGCTTTTCCAAACGTTCCATATTTGCTTCGCCTATTTCGTGCGGAACAATCACCCATTTTGTGTCAGGAAATTGGTTGATGCATGATGCAATCAGCTTTTCATCTTCAGACCACGTACTTCCGCAAACAACTAGTTTTGAAGACCCTTTGAACGGCTCAATTGTTGGAATCGATTCCGCGTTTTTGGCAATTTCCATCACACGGTCGTAGCGCGTATCTCCGCAAACGGTTGTGTTGTCAATTTCAATTTCGAGCAAAAGTTTTCGGGAATTTTCATCGACCAGAAAGATTTTATCAAACAGTTTAAGAGCCGCTCTTCCTGCACGTCCGTAAAACTTGAAATACTGTTGATTTGGGCGGAATTGAGCGGATATCAACATCAGCTTGGCTCCGAATTTTTTGGCTTCGTTCAGATGATGAAACCAAAGGTCGTACTTCACAAAAATGACCTTGGTTGGTTTAATGGACTGAACGAACCTTTTAGCATTTTGAGGTGTGTCTAATGGCAAATAGAAGACGTGGTTTGCTACTTCGTAATTCTTCCTAATCTCATATCCAGAAGGAGAAAAAAATGTCAGAATTATTCGAAGGTCTTGGTCTGATTTCCGCAGTCTTTCCATAACGGGTCGCGCCATTTCAAACTCCCCCAAACTGGCGCAATGCACCCACAGCGTTTTACCAGAAAAACCGGTGGTTTCTTGTTCAATCTTATCAAGTAAATTGTGCCTGCCATCAAGCCACTTTTTGGCTTTTGGATTGAACAGCGAAACGATTTGAATTCCGAAATGATAAAGCCTGATGCCGATGTTGTAGAACGTCAGCACGATATCAATACGTGTAATATTCGTTCTGATTGCGCTTGTAGAAAGGCATCATCCAACCTATTTTAAAGCCAAAAAGGATGTCGGTGTATTTCTCATTCTTCACGCTCATAGTTGGAATATCGTAGCTTCTACGGTTGCCGGTAAAGCCTTGTGTAAACTCAAATCCACCGTAGAAATTGAGTAAACGGGTGTTGCCCTGATAGTGATATCCGATGAATTCTTGAATGAAGATGCCGTTTGTTAGACGGTCGTAACCCTTGTGATAATCGCCCAGCAATTGAGGCACGTTATCGCCTTCGGCATTGTAACGAATCCAATGCTCCATAAATCCGCCACTAAGCGTAAACATGAAACCCGAATTTGGATTGGGCGAAACCCAAGGAAAAATCTTCCCAACCTCAAAGTTGATTATGTAGCCTTGCTGAGAAATGTCTACAAAAGCCTGCTCACCGCTGTTGCCGATGATAAGGTTGCTGGAGTTAATCATGCCCGAAAGCAAACTGTCTTTGCCCACCACACTGTTTCCAAAAACGTAATGCCCGCCTAAGGAAAAAATCCAATTTGAACGTGTTTTGTAGCCGAGCGAACCTCCAATGTGATTGGTAAAACCAAAACGGTCAGCGTAATCGGTAATCGGAATTTGAGCAGCGTAAGACACACGAACAAGAAAGGTTCCAACCGCTGTATCTTTTACCATCGTGTCTAACCCAGACTTCTTCTGTGCGAATGCACCTAGTGAAACAAACAGACAGAGAATGGTAAACAGGTGCTTCATATGATGCGGACAAAAGTAGTATTAACCTATGTTCGGCTGATTAATTGCCTCTATAAAGTCTATTACCTCAGCGCCTTTTGCGAAACCTCTGTGTCTGAGCAGTTCAATCAATTCGCGCAGGGAGCAAACGAAATGACCTGCAAGTAGATCTTCGTTTTGCCCAATTGGCCCATCAGCCAATCGCGTTTTTGATGATTGATCGGTGAGGTGTAATTCGCAACCAGAAAACGGTGTTTGTCTAGTCGAATAATCGAAGGAAAAGCTGTGTCGCCTGCACCAGGAAGATCCATCACCCATTCCACTTTGCGTGTTTCCTTGTTGATCTTGAAAAGTGCGGTTGTCTTGGGAGTAAGCGAATAGCCGACCCAATTTCCCTTCCGCTGTGCAGACATTTTCTTGCTGCGCTTTACTTTTCCAAAGGGCTTTTTGCCCAACTGTCTTCGGCCTATCAGGTAAAGATCATCTCCATGGCGGAACATCTTTGGCGACATGAAACAGCGCGGGTCGGCATCTTCTGGGAATTCCCAATTGCCATAATCACCCGCATTAGCAAAGGCCACATGCGAACCAAAACCAGAGTGGTCGCCATCTTCCAATCGGGTCACCGCCCACAGGTTCTTGTCGCGGTCAAATTCCCATGCTGTTTCGGAAACGCCACCGAAGTACACCGCGCCAGTATCATTCATCGATTTCCAATTCACTCCGTCTTTCGTTTCCTTGAAAAACATCCGCACTTCAGATGGTCCCTGCAACTCGTAATGCGAGCCGATGTAGCTCGTCATAAAGGTTGAACCATTGCGGTTTTTGATACTCCAATGTACTTCTCCCAAGTTCAGAACCTTTTCCGGGGTGCTCCAATTGCCATTTCCATCCGAAGTAAAATGGTCGATGAATTCAGGCTCAAAAGCGGTCATTTTTGTGCCTGCACCAAAAGTGTAGAAGTGCAGTTTTCCATCGATCGGAACAAGAAAAGGCTCGCGCATATCACGCCCAATGAAGATCTCTTTTTCCTTTCGCCATGCTTTTCCATCCGAAGTGGAAATGATGTAAAGCCCCGTTTTCTTCGAAGCAAAATGCGTGGGTCCCGTCCTGAAAGCCAAGAATAACCGATGATTGAAAATGGTGA
>JAIOYO010000080.1 GCA_021741075.1 Flavobacteriales bacterium | reverse complement strand
CGAGAACAATTTCCTTGTCACCGAACGTTTTGACGCGGAGCAGTTGTTGGGGCAATGTGAAGCGCATTTTGCGGACAATTCAGCCAAAGCTGTTCTGATTGGTTGGACCGAAGTAGAAAGCGATAATCACGATGGTTTCTTCGCGTTCATCACTGCATCAGGGATGAACGAAGTGACGGCAGAAAGTTTGACGGATTTGTATTTGAACAGATGAACATTTTAAAGCCACAGAAACACAGATTTACACAGAATGAAAAAGGAATTTTTTCTGTGAAAACCTCGGTGTCTTCTGTGCCTCTGTGGCTAACTCATGTGAATAAATAGTGGAAATCGCAATCACAGGCATAGGCGCAATTTCAGCCATCGGCAACGATGTGCAGGAAAACCTACGTGCATTATTGGCGAAAGAAACAGGCATTGGCAAAGCCCAACTGCTCAGTTCTAAGCTCACCGAAACACACCTTTTCGGAGAAGTGAAACTCTCGAATGATGAATTGAGAATAGGTTTGAACTGGACTTCAGAAGCTGTTTCTCGAACCACACTTTTGAGTGCTTGGGCCATGAAAGAAGCCATTGAGCAATCAGGCATTACGGTTGATAACCAAGTTGGATTGGTTTCGTCCACTTCGGTTGGTGGAATGGACCGCAGCGAAGGCTTTTTCGAGCCGTATTACACCGAACAGGATTTTGCGAATGTGTTTATGCTCGGCACGCACGATTGCGGCACCTGTACCAAACAAGCAGCCGCGCATTTCGGAATTACGGCTTATTCAACTACCATTAGCACGGCTTGTTCTTCGGCAGCAAATGCCATTGCCATGGGCGCTCGCCTACTTCGACAAGGAAAATTGAAGCGCGTAATTGTTGGTGGAACAGATGCCTTGTGTCGGTTTACGGCCAACGGTTTCAATTCGTTGATGATCTTGGATTCGGAATGGTGCAAGCCGTTTTCTGCCAATCGCGCTGGATTGAATTTAGGCGAAGCAGCTGCTTATCTCGTCCTGGAAAGTAGGGAAGAAGCAGAAGCTCGTGGAGCTGAAATCCACGGTCTGGTGACAGGCTGGGCCAATACGAATGATGCGTATCACCAAACAGCATCATCTCCTGATGGAAATGGTGCATTTATGGCCATGACAGAAGCTTTGAAGAAAGCAGGATTGAACTCTTCTGATATTAGTTACATCAATGCCCACGGAACGGGAACTCAGAACAACGATCAGTCGGAAAGCATTGCCATACACCGCGTTTTTGGAGCACAGAAACCACCAATCAGTTCTACGAAAGCGTATACAGGTCATACGCTTGCTGCAGCAGGAGCAATTGAAGCGGTTTATTCAATTCTCGCTTTAAAAGAGAATAAGTTGTTCCCGAATTTGAATTACCAAGACCCGATTGAAGATAACGATTGGCAACCGCAGTTAGAAGTGGAGACTGCAGAAATCAAGCACGTTTTGTCCAATTCATTCGGGTTTGGAGGCAACAACTCAACCGTTATTTTTTCGAAAATTTAAAACATGCAGAAGTACTCAGTTAACCAACAATTGATAGAAACACTTCTTGCATGGGTCAACTCGGGTGAGATAGCCATTCCAGAAATACAGCGGCCTTTCGTTTGGGACAGTTCAAAAGTTCGCGATTTAATGGATAGCCTTTATCAAGGTTATCCAGTCGGTTATGTGATTGCATGGAGAAATCCGAATGTCCGTTTGAAGGATGGAAGTTTCAGCGATGGAAAGAAAATACTGATTGATGGTCAGCAGCGCGTCACTGCTCTGACTGCGGCAATTTTAGGCCAGTACGTGATTGATAAAACCTATCAACGGATCAAAATTCGAATTGCATTTCATCCAATGGATGAACGGTTCGAAGTTCAGAATCCAGCTATTCTGAAGGATAAAACATGGCTACCTGATATTTCAGAAGCTATAAATGGAGATTTGTTTGAAATAGCCGAAAACTATTTTGAACTCAACCCAGAGGTGGATAAGAAGCAGGTTCGTATTGCTTTTTCGAACCTGATGAACATTCCTAAGAAACAGATTGGCCTCATTGAACTTGCGCCTGACCTTGATATTGAAACAGTTACCGAAATCTTCATTCGTATCAATTCAAAGGGAGTAGTTCTAAGTCAAGCGGATTTTGCCATGAGTAAGATCGCTGCTGATACGGAAAATGGTGGAAATGAGTTGAGAAAGGCCATCGACTATTTCTGTCATCTGGCCATTGCTCCGGATTTCTTCAAGCACATTGTGGATAACGATAAGGATTTTTCGCAAACCGACTTTTTTCAGAAGATCCAATGGCTCAAAAAAGAGAATGAAGATCTGTACGATCCAAATTACACGGATGTCATCCGAGTGGCGTTCACCTCGCAGTTCAATCGAGGAAAGCTAGCCGATCTTGTTAGTCTTCTTTCGGGAAGAAATTTTGAAACAAGGACTTTTGAGCAAGAGATAATTGAGAGTTCCTACGCTAGATTTAAGCACGGGGTTGAAGCATTTGTAAATGAGACCAATTTCAAGCGCTTTCTGATGATTGTGAAGTCGGCAGGTTTCATTTCTCCGAAATTAATAAGGTCACAGAACGTTGTCAATTTTGCCTACATCCTATACATAAAACTCAAGGATCAGGGCGTCAACTCTGTTCAGATTGAAAGCTATGTGAGGCGATGGTTCGTCTATTCGATCTTGACCAAACGGTATTCTGGTGCACCAGAAAGTTCTTTTGATTATGACATAAAGCAAATTTCATCCAGACCGTTTGATGAATACCTGAAAGACAGGGAAGCGAGCGAACTCTCAGATGCCTTTTGGAATGCTTCGCTTCCAATGAGCTTGGACACGGCTGTAGCAAGTAGCCCATTTTTTCATGTTTATCTTGCTTCTCAGGTGAAAGCGAATGACAAGGGATTTCTATCAACAGATGTACTCGTGGGAGATCTCATTTCACTTCGAGGGGACATCCATCATTTGTTCCCGAAGGATTACTTAAAGAAGAATGGGCTCGATAGAAATAAGTACAATCAGATAGCGAACTACGTTTACATGCAATCTGAGATCAATATTAAGGTTGGCAACAAGCCGCCTAAAGATTATTTCGCTTTGGTGAAACAACAGTTTGAAACCACAGGGTCTCAGGTAAGTGGGATAACAACTGAAGCGAAGCTTTTAGAGAACCTTCATATGAACTGCGTGCCGTTAGAGATCATGAATATGGAGGTTAGCCAGTTTGACGAATTTCTTTCTGTACGAAGAAAATTGATGGCGCAAAAGATGAAGGAATACTATTTCTCACTTTGATGTATTTAGGAGCCGCCACTTGCATATCGTTTCAAGACACTTTCGGGAATGAAAATCCTTGGAACTCGCTCGTTGAGATCGATGGGGAAACGCAACTCGTTCAGCCTGATTACAAAGAATTTGTGAGCCCAGCTGCTTTGCGAAGAATGAGCAGTGTTCTGAAAATGGGAGCTGCAGGAGGGAAGTCGTGTTTGACTAAAGCAGGATTGGAAAATGCGGATGCCATCACCGTTGGAACGGGTCTTGGATGTGTTCGTGATACGCTCAAGTTTCTGAGCGCGGTTTACCAAGATGGCGAAGGTGGACTTTCACCAACGGCTTTCATTCAATCCACACATAATTCCATTGCTGGTCAGTTGGCCTTGATGCTCGGAAACCACGGCTACAACATGACGCATGTGCAAGGCGCTTTGTCCTTGGGTTATGCGCTTTCGGATGCAGAATTACTGATTGGTGAAGGAGATGCTAAAACGGTGCTTGTTGGTGCCGTTGATGAGAAGACTGATGAGTTGGTAGAACTGCTCTCCAAACTAGCTGCGACAGCGAATTATTCATTGCCGACAGTAGGCGAGGGTGGAGCATTCTTTTTGGCTTCAAAGGAAAAGTTGAGCTCGTCTGTGGCACGAGTTGTTGAACTGAACTTGACTTCTCGCACCAATGTTGGTTCGGAGGGACTGCTCCCCTCCTTTGGAGGGGCTGGGGGAGGCTTTGTGCTTTCAAACACAAACGAAGGCTTCAATTACACTCAATTCTCAGGCGAGCATTTCACATCTGTTGGTTTCGGACTTTTCATGGCGCTAAAGGCTTTTGAAGTAGGAAAAGTTGACAACCGTCACGTTTCATTCGACCATCCAACGCGTATTTTGGTGCATCATCAATTGCTCGAACAAGAAATGAGCATCTTACTCGAAAAGATTTGAATTATCAACGACTGAATATCCTTGCTATTGGGTTTGTCCTCGTCCTCATTCCAGCCATTACACTTGGATTTATCACTTGGAAGGTCTTGATTTTGTTATTCCTTGTGTATTCCATCACCCTTGGTTGGGGCGTGTTTGATATTGGTTCCCAGTTTTTTATGCCAACTTTTTGGCGAGGCGAGAAGGGAACGGTCAGTTTTACATTCGATGACGGTCCAGACCCAGAAGTGACGCCAAAGGTGTTGGATGTGCTTCGCGAAGAAGGTGTGAAAGCCGCATTTTTCGTCATCGGAAGAAATGCCGAGAAGCATCCGAAGTTGGTAAAGCAGATTTTGGATGAAGGTCACGTGGTTGGCAATCACACCTACAATCATGCTTACGTTTTTTCCACTGCAGCTGCCGAAAAACAAGTGACCGAAGGGCAAGAAGTCATCGAAAAAATTATTGGCAAAAAGCCGGCTTATTTCCGTCCACCATTTGGCGTGATGAACCCCAAAATTGCGGACGCAGTGATGAAAGAACGTTGCGCTATAATTGGTTGGGACCTAAGGTCTCAGGATGGACGCATTCGAACCAAAGAAGCGACAATCAAGCGCATCAGTTCGCATCTTCTTAAGTCAACGGTGCTGTTGTTTCACGATACCAATCCGACCACGCCCGATGCACTTCGAGAGATTATTCATCTTTGCAGGCAGAATGGCATGAAGATCGTTTCAGTGCCTGAACAATCGGGAATTGCACCTTATCATGCCTAAAATCACAACATTTTTCCTTTTCATCCTTTTTCCATTTTTCCTTTTCGCGCAGGATTGGAAAACGATTGAAGCGAGCGACCCGATGCTAACGGGGTTGAAATCAACTTTGGCGGGAATGAATAGCATCAAA